>NZ_CP011144.1:3243100-3567410 GCF_000972865.1 Pseudoxanthomonas suwonensis
GGCGATCACCACTGACAGCAGCGGGCTGCGGAACCAGACGAAGGCGATGATGCCGACGATGCCGCCGATCAGCAGGCCGTTGATCAGCGCCACCCGGATCTCCTTCCACAGCAGGATCCGCGCGTTGCTGGCGCCGACCTGGCCCAGCGCCAGGCCGCGCACCATCAGGGTCAGCACCTGCACGCCGGCATTGCCGCCGATGCCGGCCACGATCGGCATCAGCACCGCCAGGGCGACGATCTTCTGCAGGGTTACCTCGAACTGGCCGATCACGCTGGCGGCCAGGAACGCGGTGAACAGATTGATGCCCAGCCAGACCACGCGGCCGCGCACGGCGCGCTTGACCGGCGAGAACAGGTCCTCGTCCTCATCCAGGCCGGCCGCGCCCAGCGCCTGGTGCTCGGCCTGCTCGCGGATGATGTCGACCACGTCGTCGATGGTGATGCGGCCGAGCAGGATGTTGTTGTCGTCCACCACCGGCGCCGAGACCCAGTCGTGGTCGGAGAACTGCCGCGCCACTTCCTGCGCGCTCTCGCCCACGTCGATCGCCGGCTGCTCGTCGTCGATCAGGCGGTTGATCGGGGTCGAGTCCTCGTGGGTGACCAGCGCGGCCAGCGACACCCGGCCCAGGTACTGGTGGCGGCGGCTGACCACGTACAGGTGGTCGGTGTGGTCGGGCAGCTCGCCGCGCAGGCGCAGGTAGCGCAGGACCACGTCGACGTTGACGTCGGCGCGCACGGTGACCACGTCCGGGTTCATCAGGCGGCCGGCGGTGTCCTCCGGATAGGACAGGACCTGTTCGAGGCGCTCGCGGTTCTCGCGGTCCATCGACTTGAGGACCTCGTCGATGACCGTGTCCGGCAGGTCCTCGACCAGGTCGGCCAGGTCGTCGATGTCCAGGTCCTCGACCGCAGCGACGATTTCGTCGGTGTCCATGTCCGCCAACAGGCTTTCGCGGACCTCCTCGCCGACATGGACCAGCACCTCGCCGTCGTCCTCCGGATCGACCAGGCCCCAGACCACCTCGCGCTTGCCCGGCGGCAGCGACTCGAGCAGGTTGCCGATCTCGGCCGGGGCCAAGGTGTTGATCAGCCGCCGCACCGGGCCCAGCCGGCCGCTGTCCAGCGCATCGGACAGCAGGCGCAGCTGGCGCGCGGTCTTGTCGTGGCGGACGGCTTCGGCCATGCGCGTCTCCGGTGGCGGGCAGGGGCCGCGGTGGAGGTGCGCGGCGGGTCAGGCGTTCATGGCCGGCATTATCGCCCGCATGTGTTGCATTGGTATAGACCGGACAGGCCTGCTGCCACGCGCTTCTTGTAGGAGCCCAGCCTGCTGGCGACACGGGCGTCAGGTGGACGAGGGTGTCGCTTGTGCCGACGACGTCGGGTCGCCGGCTGAACCCGGCTCCTACAAGGACCCGGCCGCCTGCAGCCAGCGCTCGATCGCGGCGCGGTCGCGCGCCTGCAGCAATTGGCCCGCACGCGAGCGCAGGTCGCCGAGGCGGCAGTCACGGATCGTGCGGCGCAGTTCCAGCAGGCTCGACGGATGCAGGCTGAACTCCTTGAGTCCCAGCGCCAGCAGCAGCGGCGCCAGGCGCGGGTCGCCGGCCATCTCGCCGCACACGGCCACCGGCTTGCCGTGCTGTTCGCCGGCGCCGATCACATGGGCCAGCAGGCGCAGCACGCCCGGGTGCAGCGGCGAGTACAGGTCGCCGAGCGCGTCGTTGTTGCGGTCCACCGCCAGCAGGTACTGGACCAGGTCGTTGGTGCCGATCGACATGAAGTCGACCGCGTCGGCCAGGCCGTGGACGCCGATGGCCGCGGCCGGCACCTCGATCATCGCGCCCAGCGGCGGTGCCTCCACCGCCACCCCGCGCCGGCGCACCGCCGCCACCGCGCGGCGCAGCCGGCGCCGGACCAGCACCACTTCCTCGCGGCAGCTGACCATCGGTACCAGCACCCGCACCGGCCCGTAGGCGGCGGCGCGCACGATCGCGCGCAACTGGGTGTCGAACACGTGGTCGTACAGCAACGACAGGCGCACGCCGCGCACGCCCAGCGCCGGGTTGTCCTCGTTGGCCAGGCTCAGGCCGGTGCGGTCGACCTTGTCCGCGCCAAGGTCCAGGGTGCGGAAGGTGACCGGGCGGCCGCTCATGCCCAGCACCGCGTCGCGGTAGACCTGGAACTGCTCGTCCTCGTCCGGCAGTTCGGTGCGCTGCAGGAACAGGAACTCGGTGCGGAACAGGCCGACTCCGGCGGCGCCGAGCGCATGCGCGCGGGCCACGTCCTCGCGCGACTCGGCGTTGGCGTGCAGGGCGACGTCGACGCCGTCCAGGGTGCGGGTGGGCTTGCTGCGCAGGCGCTCCAGGTCGCGGCGTCCACGCGCGTCCTGAAGTTCGCGTTGGTGGTAGCGGCGCAGGTCGTCCGCGTCCGGATCGACCACGACCTCGCCGGTCTCGCCGTCGACCATCACCACGTCGCCGTCGTTCACCCGCTGCAGCATCCCGGCCGCGCCGACGACCAGCGGCAGGTGCAGGCTGCGGGCGAGGATCGCGCTGTGCGAGAGCGGGCTGCCGGCGGCGGACACGATCGCGACCACGCCCTGCGCCTGCAACTGGGCCAGTTCGGACGGAGCGACGTTGTCGCAGGCCAGGATCTCGCCGGCGGTGCCGCGCGGCAGCGGTTCGCGCCGGTGCAGGTGCGCGTTGATCCGGCCGATGATGTGGTCCAGGTCGTCGAGCCGACTCTTCAGGTACGGATCGTCCATCCGCTCGAACACCGCGGCCAGACGGTCGCGCTGCACGCGCAGGGCGTAGCCGGCCGAATAGCGCTCCTGCCGGATCAGCGTGTCCAGCGCCTGGACCAGTTCCGGGTCGTCGAGCAGCAGCGCGTGCAGGTCGATGAACTCGACCGCCTCCCGCGACAGCGCGCCCTGCAGCTTCTCGCGCAGCGCCCGCATCTCGCCGCGCGCGGCCTCCAGCGCATCGTGCAGGCGCCGCGCCTCGGCCCCGACCTGGGCGGCGGCGACGTGCTGCTCGGCCATCTCCAGCACGTGCGGCAGGCGCACCCGGGCCCGGCCCAGGGCCAGGCCGCGCGACGCGCCGTGGCCGGCGAAGGCCTGCCTCACCGCGGCGCCTCCGTGGACGGGGAGCCGGCGGGCGCGGAAACGACGGACGGCCGAGCGCGTGGACGGCCCGGCGCGCCCATGGTCAGGCGTCCTCGTCGAAGCGGCGTTCGAACAGGGAGGTGATGGCGTCCATGGCGGCGGCCTCGTCCTCGCCGTCGGTGCGCACGGTGATCGGGGTGCCCTGGCCGGCGGCCAGCAGCATCACCCCCATGATGCTCTTGGCGTTGACCTCGCGCCCCTTCGCCTGCAGGGTCACCGCGCAGCGGAACGGCGCCAGTTCCTGCACCAGCTTGGCGGTGGCCCGGGCATGCAGGCCCAGGCGGTTCGAGACGGTGAGTTCACGTTCAAGCATCGTCGATGATCGCTCCATTGCGCGTGCCCGCCGCCGCGGTGGCGGGCAGGTCGTCCAGTCCCTGTTCCGGATAGTTCATGACCCGCAGCAGCATCGGCAGGCTCAGCGCCGCCACCCGCCGCACCGGCGTCCCCAGCCTGGCCACCTTCGCGGCCAAGTTGCTGGGACTGGCGCCGTACAGGTCGGTCAGCACCAGCACGCCGTCCCCGCCGTCGACCCGGCGCAGCGCCGCGGAGGCGGCCGGCAGCAGCTGGTCGAGATCGGCATCGAACGGCACTTCGAAGGCTTCCGCCCGCAGTGGCAGGTTCCGCAGCAGGGCGGTGGCGACCGCCAGCAATGCGCTGCCGACTCCGGGGTGGGTGATCAGGAGAATGCCACAGGCCATGGCGGAAAGTTAACAGAGCGCTATGACCGGCGTCAGCGCGGGGTGTCGCTTTTCCCGCGGCAGGTCCCGGGACGGCCCGGGACAAGCCCGGTCAGGGGCGCAGGGACCGGCACCGCCGGCCCTTGTAGGAGCCCAGCTTGCTGGCGACACAGGCGTCGGGTCGCGGGCAAGCTTGCCAGGGAAGGCGCGCTGGGGGCTCTCCTGTAGGAGCGGGCATGACCGCGACACGGGCGTCGGAACCACGGCGGCGTCGCCTGTGTCGAGGCGTCGGGTCGCGGTCATGCCCGCTCCTACATGGATCCCCCGCCGTGGCTGGAGCGGGCGGCGGCCCGCTCAGTCCTGCTCGCGGTGGTAGGTGGCGACCTGGTCCCAGCCCTGCGCCCGGGCATGGGTGGCCAGCCGTTCGGCCAGGTAGACCGAGCGGTGCTTGCCGCCGGTGCAGCCGAAGGCCACGGTCACGTAGGCGCGGGTCTCGTTGCGCAGCCCGGGCAGCCAGGTGTCCAGGAACCCGGCGACCTGGGCGACGTAGGCCTCCACCTCCGGCTGTGCGTCCAGGTAGTCGCGCACCCGCGCGTCGCGGCCGGTCAGCGGCCGCAGCTCGGCGTCCCAGTGCGGGTTGGGCAGCACCCGCGCATCGAACACGAAGTCGGCGTCGGCCGGCACGCCGCGCCGGTAGGCGAAGGACTCGAACAGCAGCGACAGCCCCGGCGCATGGCTCAGGGCGAATTCGGTGATGACCTGGCGCCGCAGCTGGTGCACGTTGAGCGCGCTGGTGTCGATCACCGCGTCGGCCTCCTCGCGCAGCGGCGTGGTCAGCACGCGTTCGCGCGCCAGCGCGTCGGGCAAAGACAGCCCGAGCCGGCTCAGCGGGTGCCGGCGGCGGGTGTCGGCGAAGCGGCGCAGCAGCACTTCGTCGCTGGCCTCGAAATAGAGCAGCCGCGCGTCCACGCCCAGGGATCCGGCGGTGGTCCGCCATTCGGCCAGGCGGCTCAGGTCGCTGTGCCGGCTGCGCACGTCGATCCCCACCGCCATCCGCTCGGGCAGCAGGCCGTCCTCGCGCATCATGCTGCGCGCGAAGGCCGGCAGCAGTTCCACCGGCAGGTTGTCGACGCAGTAGTAGTCCAGGTCCTCGAAGGTCTTGAGCGCCACCGACTTGCCCGAACCGGACAGGCCGCTGACGATCACCAGCGTGGGCCGCGGCGTGCTCATGTCCCGCGCCGCTCCAGCAGGTTGCTGTGCCGGGCGATGAACATCGCCGCCGGGTCGATGCCCTTGGTGCGCAGGATGTGCAAGCGCGTGGCCGCCTCGGTCAGCACCGCCAGGTTGCGGCCGGGCATCACCGGCAGGGTGATCAGCGGCACGTCCAGGTCGAGCACGTGGCGGGTGCCCGAATCGCCGGTCAGGCGCTCGTAGCCGTGCGGGTTCGGTTCGGTCATCGGCCGGGTGAGGTGCACGATCAGGCGCAGGTACTTGTTCTTCTTCACCGCGGTGTCGCCGAACATCTCGCGCACGTTGAGCACGCCCAGGCCGCGGACCTCCAGCAGGTCCTGCAGCAGTTCGGGACAGGTGCCGTCGAGCACGTCCGGCGCGATCTGGGTGAACTCGGGCGCGTCGTCGGCGACCAGGCGGTGGCCGCGGCTGAGCAGCTCCAGCGCCAGCTCGCTCTTGCCCGATCCGGCCTCGCCGGTGATCAGCACACCGATCGAGTAGATCTCCATGAACACCCCGTGCAGGGTCACCCGCGGGGCGAGGTGGCGGGCGAGGTGGTAGGAGAGGTGGTTGAGCAGCTCGTGGCCGCGGCGCGGCGAGATCCACAGCGGGGTATCGCTCTCCTCGGCGGCGGTGCGCAGGTCTTCCGGACAGGACTGGTTCTTGCTGATCACCAGCGCCAGCGGGCGGAACTGGATGATCTTCTCGATCGTCTCCCAGCGCAGGCGCGCGTCGAGCGAATCCAGCCAGGCCAGTTCCTCGCTACCGAGGATCTGCACCTTGTTCGGGTACACCGCGTTGAGGTAGCCGGCCAGCGAGGGGCGGCGCGCGTTGGTGTCGCCCGATTCGATCCCGCGGTTCTCGCCCTTCTGGCCGGCCAGCCAGCGCAGGCCCAGTTTCTCCTGCTGCTGGTCGAACAGTTCGCGCGCGGTGATGCTGGCGTTCCTCATGCGGCCCGGGCCTCGGCTGGGGGTTCGCGCCGCATTGTGGCCCAAACCGGTGGCGCGTGGGCCACCGGTGCCGTCGGGGCGGGGAGCCTCAGAGGACGTCGGCCACCCGCGGAGCGTGGTGGTCCTGCTGCTTTTCCTTGTGCTTGAGGATCAGCCGGTCCAGCTTGTCGGCCAGCAGGTCGATGGCCGCGTACATGTTCTCGCCCTCGGCGTCGGCGTGCAGGGTGCGGCCGGGCACGGTGAGGTTGGCTTCGGCGTGGTGCGCCGGCTTGCGCAGCCCGAGCTGGACGCGGACCTCGATGGGCTGGTCGAAATGGCGATCGAGGCGCTGCAGCTTGGTCTCGACGTAATCGTTCAGCGCCGGGGTGACCTCCAACTGCTGGCCATAGGTTTCGATGCGCATCATGAACCTCCTTGGTCGTTGCCGCGTTGGCGGCTCCGCCCCAGGCGGGTGCTTCGGTCGTGCCTTCGTCTCAGCCGATCCGGACCCGCTCGTGCGAAGCCGAAATGTTCATGGCTTCACGATACTTCGCCACGGTCCGCCGCGCCACCGGAATCCCGGATTGCTTGAGCAGGTCGGCCAGCTTGGCGTCAGACAGTGGCTTGCGCGGATTCTCGTCGTCGATGAGACGGCGGATCATCGACTGGATGGCGGTGCTGGAGGCCTCGCCGCCGCCGTCGGTGTCGATGCCGGAGGCGAAGAACGCCTTCAGCGGCAGGGTGCCGCGCGGCGTGCGCACGTACTTGCGCGCGATGGCGCGGGAGACGGTGGATTCGTGCAGGCCGACCTCGCCGGCGATCTCGCGCAGGGTCAGCGGGCGCAGCGCCTGTTCGCCGAACTCGAGGAATCCGGACTGCATCCGCAGCAGGCAGCGCATCACCTTGAGCAGGGTCTCACCGCGCGCCTCCAGGCTCTTCAGCAGCCAGCGCGCCTCCTGCAGGTGGCTGCGCAGGTAGCCGGCGTCGCTCTCGCCGCAGCGGCGGATCATCTGCTCGTAGCCGCGATGGATCGATACGCGCGGCATCGCCTGCTGCGACAACGCGACCTTCCAAACTCCGCGCTGGCGCCAGACCACGCAATCGGGGATCACGTAGCTGTCCTGGGCCACCTCGCCGACCTGCTTGCCGGGGCGCGGGTCGAGCGAGCGCACCAGCTGCACCGCCTGCTCTACCTCGTCGACCGGGCAGCGCAGTTCCTGGGCGATGCCGGCGATGCCGCTGCGCGGCAGCCGCTCCAGCGGGCCGTCGACGATGCGCAGCGCCAGTTCGCGGCCGGGCGTACAGTCGGGCAGTACTTCCAGTTGCAGGTGCAGGCATTCGCCCAGGTTGCGCGCGCCGATCCCGACCGGGTCGAAGCGCTGCAGCTGGTGCAGCACGGTCAGGATCTCGTCCTCGCCGGCATGCACCTCCGGCAGCAGGGTCTCGGCGATCGCCGACAGCGGCTCGCGCAGGTAGCCGTCCTCGTCCAGCGCGTCGATCAGCGCCGCACCGATGCGGCGGTCGCGTTCGGACAGGTGCGACAGGTGCAGCTGCCAGAGCAGGTGGTCGGCCAGGTTCTCCGGCTCGGCCATGCGTTCGGCCGCGTCCTCGCGGTCGTCGTCCGTGCCGCCACCACCGCCGCCGCCGCTGCCACCTTCCCAGCCGCCCTCGTCGGGCATCCAGTCGTCGTCGCGCCGGTCGTGGACCTCGTCGGCGCCGTCGCCGGCCTCCGTGGGCGCCTCGGCGGACTTGCCGTCGGTGGGCGTCGGCGCATCGTAGGGAGCGTCCTCGGTCCACTCCAGCAGCGGATTGGTCTCGATCGCCTCGGCGACCTCGGCCTGCAGTTCCAGGGTGGACATCTGCAACAGGCGGATGGCCTGGCGCAGCTGCGGCGTCATGACCAGGTGCTGTCCGAGCGATGTCTGCAGCCGTGCCTTCATGTCCCTACCAGGTATGGATCGACGGGACTGCTGGCTGGGGGGAGGGTTCCAGGACAGGAACCTACAGGCGGAACTGGTCCCCCAGGTAGACCCGGCGCACGTCCGGATCGGCCAGCAGTGCGTCCGGCGCCCCCTGCGCCAGTACGCTTCCCTCGGCGAGGATATACGCCCGGTCGCAGATTCCCAAGGTCTCGCGCACATTGTGGTCGGTGATCAGAACCCCGATGCCGCGGTTCTTGAGGTGGGTCACGATGCGCTGGATCTCGCCGACCGAGATCGGATCGACGCCGGCGAACGGCTCGTCCAGCAGCATCAGCCGCGGCCGGGCGGCCAGCGCGCGGGCGATCTCGCAGCGGCGGCGCTCGCCGCCGGACAGGCTGGCGCCGAGCTGGTCGGCGACGTGGCCGATCTGCAGTTCGTCCAGCAGCGAGGACAGCTCGCGCTCGATGCCGTCGCCGTCCAGGTCCTGGCGCAGCTCCAGCACCAGGCGCAGGTTGTCGGCCACGCTGAGCTTGCGGAACACCGAGGCTTCCTGCGGCAGGTAGCCCACGCCCAGGCGGGCGCGGGTGTACATCGGCTCGGCGGTGATGTCGCGGCCGTCCAGGACGATCCGCCCGGCGTCGGCGGCGACCAGGCCGACGATCATGTAGAAGCAGGTGGTCTTGCCGGCGCCGTTGGGGCCGAGCAGGCCGACCACCTCGCCGGCGTCCAGGCTCAGGCCGAACTCGCGCACGACCTCGCGCTGCTTGTAGCGCTTGCGCAGGCCTTCGGCGACCAGCATCAGTTGCCGCTCCCGGGCTGGGGCGCAGCGTTGCGCGGCTGGATCACGGTGCGCACGCGGGTGCCGTCGCCACCGCTCTGCATCTGCCCGGTGCCCAGGTTGTAGACCATTTTCTGGCCGCTGTTGCTGCCGCGCGGCGACTCGACCTGGAAGTTGCCGGTCAGGGTCAGCAGGTCCTTGCGCGGTTCGAAGACGATGCGGTCGGCGCGCGCGTTCATCGTGGTGCCGTCGTCCATCTGCTGCTTCATGCTGGCCTGCT
The DNA here is from genome assembly GCF_000972865.1 of Pseudoxanthomonas suwonensis. Lineage (NCBI taxonomy): Bacteria > Pseudomonadati > Pseudomonadota > Gammaproteobacteria > Lysobacterales > Lysobacteraceae > Pseudoxanthomonas > Pseudoxanthomonas suwonensis. Next base: position 3,252,079 of record NZ_CP011144.1, read on the forward strand.
TGCCGGTCAGCAGCACCTGGTCGATCTCGCCGTTGCGCTGCACGATCTCGGCGCGGTCGGCGCGGATGTCCAGCGTGCCCTGGGTGATGACCACGTTGCCGGTGAACACGCAGCGCGCATTCGCCTCGGCCTGGTTGCAGTCCGACTGGTCCGAGTCCAGCGTCATCGGCTGGTTGCGGTCGGAGGCCTTGGCCAGGGCCAGCGCCGGCAGCAGCGCGGCCGACAGGAGGGCCGAGCCCAGCAGGATCCGCAGGCTAGCGGCGCGTGGGAGGGTCATAGCGGGTCTGGACCTGGGATAGGAGCTGGTATTGCCGGGTCTGGAGGTTGGCCTGGAAGCCGACGCCGGTCTGCATGATACCCGGCCGGGTCAGGGTGACGCGGTCGTCGGTGCGGGCCAGGTGCTGGTCGGGGAGCAGTTCGAGCCGATCGGTGCGGAAGGTGGTCGGGACGGCGTGGCCTTCGGCGCTGTCGCCCGCCACGTTCCCTTCCAGCCGGGCGAGGCTGGCGTCGGCATTGACCCAGCCCCGGTCGGCGCGCAGTTCCCAGCCGCCTTCCTCGCCGGGCATGAGGAACAGCGGCTGGACGATGGCCACGCTCTCGTCCTCGCGGTTGCGCTGCAGTTCGGGGGCCTGCAGCCGCAGCGACTCGGTGCCGTCGTCGCGCAGCACCACCAGTTCGAAGTCGCGCAGGACGTAGTCCGAGCGCTGCCCGACCGTGGCCGGCGGCTCGCTGCGGTCGCGCATGCGCCAGGCCGACCAGCCGGTGGCGATCGCCGCCACCAGCAGGACCAGGCCCAGGCCGGTGCGCCAGCTCATGCGCGGCTTCCGTCGTGCGCGTGCGCGCCGCGCAGCAGGGTCTCGACGTGGCCCTGGGCGGCCAGCAGCACGTCGCAGACCTCGCGCACCGCGCCTTCGCCGGCGCGGGCGCGGGTGCGCCAGTGCACGATCTCGGCGATCCAAGGGTGGGCGTTGGCCGGCGCCACCGCCAGGCCGACGGCGCGCAGGCAGTCCAGGTCGGGCAGGTCGTCGCCGACGAAGGCGGTGCGTTCGCGGTCCAGGCCGTGGCGCGCAGCCAGAGCGTCCATGCACGACAGCTTGTCCTTGACCCCGATGTGGGTCTCCAGCCCCAGTTCGGCGCCGCGCTTCTGCGCGACCACGCTGTGCCGGGCGGTGATCAGCGCGACCTGGAAGCCGAAACGGCGCAGCAGGGTCAGGCCCTGGCCGTCGAGCACGCTGAAGGACTTCAGTTCGCTGCCGTCGCTGTCGAAGTACAGGCGGCCGTCGGTCAGGGTGCCGTCCACGTCCAGGCACAGCAGGCCGATGCGCGCGGCGCGTTCGCGGATGTCGGCATCGACGTGGGCGAGGGGGTCGTAGGGCACGGAGGGACCTTGCTGGAATGGGCCGTTAAACCACGCGCGCACGCAACAGGTCGTGAATGTTGAGCGCACCGACCGCGCGGTTGTCGGCGTCGACCACGATCAGGCCGTTGATCCGGTGCTGCTCCATCAGGTGCGCGGCTTCGGTCGCCATCCGCCCGGCACGGACGGTGCGCGGGTCGCGGGTCATGACCTCGGCGATCGGGGTCTGGCGCACGTCAACGCCGTGGTCCAGGGCGCGGCGCAGGTCGCCGTCGGTGAATATGCCCAGCAGCGTCCCGGCGTCGTCGACCACCGCGGTCATGCCCAGGCGCTTGCGGCTCATCTCCACCAGCGCCTCGGCCACGCTGGCGCCGGCGCCGACCCGCGGCAGCGCCTCGCCGGCGTGCATGACGTCGTCGATGTGCAGCAGCAGGCGCCGGCCGAGGCTGCCGGCCGGGTGCGAGCGGGCGAAGTCGTCGGCGGTGAAGCCGCGCGCTTCCAGCAGCGCGACGGCCAGGGCGTCGCCCAGGGCCAGGGTGGCGGTGGTGCTGGAGGTCGGCGCCAGGTGCAGCGGGCAGGCCTCGGCCGGTACCGATACGTCCAGGTGCACGTCGGCCTCGCGCGCCAGGCTCGACTGCGGGCGGCCGGTCATCGCGATCACGGTGTTGCCCTGGCGGCGCAGCGCCGGCAGCAGCATCAGGATCTCGTCGGATTCGCCGGAATAGGAGATCGCCAGGACCACGTCGGCGTCGGTGATCATGCCCAGGTCGCCGTGCCCGGCCTCGCCCGGATGGACGAAGAACGCCGGCGTGCCGGTGGAGGCCAGGGTCGCGGCGATCTTGCGCGCGATGTGCCCGGACTTGCCCATGCCGGTGGCCACCACCCGGCCGCGGCCGGCCATCACCAGCGCGCAGGCGCGGGCGAAGTCCTCGCCGATGCGCGCGCCGACCGCCGCCAGCGCCTGGCCCTCGATCTCGAGCACGCGGCGGCCGCTGGCGACCAGGCCGGCCGGGTCGGCGACTGCGGGAACCGGCGCGGCAGGTGCCGCCGGAAGGGGGGACTGGCTCATGCGGGCTCGGTCCGGAGCGTCCGGATTCGCTAGAATGCGGGGCTTCATTCTAGGCCAAGCGCTCCATGGACGCCGACACCATCCGCCGCATGATCGAGGACGGCCTACCGGGCGCCCGCGCGCAGGTACAGGGCGACGACGGCGTCCACTTCGAGGCCACGGTCGTTGCCGAGGCCTTCCGCGGCAAGCTGCCGCTGGCCCGCCACCGCATGGTCTACGCGACCCTGGGCGAGCTGATGGGCGGGGCGATCCACGCCCTGGCCCTGAAGACCGTCACTCCCGACGAGGCGGCCTGAGCCCGTCCCCGCCGCCATTCCCTTCCGGATCCCCATGCAGAAGATCGTAGTCAGCGGCGGCGCGCCGCTCCGTGGCGAAGTTGCCATTTCCGGCGCCAAGAACGCCGTCCTGCCCATCCTGTGCGCGACCCTGCTGGCCGACGGGCCGGTGGAGATCCTCAACGTCCCGCACCTGCACGACGTGGTCACCACGATCAAGCTGCTGGGCGAACTGGGCGCCGGGGTGGAGTTCGACCAGGGCACGCTCTCGCGCGGCAGCAGCCTGGTGGTGGACCCGCGCAGCGTGGACCAGCACGTGGCGCCGTACGAGCTGGTCAAGACCATGCGCGCCTCGATCCTGGTGCTCGGGCCGCTGCTGGCGCGCCACGGCGCGGCCGAGGTGTCGCTGCCGGGCGGCTGCGCGATCGGCTCGCGCCCGGTCGACCAGCACATCCGCGGCCTGCAGGCGCTGGGCGCCGAGATCGCGGTGGAGAACGGCTACATCAAGGCCCGCGCGCCACGCCTGAAGGGCGCGCGCTTCGTGTTCGACATGGTCACCGTTACCGGCACCGAGAACGTGATGGCCGCCGCCGCCCTGGCCGAGGGCACCACGGTGCTGGAGAACGCGGCGATGGAGCCGGAGGTCGTCGACCTGGCGGAGTGCCTCAACGCGCTCGGCGCGCGGGTCGAGGGCGCCGGCACCTCGCGGATCACCATCCACGGCGTCGAGCGCCTGTCCGGTGGCCGCCACACCGTGCTGCCGGACCGGATCGAGACCGGCACCTTCCTGGTCGCCGCGGCGATGACCGGCGGCTGCGTCACCGCGCGCCGCGCGCGCGCCGACACCCTCGATGCGGTGCTGGTCAAGCTGGCCGAGGCCGGCGCGGAGATCTCCACCACCGCCGACAGCATCACCCTGGACATGCACGGCAGGCGGCCGCGGGCGGTGGGCCTGACCACCGCGCCGTACCCGGCGTTCCCGACCGACATGCAGGCGCAGTTCATGGCGCTCAACTGCATTGCCGAGGGCGTGGGCGTGATCAGCGAGACGATCTTCGAGAACCGTTTCATGCACGTCAACGAACTGCTGCGCCTGGGCGCGGACATCCAGGTCGACGGCCACACCGCGATCGTGCGCGGGGTGGGGCGGCTGAGCGGGGCGCCGGTGATGGCCACCGACCTGCGCGCCTCGGCCTCGCTGATCCTGGCCGGCCTGGTCGCCGAGGGCGAGACCACGATCGAGCGCATCTACCACCTGGACCGCGGCTACGAGAACATCGAGGAGAAGCTCGGTGCACTCGGCGCGCGGATCCGCAGGGTGGCCGGCTGATGTTGCTCAAGGGCAAACTGACGCCGCGCCGCAAGCTGCTACTGGGGATCCTGGCGGCGCTGCTGCTGGCCATCGGCTGGGCAAGCTGGGCCGGCATGGCGGCGACCCGCGGCATCGAGACGCGGGAGATGGACTGGAACCAGGACGGGACGGTCAGCCGCGGCGAGATCGCGCAGGCGTTCTACGCGGTCGCCGCGACCCGCACGCGCGAGGGCGCGCGCGAGTGCACCACCTTCCGCTGGTACCGCAGCGGCGAGGTGATCCGGGTCGACTGCAGGACCGTGTTCGACAGCGAGGTCCCCGCCAGCCAGTAGCTGCGCGAGGCGGTTCGGACGGGGCGTCGCTGCGGCTCTTGGGGCAAAAGCGCTGGCTTCGGTCGGGCGTGCTGTAGGAGCAAAAGCGTCGGCTTCGGACGGGGCCGCCGTCCCCCAGGGGTCTGGCGCATCGCTCCGCTGCGGCGTCCTGCCTCCGAGTCGCGACCGCAGCACATCCCTGTGCTGCTTGCGCCAGCCCCCTGGGGGACGACGTCCTCGGGCGGCGTTGCGGGCTCGGCTTCGACCGGTGGAGCGGGAGGCAAGGGCAAAAACAGGAGCATCCCTCCCAGGCGCTCCCTCGCCTGTGACGAAAGGGAGTGGGTAGAACCTGTAGGAGCCCGTCTTGCGGGCGACACGAGCGTAGGGGTCAGAAGGCGTCGCCTGGTCCGATGACATCGGGTCGCCGATGAATCGGCTCCTACAACAGCCACGGCGAGGCTTCCTTGGGAGCCCACATAGGCGACACGGGCGTTGGGGGGACGAGAGCGTCGCCTGTGCCGGCGCTGTCGGGTCGTCGGCAAGACCGGTTCCTATAGCAGCCGGGTCGCAACGTGCGACGGCATTCGGCGTCGAACGGAGCCAGGAACCAAAAGCGCCCCGAAGACGTGGCAGGCCGGGTGTGTTGCGGCAGCGGCCATGGATGGCCGCGTCGGCGAGTCGGCACACGGATGTGCCGCCGAGACGACCGCAACACACCCGGCCTGCCGCGGCTCAGCCCGAAGCCGACCACACCCGGCGCTCTTGCGGTTGCCTTCGCCTTTGCCTTGCCTTGGGTCGCCGTGGCCCGCCCCCTGCAACGGGCCAAGAACCAGATGGGCGGCTCAGCGCACCGAGCGCACCGTCAGGTCGATTGTATCCATCCCGTTCTCGCGCTGGAGCACCCGCGCCGGCACCGGCATGTCCGGGACGATCCATACGAACATCTCGCGCTTGTCGGTCCGGCGCACCACCTTGGTCGCCTCCTTGCTCACCCCGCCGACGCTGATCTGCTCCTTGCCGACCACGTCCCAGCGCATCGGCCGGACCCGTCCCTCGTCGACCAGGCGGTAGTTCAGCGGCTTGCCGGCGGCCAGGTCGCGGGCCACCGCCAGGTTGATCAGCAGCGCGTCCATGTCGCCGGGCTGCAGCTTCACCGGGCCGCGGCGGTCGGGCTTGACGTCGCCGCTCCAGGTCGCCTGCGCGGTGGTCCAGTCGTAGTTGGCCTCCACCGCCTTCTTCTTCACCAGCGCGGTGGCGCGGTCGCTGCTGCTGAGTGGGCGCAACTGACCCTGGTGTTCCTCGAACACGGTGCTCTGGCTGATGTCGGCCAGCTGGTTGCGGATGTTGAGGCTGTACTTCCAGCGGTTGCCGCCGGCGGATTCGAGCTTCATGTTGCCGGTGGCCTGCATGCCCAGGTAGCTGGCCTGATAGTCGGCGGTGAATGGCTCCAGCGCCGCGGCGCGGGCGTCGCCGGCGGACAGCGCCAGCAGCAGGGCCAGGGCGGCGGGGGCGGTACGGGTATGGATGCTCATCTTGTTCAGGCTCCTCGGTATTCCACCAGGCGCAGGTCGATCTCGTCCTCGCCCTCCTTTCGTTGCAGGATCCGGATCGGCGTGGGCACGCCGCTGGCGACCCAGAGCACGGTCTGGTCGCCGTCGTCGGCGGTGCGGGCCACGCGCAGCGCGTCGTAGCTCATGTCGCCCACGGCCATGGTCTCAGGTTCGGTCGCCGCCTGGTACACGTGCGCACGCGCGCGGCCGAGGTCGACCATCCGGTAATGCAGCGTGGCGCCAGGCTGCGCATCGCGCATGATCGCCAGGTTGATCAGCAGGGCGCTCATGTCGCCATGCTGCAGCGGCAACGGCTGCCGCCGCTGCTTCTTCAGGTCGCCGTCCCAGCGCGCCTGCATCGCCGACCAGTCGTAGACGCCGGTGATCTGCCTGCCGAACAGCAGCGCCTTGCGCACGGTGGCCTGGCTCAGAGGCCGGTAGCCACCATCGACCGTATCGAACACGGTGGCCTGCTGCACGTTCAGCCGCGCCAGCCCGGCGATGCCGCGCTCGCCGTGGAGGGTGAGGTCGATCCGCCAGCGCGCGTCGCCGTCGCGGACCAGTTGCATGGTCGCGCTGCCGGCCGGCTTGCCCTGGTAGTGGGCTTCGTAGGTGGCCACGAACGGCTCCAGCGCCAGCGGCGGGGATAGCTCGGCCGGCGGCTCCGCCAACGGCTGCGCCGCCACGGGAGCGGCAACCGCCAGGCAGGCGGCGAACAGCGGGAAGCGGAGGAATGGCAGGCGGAGGTGCATTCGGACGGCGGACCAGGGAAACGGGACCAGCATGCCCGGAACGCGGTGTCAGCTTCGTGATCCCGGGTGCAGGATTCCGCTGGAATCTAGTTGCAGTGGACTAAACAGGGTCTGACCATCCAGCCGGACCTGACCGCCGCGTTCAGCCAGCCGGCCCGCGGTGGCCAGCGCCATCACCGCCACCACCAGCCGATGTTCCAGCGGCAGCAGGCGTGCGGCCAGGCTTTCGGGCGTGTCGCCGGCCAGCACCGGGATGCGCACCTGCGCCGCCACCGCCCCCGAATCCAGTTCCGGCACGACGAAATGCACGCTGGCGCCGTGTTCGTCGTCGCCCGCCTGCAGTGCGCGGGCATGGGTGTGCAGTCCCTTGTAGCGGGGCAGCAGCGACGGGTGGACGTTGAGCAGGCGTCCGTCGAAACGGCGGACGAAGGCGTCGCCGAGGATGCGCATGTAGCCGGCGCAGAACACCCAGTCGGGCTCGGCGGCGTCCACCGCATCGGCGAGCGCGGCGTCGAAGGCGGCGCGGTCGGGGAAGGTGCGCGCCTCGGCGCTCCAGCGCAGTTCGGGGGCGACGCGCTCCAGAGCGGCCGCGGCCGGGCGGTCGGAGAACACGCCGACGATCTCCGCGTCGAGGGCGCCGGCGGCGATGGCGTCCAGCAGCGCCTGCAGGTTGCTGCCGCGACCGGACACCAGCACGGCCAGGCGCGGCTTGCGTCCGGTCGCGGGCATTGCCTGGCGGGCCTCAGCCGATGCGGACGCGTTCGCCGTCGCCGGCATGGCGAACGACCTGGCCGATGGCGCGGTGCGCCAGGCCCTGCGCGTCGAGGCCGGCGGACACCGCCGCCAGCGACGCCTGCGGCACCACCAGCACGAAGCCGACGCCGCAGTTGAAGGTGCGCCACATCTCCGCGTCGGCCACCGCGCCCTCGCGCTGCAGCCAGTCGAACACCGGCGGCAGGACGATCGCGGAGGCCTCGATCGCCAAACCCAGGCCGTCGGGGACGACCCGGATGATGTTCTCGGTCAGGCCGCCGCCGGTGATGTGGGCCATGGCGTGGATCGCCTCGCCGTGTTCGCGCAGCAGCGCCAGCACCGGCTTGACGTACAACCGGGTCGGCGCCATCAGCGCGTCGGCCAGGGCCACGCCGCCGATGGACAGGTCGGCCGGGCGGCCGGCGCGGTCGTAGACCCGGCGGATCAGCGAGTACCCGTTGGAGTGCGGACCGGACGAGGCGATGCCGAGCAGCACGTCGCCCTCGCGCACCTTCGCCCCGTCCAGCAGCTGCGACTTCTCCACCGCGCCCACGGCGAAGCCGGCCAGGTCGTATTCGCCGGGCGGGTACATGTCCGGCATCTCGGCGGTCTCGCCGCCGATCAGGGCGCAGCCGGATTCCTCGCAGCCGCGCGCGATGCCGCCGACCACGGCCACGGTGGTGTCCACGTCCAGCTTGCCGGTGGCGAAGTAGTCGAGGAAGAACAGCGGCTCGGCGCCCTGCACCAGGATGTCGTTGACGCACATGCCGACCAGGTCGATGCCGATGGTGTCGTGCCGGCCCAGCTGCTGGGCCAGCTTGAGCTTGGTGCCGACGCCGTCGGTGCCGGAGACCAGCACCGGCTCGCGGTACTTGCCGGACAGGTCGAACAGCGCGCCGAACCCGCCCAGCCCGCCCATCACCTCGGGGCGGAAGCTGCGCCGGACCAGCGGCTTGATCCGCTCGACCACTTCGTTGCCGGCGTCGATGTCCACGCCCGCGTCGCGGTAGGTCAGGGGGGCGGGCGTCGGGGTCTGGCTCACGTGCGGGGCCTGTGCGGGAAGGGGCGGGAAAGCGCGCATTCTAGCAGTCGCCCCGCCCGCGCCCGCGTCGTCGCAGCACCGGCGGGGACGGGTCGATTGGCGCGCTGGCGGCATTCGGGCAACAATTCGCCGTGATCCCCCGTCCCGTCGCCCGCCGAGGAAACCGCATGCGAGCCAGCCGCGCCTTCATGGGCCACGCCTTGATGGGGCTGTCCCCGATCCTGTGGCTGGGCCTGGCGCTCGGCCTGGCCGCCGGCCCGAGCTGGGCGCAGGAGGGGCTGCGCACCGAGGGCGACGTGGCCAGCGCGCAGGGCCTGTACGCGGCCGAGGTGCCGGTCAACAGCCAGACCACCGAAGCGCGCGAGTCCGGTTATGCGCGCGCGCTGGCGCAGGTGCTGGAGAAGCTGTCCGGCGACGCCGGCGTGGTCAACCGGCCGGGCGTGGCCCAGGAACTGCGCAACGCCCGGGCCTACGTGGACAGCTACGACTTCCGCCAGGACCAGGGCGTCTCGCCGGCCGGCGCGCCGACCTTCCGGACCATGCTGGTGGTGCGTTTCGTGCCCGAGGCGGTGGATTCGATCGCCGCCGCGCTGGGCCTGCCGGTGTGGCCGCAGCCGCGGCCCAAGCCGGTGCTGTGGCTGGCGATCGACGACGGCAGCGGCCCGCGGTTGCTGAGCGCCGCCCAGGTCAACGCCGCGCGCAGCGTGCTCGACCGCGCCCAGGAGCGCGGTTACCGCCTGGGCCTGCCGGCCGGCGGCGCGGCCGAGCAGGCCGCGGTCGGCGCGATCTGGCGCAACGACGCCGCGGCGGTCGCGCGCGCCTCGGCGCGCTACAGCCCGCCGATGCAGCTGATCGGCAAGCTCTACCGCAGCGGCGCCGGCTGGACCGCCGACTGGACCTTCGTCGATTCGGGCCGGGTGCTGGCGACCCGCTCGGTCAGCGACGGCGACGCCCGCCGCGCCATCGCCAGCGGCGCCGACGTGGCCGCCGACGCACTGGTCCAGCGCTACGCCAAGGTGCCGCTGTCGGAGCCGGCCGGCACCTACCGGGTCGCCTTCAGCGGGCTGCGCAACGCCGAGGACTACCTGCGGGTGTCGGCGATGCTGCAGCGGATGCCGGTGGTCCGGCGGATCGCGCCGGCCCGCGCCGATGGCGACCGCGCCGAATTCGACCTGGACCTGCTCACCGGCATGTCCGGCTTCGAGCGCATGCTCGGCGCCGACGCGCCGGTGGTGGCGGTGGAAGGCGCGCCGGCGGAGTACCGGATCCGATGAGCGCCCATCGCGAAGAGACGCCCGAGCACGAAATCGCCCATTTCCTGCGCCAGCTCAAGTGGCTGGCGATCGCCGCGGTCTCGGTGTGGCTGGTCTGGATGCTGGCGCCGATCCTGACTCCGTTCGTGCTCGGCGCGCTGCTGGGCTGGCTCGGCGACCCGCTGGTGGACCGGCTGCAGCGCCGCGGCTATTCGCGCAACCTCGCCGTGGTCGTGGTGTTCGCGCTGATGACGCTGGTGCTGGTGCTGGGGCTGCTGATCCTGGTGCCGCTGCTGGAGCGGCAGATCACGACCCTGATCAAGGCGCTGCCCGAGTACCGCGACTGGTTCCTGCAGACCGCATTGCCCTGGCTGGAGCAGAAGACCGGGCTGGACCTGCTGGTCTGGCTGGACACCGACCGCCTGATCGAATGGGTCCGCGACCACTGGGCCCAGGCCGGCGGCTTCGCCGCCTCGCTGTTCGGCTACCTGTCGCGCTCGGGCGTGGCGATGATCGCCTGGATCGCCAACATCGTGCTGTTGCCGATCCTGACCTTCTACTTCCTGCGCGACTGGGACGCGCTGGTCGCGCGCGTCGCTGCGCTGATCCCGCGCGACCACATCGACACGGTGTCGCGGCTGGCGCGCGAGTCCAACGACGTGCTCGGCGCGTTCCTGCGCGGGCAGTTCCTGGTGATGATCGCGCTGGGCCTGATCTACGCGGTCGGCCTGTCGCTGGTCGGGCTCAAGCTGGGCCTGCTGATCGGCATCATCGCCGGCCTGATCAGCTTCATCCCCTACCTGGGCGCGTTCACCGGGGTGATCCTGGCGGTGTTCGCCGCGCTGGTGCAGGCGCAGGGCTTCGACCTGAAGCTGCTGTTGCTGGTCGGCGTGGTGTTCACCGTCGGCCAGCTGCTGGAGAGCTACGTGCTGACCCCGCGCATCGTCGGCGACAAGATCGGCCTGCATCCGGCAGCGGTGATCTTCGCGATCATGGCCGGCGGCCAGCTGTTCGGCTTCCTCGGCATGCTGCTGGCGCTGCCGGTGGCGGCGGTGGCCAACGTGCTGCTGCGCTTTGCCAACGAGCGCTACCGGCAGAGCGACCTGTACACCGGCGAGCACGTGGCGATCGTGCTCGACCCCTACGTCGATCCGAATTCGTTGGAGCAGGCCGCCGCGCGGAGGCCGGAGCAGCCGTGAGCGCCGCATCCGGGGCCGGCACGCCCCAGCTGCCGTTGTCGTTGCGCTATCCGCCCGACCAGCGGCTGGAGAGCTTCGTCGGCGCGCCTGCCGGCGCGGTGGCGCAGCTGCAGGCGCTGGCGGGCATGCCCGGCGCCGACTGGCTCTACGTCGAGGGCGCCGCCGGCAGCGGCAAGACCCACCTGGGCCTGGCCGTGTGCGCGGCAGCGGAACAGGCCGGGCGCCGCGCCGCCTATCTGTCCCTGCGCGTGGCGGCCGGCCGCCTGCGAGAGGCGCTGGAGGCGCTGGACACGACCGACGTGGTCGCGCTCGACGGCCTGGAGGCGGTCGCCGGCGACCGCGCCGACGAAGTGGCGCTGTTCGATTTCCACAACCGCGCGCGCGCGGCCGGGCGCGGCGTGCTCTACCTGGCCGCCAGCGCCCCGGCGGCGCTGGCGCTGGTCCTGCCCGACCTGCGCTCGCGCCTGGGGCAGTGCACCCGCATCGCCCTGCGCGCGCTGGACGACGACGGCCGCCGCGAGGTGCTGCGCGACCGTGCCCGCCGCCGCGGGCTGGTACTGGAGGACGCGGCGATCGACTGGCTGCTGACCCGCACCGATCGGGACCTGGTGCAGCTGCTGGCATTGCTGGAGCGGATCGACCGCGAATCGCTGGCCGCGCAGCGGCGGGTCACCGTGCCGTTCCTGCGCGGCATGCTCGGCCCGGGCTGACGGCGCCACGCGGCCTCGCGGAAAGCGGACTCACGGACAGGCTTCGGGACGCTGGTCCCAGACCACCGGTTCCCAGTAGGCGTTGTCGCGGATGCTCTGCGCGTCCAGCCGGTCGCGCAGCAGGCGCGCGCCGATCGCGTAGCTCACCCCCGGCTGCACCTCCACGGTGAACGGCTTGTAGGCGCGCTGCTGCTCCAGCCGCTTCATCTTCTCGATCTGGGCGACCGCGGCGCCGGGCAACCGGTGCACGTCGATGTGGTCGGTGACGGTGAGCGTGCGCGTGCCGGGTTGCACGAGGTGGCGGTTGCGCGGGTCCAGCGGCGTGCTGCGGCCGTCGATGCGGGTGATCTCGACCGGGAAGATGTCCTGGCTCCTGGGCACCGCGCCGCGCTGGTCGCTGACGTAGCCGCAGGTACTGCCGGGCACGCCTGTCACCTGTGGAATCTCGTTGGAAGTGGCCGCGGCGCTTGTCGCCAGCAGCATGGTCGACAGCAAGGCAATCCGCACCATGGTGGTCTCCTCGATCTGTTGTCTGCGTGCCTGCGATGCGGATCAATGATCGGGATTCCGGGCCTTAACCACGCCTGAAATGCGACGGAGAAGACAGCGGTTTCAGCCAGGCAGAGCGCGCGCAGGACCGCCTGGCTGAACGGGCAGGAGCAACTTGTGGTGGCTTGAATGCGTGGGACGCCGGCGCGCGGTGCGCAACGCAGGCTGCTTCCTGGTCCCCGGCCTTGCGCGGTTCATCTATCGGCATTCATGCGCGCAACCGCCGGTTCCGTCGCAATCAGGCCGGCGCGGCGCGCAACCGGCCCTCCAGTTCGGCCAGCCGGGCCGGCGTGCCCACATCGGTCCAGCCGCCGGGGTGGTGTTCGCCGGTGACCGCCGCGCGCGCCATTGCCGCGCGCAGCAGCGGCGCGAGCCTGAAGCGCGGCTGCGTGCCGGGATCACCGTCGACGGTGTCGCGCCAGCCCTCGAGCACGCCGGGCCGGTAGATGCCGATGCCGGAGAAGGTGAGCCGGGCCGCGCCGTCGACGGTCACGCCGCCATCGCTGCCCAGCGCGAAATCGCCTTGCGGATGGTGTTCCGGATTGTCGACCAGCACCAGGTGCGCGTCGCCGCGCGGCTCGCGCGGCAGACGGGCGAAGTCGTGGTCGGTCCAGATGTCGCCGTTGACCGCGAGGAACGGCGCCTCGCCCAGCAGCGGCAGCGCGTGCAGCATGCCGCCGCCGGTTTCCAGCGGGGTGGCACCCTCGTAGCTGTAGTGCAGGCGCAGGCCCCAGCGCGAACCGTCGCCCAGCACTTCCGGGAAGCGCGGCGCCAGCCAGGAGGTGTTGACCACGACTTCGTCGACCCCGATCGCCGCCAGCTTCTCCAGGTGCCACACGATCAGCGGCTTGCCGCCGGCCTCGAGCAGGGGCTTGGGCGTGTGGTCGGTGAGCGGGCGCATGCGCTCGCCCAGGCCGGCGGCGAAGACCAGGGCGCGCACCTCAGGCCTCGCGCAGGCGGGTGAGGTCGCCGCCGCCGATCGCCCGTTCGAGCAGGGCGACCATCGGCCGGATCTCCTCGTGGCGGTTGCCGACCTCGCGCACGTAGCGCCAGACCAGCGGCAGGTCGGCCAGGTAACCGGGCTTGCCGTCGCGGTAGGCCAGCCGGCAGAAGATCCCCAGCACCTTGATGTGGCGCTGCAGGCCGGTCAGGTCGAACCAGCGCGCGAACTCCGCCTCGCCGGCATCGGTCAGGCCCAGCGCCACCGCGCGGCGGCGGTAGTGCTCGCGCCAGGCGGCGACGCGCGCGTCCGGCCAGGCGATGTAGCAGTCGCGCAGCAGCGAGGCCAGGTCGTAGGCCAGCGGGCCGCGCATCGCGCCCTGGAAGTCGATGACCCCGGGCGGGTCGTCCGCGACCAGCAGGTTGCGCGAGTGGAAGTCGCGGTGCATGAAGCGCTGCGGCTGCGCGTGGGCGGCGTTGAGGATGGCACGGAAGGCGGACTCGATCGGGTCCCAGTCCTCGCATTCGGGCTCGAGGCCCAGGTGCCGGCGCAGGAACCATTCCGGCATCAGTTCCAGTTCCATCACCATCCACGGTTCGTCGAACGCGGGCAGGCCGTCGGCCGGTACCCGCGCCTGCATCGCCAGGATCGCGTCGATGGCCGGCGTGTACAGCGCGTCGGCGTCGCCGTCGCGCAGCGCCGGCAGGTACAGGCGGTCGCCGAGGTCTTCCATCAGCACGAAGCCCAGGTCCGCGTCGCTGGCCCGCACCGCCGGGGTGTGCAGCCCGGCGGCCGCCAGGCGCGCGCCGATCTCCAGCCAGGGGCGGATGTCCTCGCGGCCGGGCGGGGCGTCCATCACGATCCAGCTGTGTCCGCCGCTGGCGGTGCGCCAGTAGCTGCGGAAGCTGGCGTCGGCCGAGGCCACCTGCAGCGCCAGCGCCGGGTCGGACAGGGCCTGTCGGGTCCAGGCCAGGCGCTGGTCGGCGCGGTCGGTGGCGGGCATGGAGGCATCGATCGGGGACAGGCGCACAGGGTAAACGCGGCACTGCCGCCAGGCGAGTCCGTCCACCGCCGGGTCCCGCCTGGTCGCGGCCCGGAAACGAAGCGGCCCCGCATGGCGGGGCCGCTTCATGGCCGGGATGTCAGGCCTTCTTCTTGCGCAGCAGGCCGTAGAGGAACAGCAGCACGATCGCACCGACCACCGAAGCGATGAATCCGGCCGGCTCGCCCGGTGCATACCAGCCGACTGCGCCGCCGATGTACCAGGCCAGCAGGGCGCCGGCGATGCCCAGGACGATGGTCCAGAGCAGGCTCAGCTTGTCGTTGCCCGGCTTGAGCGCACGGGCCAGTAGCCCGGCGATCAGGCCAATGAAGATCGTCCAGATGATGCCGCCACCAAAGATCTGTTCCATGCAGGAAACTCCGGTCGGTTGTGCGGGGGCGGGCCAAGCTTATCCCGATCCGGTGGCGGTCGCGCGACGTCCGGCTGCGCGCGAGAGAAAAGGGTTCGTGGCTCATTTGAGGGGGTGGGCGCAATCGCAACCGCAAGAGTGCCCGCGGTGGTCGGCTTCGGGCTGAGCCGCGGCGATGCGGGTGTGTTGCGGTCGGCTCGACGGCACATCCGTGTGCCGACTCGCCGACGCGGCCATCCATGGCCGCTGCCGCAACACACCCGCACCGCCGCGTCTTCGGGAACGTCGGGGTCGTGGCTCCGTTCCGGCGTCCAGAAGCAACAGCCGCCGCCGCGCTGTTCTGTAGGAGCCGGGCTTGCCCGCGACACGACGCCGTCGGCACAGGCGACGTCCTCGTGATCCCGACGCCCGTGTCGCCGACTGAAGTCAGCTCCTATAGAAGAGCGGCTGCGCCGTGGCTGTTGTAGGAGCCGGGTTCAGCCGGCGACACGACGCCGTTGGCTCAGGCGACGCCCTCGCGATCCCGACGCCCGTGTCGCCGACTGAAGTCGGCTCCTACAGGAGATCGGCTGCGCCGTGGCTGTTGTAGGAGCCGGGTTCAGCCGGCGACACGACGCCGTTGGCCCAGGCGACGTCCTCGTGATTCCGACACCCGTGTCGCCAGCAAACTGGGCTGCTACAGGAAGCCCGGGACCACCGGTCGCGGTGTCTTTTCGCCATGCAATGGAAGCCACGACCGCCACGCCGCCCGAGGACGGCGGCCCCCGGCCGAAGCCAGCGCTTCTGCTCCAAGGGGCCGTAGCGATGGCGGCCCAACGAGCCGACGCCTTCGCTTCGCGGCGATGCCTGCGGCTGACCCGGGATCCAGGCGGCCTCCTCCAGAGTCGGGAGAAGATCCAGAAAAAAAAGCGCCGGGTTTCCCCGGCGCTTCGATCGGGACGGCCGGACGCGACCGTCAGCAGCAGCCGTGCTCTCCATGTGCCTGGCCGCCGGCCACCGCGCCGACGCCTGTGGTCTCGCCGCGGACGCTGGCCAGGTAGTGCTCGGCGATCACCTGCGACACGCACTGCGTCACCTTCTTGCCCATCGGGATGTGCAGGAACTCGTTCGGGCCGTGCGCGTTGGAGTGCGGGCCGAGCACGCCGGTGATCATGAACTGCGCGCCCGGGAACTTCTCGCCGAGCATGCCCATGAACGGGATGGTGCCGCCTTCGCCCATGTACATCGCCGGCTTGCCGAACGCGGCCTGCGAGGCGGACTCGATCGCGGCGGTCAGCCACGGCGACTGCGCCGGCGCGTTCCAGCCGGTGGAGGCCTTCTCCAGTTCCAGCTCGACCCTGGCGCCGTTCGGCGGGTCCTTCAGCAGCACGTCCTTGAGCAGTTCGCCGGCGCGCTTGCCGTCCAGGGTCGGCGGCAGCCGCAGCGACAGCTTCACCGAAGTGTGCGGGCGCAGCACATTGCCGGCCGAGGACAGCGCGGGCATGCCGTCCACGCCGGTCACCGACAGCGCCGGGCGCCAGGTGCGGTTGAGCACCAGCTCAGTGAGGTCGCCGGACATCGGGCTCATGCCGTCGAGGAACGGGAACTTGCTGAACACCTCGTCGCCGAGCACGCCGGCGACCTTGCCGGCCTGCTCCACGCGCTCGGCCGGGACCTCCACGTACAGGCCTTCGATCCTGATCTTCCCGGTGTTCTCGTCCTCGAGCCGCGACAGCAGCTGGCGCAGCAGGCGGAAGCTGGAGGGAACGATGCCGGAGGCGTCGCCCGAGTGCACGCCTTCGCTGAGCACCTTCACCGTCAGGTTGCCGCCGGCCAGGCCGCGCAGCGAGGTGGTGCACCACAGCTGCTCGTAGTTGCCGCAGCCCGAATCCAGGCACACCACCAGCGAAGGCTTGCCGATGCGCGGGGCCAGGTGGTCGACGTAGGCGGGCAGGTCGTAGCTGCCCGATTCCTCGCAGGCCTCGATCAGCAGCACGCAGCGCGCGTGCGGCACGCCCTGCAGTTGCAGTGCCTGGATCGCGGCCAGCGAGCCGAAGATCGCGTAGCCGTCGTCGGCGCCGCCGCGGCCGTAGAGCTTGTCGCCCTTGAGCACCGGGATCCAAGGGCCGAGGTCGGCGTCCCAGCCGGTCATCTCCGGCTGCTTGTCGAGGTGGCCGTACAGCAGCACGGTGTCCTCGCCCGCGTCCGGCCCGCTGGCCGGGATCTCGGCGTAGATCAGCGGGGTGCGGCCTTCCAGGCGCACCACCTCGACCTGCAGGCCGGGAATGGCCTGCGCCTTCGCCCACGACTCCATCAGTTGGACGGCCGCCTCCATGTGCCCGTTGGCTTGCCAGTCCTTGTCGAACATCGGCGACTTGTTGGGGATGCGGATGTACTCGACCAGCTGCGGGACGATGTCGCCATCCCACTTCTCGTCGATGAATTTCTCGGCGGCGCCGGGGTCGAGGCGGTTGGTGTCCATGTGGTTCCAGGGCGAAAAGGGAATGACGCCCATTCTACGCCGCGGCCCGCGCCCGGAAATTTCCTACAGGTGAACGGGGCCGTTGCCGGCCTCCGCCGGGCCGTGGCGGCGATGCGCCGGCGATGCGGGCCGCGGGAGACTGCGCCTGCCGGTCGGCGGGCAGGACACCCGGAACCGGCCATCCATCACCCAACAAGGAGCGTTGCCATGAAGTCGTTTTCCATTCTGCTCAAGTCGCTGCTGCTGTCGGTGCTGCTGCTTGCCGGCAGTGCGTTCGCCGCCGATAAGGTCGACATCAACACGGCCGATGCGGCCCAGCTGGAGAAGACCCTGGTCGGGATCGGTGCGTCCAAGGCCGAGGCGATCGTCGAGCACCGCAAGGCCAACGGCCCGTTCAAGAGCGCCGACGAACTGGCCCTGGTCAAGGGCATCGGCCTGAAGACCGTGGAGCGCAACCGCGACCTGATCGCGGTCGGTGCCACGCATCCGGCGGGGCCCAAGGCCAAGCCGGCCGCCGAGACTCCGGCCGCACCGGTGGCGCGGCGCTGAGCGGATTGGCCGCTTCCCGGCGCGGGCTGCGTATACAGGACAGCGTCCGGAGCGGCACGGAAGCCGCACGGAAGCGCGCATCGCGGGTGCGCCCGCAGGAAGCAATGCGCAGGCGCCGGCACGCGCACGGAGGCGCGGCCGGCGCCCGCTGGCAGGGAAGCGGCGGACAGGCAGGACGCCGACAGGGATGTGCCTCGTCGCCCGGTGTCGCACAGGACGTGCGCCCGGGCGATGCCTTGCCGGGCGGGAGCGGCGTCTGCGGCACAATGCACGGATGGACGAACCCGGCATCCTGGTGATTCCCGCCACCGACTACCGGCGCGACCGCTGGCACAACGGCCTGGGCTGGACCCGGGAAATCCTCGCGGTGCCCGCGGCCGGCGCCTGGCAGTTGCGCCTGTCCATCGCCGAACTGGATGCGGCGGCTGGTTTCTCGCCATTCCCCGGGGTCGAGCGCGAGCAGGTGCTGCTCAGCGGCAACGGCCTGCGCCTGCAGTTCGCCGACGGCGAGGTCGCCGAGTTGCTGCCGCCGCACCAGCGCGCGCGCTTCGACGGAGGCCGCGCGGTGACCGGAGTGCCGCTGGACGGTCCGGTGCAGGTGTTCAACCTGATGTGGAACCCGCAGGCGGTGATCGCGTCGCTGTTCCACCGGCCGCTGGGGGGCGGGATGTGGTGCTTCGGCGACGAGCGCACCGGCTGGGCGGTGCATGTGCTCGCCGGCGAGGCGCGGATCGCGGTCGATGGCGGCGATCCGCTGGCGCTGGCGCAGGGCGACAGCGCCTGGCTGGCACCGGGGCCGGGCCGTCGCCGCTGCTCGATAGACGGCGGCGGCGAGTTGCTGCTGGTGCAGGTGGAGTGGCCCGGGTCGGCGGCGGATGCGCGGACGGCAGGGGTCGGCGTCGCTCAGTAGACGTCGCGGCGGTAGCGGCCTTCGGTGCGTAACGCGTCGCGCTGTTCCTCGCCCAGCACGCGTGCCAGCACCGCGTCCACCGCCGGCGCCATGCCGGTGGCATTGCCGCATACCAGGATCGACGCGCCGCGCTCGACCCAGTCGCACAGGAGGCCGGCCGCCGCCTCCAGGCGGTGCTGCACGTAACAGGCCTGGTCCGGCGCGCGCGAGAAGGCAAGGTCGACGCGGTCCAGCCAGCCCTGCGACTGCCACTGGCGGATGTCGTCGGCGTAGAAGCGGTCGTGTTCCGGGCTGCGTTCGCCGAACAGCAGCCAGTTGCCGCGCGCGCCGGCGGCGATGCGCGCCTGCAGGTGCGCGCGCAGGCCGGCGATGCCGGTGCCGTTGCCGACCAGGATCAGCGGCCGCTCCGGCGGTGGCGGATGGAAGCCGGTATTGCGGCGCAGGCGCAGGTCGATCGCCTGCCCGGGTGCGGCGGTGTCGCACAGCCAGCCGCTGCCCAGGCCGGCGCTGCCGTCCGGCCGGGCCATGCGCCGGACCAGCAGGCGCAACCCGCCTTCGCCGGGAACCGATGCGATCGAATACTCCCGGTGCGGCAGCGGCTGCAGGCCCTCGACCAGCTGTTGCAGCGCAAGGCCACGGACCGATTCCACTGAAGGCAGCTGCGAGCGCGCGAGCAGGGCGGCCAGCGGCTCGCGGCCGCCGGCGGTCTCCACCTGCGCATCGCCGGGCAGCTGCAACGCGTCCAGCAGCGCCTGCACCCGTCCGGGCGGATGGTGCGGCCCGATCTCGGCGATGTCGCCGGCGGTCCATTCCGGCAACGGGCCGTCGGCCGGCACCAGGCACAGGTCGAACACCGGCGCGCCGGGACTTCCGGTGTTGACCGGCACGCGCGCCTGCAGCCGCCACGGCTCGTAGGCCGGCGGCGTCCAGTCGGGCGGGCCGTCCAGCCCGCCGATGCGCCCGACCTCGTACTGCCAGTGGCGCAGGCTGGCCTGGTCGGCGTTGTCGACCTCGACCCGGTCGAACAGCGCGCGCGCGCCGCGCGCGCCGAGCCAACCGTCGAGTTGCCGGCCGAAGGCGCAGAAGTCCTGGTATTCGCGGTCGCCCAGCGCCAGCAGGGCGTATTCCAGGCCGGCCAGCGACAACGGTTGGGCCATCGTCCGCCGCAGGAAGGCGAGGGCGTGGTCCGGCGGGTCGCCCTCGCCGGTGGTGCTGGCGACGAACAGGGCGCGGCGCGTTTCGCCCAGCAGAACGGCGTCGACCGCTTCCAGCGGCAGGACCCGCACGGGTACGCCGCCCTCGCGCAGCATCGCCGCGCTGCGTTCGGCCAGCACCTGGGCGAATCCGGTCTGGCTGGCCCAGGCGACCAGCAGCGGCGGCTCGCCGTCCGCCGTTGCCGGCACCGTGGCCTGCGCGGGGGCAGCCGGCCGGCGCAGGAATACCGCGCACAGGCCGAGCCACGCGGCCAGGGTGCCGCCGGCCAGCCACCAGCGCAGCGGCCGCGGGGTCGCGGGCCACCAGGCGTCGCCGTGCAGCGGCAGCAGCAGGCACGCGGCCAGCACCAGCAGCGCGACCAGCGCGAGGTGGCCGGCCAGCGCCCGGTGCGAACCGTGTCCTTCGGCGGCCTTGGGCATGCTCACGTGGCGAGATACGCCTGGAATTCGGGGGTCATCGATTCGCTCAGGCCAGTGCCGTCGCGGACGACGAAACGCGCGGCCAGCCCGTGCCCGCGGGCGAACGCCAACCCGGCCGCGGCCCCCATCACGGTCAGCGCGGTGGCCCATGCGTCGGCGTGCATGGCGTCGCCGGCGACCACCGTGACCGAGGCGGCCGCGTCGGCAACCGGCGTGCCGGTGCGCGGGTCGATGGTGTGCGCGTAGCGGGCGCGGTCCTGGTCGAACCGGTGCCAGCGGTCGCCGGAGGTGGCGACGGCCGCGTCCTCCAGCACCAGCACGCGCGGCGGCAGTTCGTCGGCGCCGGCGTGCTCGTCAGCGGCATGCTCGTCAGCGGCGCGTTCGTCAGCGGCCGATTCGACCAGCACGCGCCACGGTTCGCCGTCGGGCTTGCGCCCGTAGCCGCGGATCTCGCCACCGACCTCCACCAGCGCCGCGGCGATGCCGCGCGCGCGCAGGTGCGCGGCGGCCAGGTCGGCGCCATGGCCCTTGGCGATGGCCGACAGGTCGAGCTGGACGCCGCCGGGTTGCAGCAGCGCGCGGTCGGCATCGCGCCGCTGCAGCAGGCGCCAGCCGCAGCGCGCGCGTTCGCGGGCGATGTCGGCGGCGGCCGGTACGCGTCGCGGCGTGCCGGCGCTGCCGAACCCCCACAGGTCCACCAGCGGGCCGACCGTTGGATCGAAGGCGCCGTCGCTGGCGGCGGCGACCTCGAGCGCGCAGTCCAGCACCGCCGCGAACTCCTCCGGCAGTTCCCGCCAGGTGCCGGCCGGCGCCCGCCGGTAGCGGCTGATGTCCGAACCGGGCTCCCAGGTGCTCATCTGCGCCACCACCCGGTCCAGCTGCTGCTGGATGCCGGCGTGCAGCGCGTGCAGGTCGGCGCCGGGGCGCGCGGCCACGCGCGCGCTCCAGCGCGTTCCCATGGTCTCGCCGCCGAGGCTGGCGAGGCTCCCGGCGGTCGCCTGGTGCATCGTCCGTCTGCCGTGCCGCGCTTACTGCGGCAGCACTTCCAGCGTGGCCACGTAGCTCAGGCGCCGCTGCCTGGCCTGCGGCAGGCTGGTCTTGGCGTCTTCCCGGGTGGCTTCCAGCCAGTACATGCCGGGCTCGGGCCAGGTGACGCTGAACTCGCCCCTGGCGTCGCTCACCGCCTGGATCTCGTCCTGCGCGTTGCGGTAGCGGGTCTCGCCGCGGACGATCTCGAATTCCACGCCCTGCGCCGGCTTGCCGTCGACCAGCACGCGGAACTTCGCCGGCTCGCCGGCGACCAGGTCGTTGGGGTGGGTCAGCGGCACCAGCTCGATGCCCTCGCCACTGGTCTTCAGTGCGGTGTCGTTGGGCGAGCCGTTGGTGACGAAGGTTTCCACCCGGCCGACGCTCTGCGAGATCTGCAGGTTCTTGGCGTCCTTCGGCACTTCGGTGGCGAAGGTGGCCGGAGTGCCGCGCCAGCGCCGGGGCTTGCCGTTCTCTTCCCAGCTGCCGAACAGGCCGCTGTTGACCACGGCGATGCGGTAGGTGCCCGGCTGCGCCAGCTGCACGTCGAACACGCTGCGGTACTTGCCGGTGGTCAGGTTCTGCGGCTCGACCCGGCTGCCGTCCGGCGCGGTGATGGCCAGGTTGTCCAGCCGCAGCGGCACGTGGTTGAAGTAGAACAGGTCGTTGGACACCGCCGCGTCCACCGTGATCCACGGATCGGTGCCGGCCAGCACGGTCTGCGACGGGCGCAGCCAGGTCTTGTGCGCGGAAGCGGCGAATGGGGCGGCCAGCGAGGCAATGGCGACGGCGAGGATCAGGGAACGCTTCATCGGAACTCCGGAAGTTTCCGCAACGGGGCGGGGAATGCGGTGGACGGGTGTCGGGCGCGCGGGCTCAGGGCTTGACCGCCAGGGTGACGGCGCCGAGCTCGCTGCTGCCCTGGGCCGTGCCGGACTGCGGCGCCTTGGCCGGCCAGGAGAAGGGGATCCTGACCAGCTCGCGGCCGCCGACCTCGCGCGCGGCCTCGACCACCAGGGTGTACTCGCCCGGGGCCAGGTCCTTGAGCTGCGGCTGCGCGTCGCTGAAGGAGAGCGCGTGCCTGCCGACCGGCTTGGTCGGACCGGTGACGCCGTCCACCGGCACCTTCAGGGTGCGGCCCGACTTGCGCCACCACTGGCGCAGGTCCGGCAGCCACTTGGTGCCGTGGCCTTCGGCGGTGTCCTTCAGCTGGTACCAGACCGCCAGGTTCGAGGCGACCTTCTGGTCGGCGCCTTCGATCCAGATCGCCACGTAGGGGCGGTGGTACTCGGCGACGTTGAGCTTGGGGATCTCGATATTGATGTCGAGCTCGGCGGCGTAGGCCGGGAGCGTCAGCAGGCCGCTGACCGCGATGAACAGCTTGGCGCGCATGGAACGGACCTCGTCAGTGGATGAAGACCAGGATCAGCAGCAGCGGCACTGCCAGGCCCAGGCCGACCAGCGGCCAGGTCAGGCGGCGCTGCCGCGCGTGCAGGTGCAGCAGGAACAGGCCGGTGATGCAGAACACCAGCGTGGCGATGGCGAACACGTCGATGAACCAGCCCCAGGCCGGGCCGGCGTTGCGGCCCTTGTGCAGGTCGTTGAGGTAGGACACCCAGCCGCGCGAGGTGCGCTCGAATTCCACCGCACCGGTCTCGCGGTCGATGCTCAGCCACGCATCGGCGCCGGGCGAGGGCATCGAGACGTAGGCCTCCTCCGCCGACCATTCCGCCGGTCGCCGGCCCAGCGACACCTCAAGCGCGTCGCCGAGCCAGGCCGCCACGTCCGCCGGTAGCGGTGCGTTGCCTTCCGCGGGCGCGTCGGCCAGCTGCGCCAGCAGCGGCGCCGGCAGTTCCACGGTGCGGTTGTCCACCCGCGGCTGCGCCTCGATCCTGGCGGCGTGGTTGAGGGTGATCCCGGTGGCGGTGAACAGCAGCATCCCCACCAGGCAGACCGCCGAGCTGATCCAGTGCCACTGGTGCAGCGTGCGCAGCCAGAAGCCGCGACGGCGCTGGGCGGTGACCGGATCGGGGTGGGGGCTTGCGCTCACGGGCGGGGGAACTGGAAACGGGTCGCGGAAAGGGTTGCCAAGTATAGGCCATCGATGAGAACAATTCTCATTGGCAGATCGGTTCCCCGGTAACGCGCGCGGGCCCGGGCGGTTGACACCCCCGGACCCGCGAATGGCTCAGAAGGAAACGTTGAGGCTCAGCCAGTAGTTGCGGGCCTTGTCCTTGTTGTTGAAGTCGTCCACGTGGGTCGGTGTCCACGCGCCGGTGGCCGCGTTCTGGCTCCAGGTGGTGCGGAAGCTGGTGAAGTCCTGGTCCAGCAGGTTGTTGATGCGGGCGCTGACGGCGATGTTGTCGCTGAAGCGGTATTGCGCGCCCAGGTGCAGGACCTCGTAGTCCTTGAAGTACAGGTGGTTGCCGTTCGCGTCCACGCCGCGGTAGCGGTCCGACCGTGCTTCCAGCACCAGCTGGGTGCTGAACCTGTCGACGGGCTGCCACTCCAGCGTCGCGTTGGCCATGTGCTTGGCGGTGTTGGTCAGCGGCCTGCCGGCCTGCGGGCCGGTCAGCTGCTCGCTGTCGGTGTAGGTGTAGTTGGCCCGGATCGAGAACGGCTCGGCGATCTGGTAGCGGCCCGCGACCTCCACGCCGTTGATCTCCACTTCGTCGATGTTGACCGGCTGGCTGAACGAGCCCACGCCCAGCACATCGTGGAAGGCGCCGAGGTTGGCGCAGGGACGCACGCCGCCGGTCTGTTCGCAGGTCTGGGTGACCGTGGTGCTGGCGATCTTGTCCTTGAAGTCGTTGCGGAAGTACGTGATGTTGAAGTTGTGGTCGCTGGTGGACGAGGTCCAGTACAGGGCGATCTCGCTGTTGATGCTGGTTTCCGGCTCCAGGTCCGGGTTGCCGGTCCACGGCAGGGTGCCCTGGCCGCCGAAGCCGGTCACGCCGTCGAACAGGTCGGTGGTCTTGGGCGTCTTGTAGCCGGAGCTGACGCCGCCCTTGAGCACCCAGTCCGGGGCGAGGTCGTAGACCGCGTAGGCGCGCGGGCTGACGTGGGCGCCGAACATGTTGTGGTCGTCGTAGCGGACGCCGAAGGTGATGGTGAGCGGGTCGGTCGGGGTCCAGTTGTCCTCCGCGAACAGCGACCACATCTTGTGCTCCTGGACCACGCCGGCACCGTCGCCGCCCAGCTCCATGCCGAACACGCCGTCGTCCAGTTCGCCGTCGATGAGCTGGGTGCCGACCACGAAGTGATGGCCGCCGCCGAGCCCGGCGTAGGGGATGTCCAGCTTGGCGTCCAGGGTGTACTGGTTGCTCTCCAGGTTGCGCTTGGGCCGCGGCAGGAACTCCTGCTCCATCAGCTCGCGCCGCTGCTGGCGGGTCATGCCCGCATACGGCCCGGTGGCGCACACGGCGGCGTTGTTGCAGTAGATGGCGGTATGGCGCACGCGCTCCTCGACGCTGAACGGCAGCGTGCGGCCGTTGTTGGCGGTCTCCACGTAGGCCAGCGAGACGAAGCTGTTGCCCCAGTCCCAGCCGCCGCGATGGGTCAGCGACCAGTTGTCGCGGGTGAACTCCTGCTCGTCGACGTAACCGACCTGCGGCGCGGCGCGCCAGATGCTCTCGATGTTGTCCACCGTGCCGAGCGGATAGGCGAGCGTGCCGAGGTTGTTGATGAACGGCGTGTTGTCGTAGACCTGGCGCGAGGTGTCGTAGTCGAGGCTCAGGTCCTGCTGTTCGCCGATCTTCCACTTCAGGGTCAGGCCGAAGGCCTCGTTGACGTTGTCGACGGTCTTGCCGCCGGCGCCGAAGCCCAGCGAACGCTCGTGCGGGTTGCCGTCCGGGTCGTAGATCACTTCGTAGTCGGGGTGGGACGCGTCGCGCTCGTAGCGCGATCCGCGTAGGCCCAGGCCCAGCACGTCGCGCACCAGCGGCCCGGTCAGGGCGAAATCGATGGTGGTGTCGGCGCCGAAATCCGGGTTCGACTGCAGGTTGTGGCCGACCGTGGCCGAGCCGTGCCAGCGGTCGCTCACCGGGCGGGTGATGATGTTGATCACGCCGCCCAGCGCGTCGGCGCCGTAGAGGGTGGAGGCCGGGCCGCGGATTACCTCGATCCGCTCGATCGTGTCCAGCGGCGGGATGTGGTTGAACTGGTTGCCGCCGAACGCGTTCGGATAGATGTCGCCGTGGTTGTTCTGGCGCTTGCCGTCGATCAGGATCAAGGTGTACTCCGGCCCCATGCCGCGCATGCTGATGGTGCGCTGGCCGGTCTTGTCCGAGGTCTCGCCCACGTCCACGCCTTCCAGGTCGCGCACCGCGTCGATCAGGGTCAGGTAGGGGCGCTTCTGCAGCTCCTCGCGGGTGACCACGCTGATGCTGGCGGGGGCATCGACGATCTTCTGCTCGAAGCCGGCGGCGGTGACCACGACGGTATCCAGCGTGGTCGGGTCGGGGGCGGGCGCGGGCGCGGCCTTGGCGGCCAGCGGCGCGGCGAGCGCGGCGCCCAGGGCAAGGGCGAGGGCGGTGGGGCGGAGGTGGCAGTTGGACGACATGGTTCGACTCGTGGAGGCGTAGGAAGGGGACCGCGGCACGCACGGCGGCGCCGGGCGTGTGCCCGGGGCCCGCATGGCGGAAAGGACGGATGGGAACGGGTGCGACGGTGGCGCGCGCGATCGCGTGCCAGAGGCAAGCGGTCAGGCCGTGGGCGGCGCCTGGCCCGGATGCAGCCGCAGCTGCGGCGCGTTGGCGAAGGCCGGTACGCCATGGGGCATGGGGGCCTGGCCCGGGAACGAGGCGGGCGGCGGCGCGGACGGATCGCCGGCGCCGGGCAGCGGCAGGGCCACCTGTATGGCCGGGTCGTCCCCGCGCGAAGCGGGCGCCAGCACGTACTGCCGTGGCTTCTTGCGTTCCACGTAATGGTGCAGGTTCTCCGGCGGTATGCCATCGCCGGGCGCCTCGACCGCGGCGACGCCGGCGGCCCGGGAGTGCGTCGACGACGTCCGCAGCCCCGGGGTCGGTGCGGCCAACAGGCTCCATCCGCACAGCAGCAGCACCAGCAGCGAGGCAAGGGCCGCCACGCCGTGGCGGCGCGGTCGGGCTTGCTCGGCAAGGTGCGGCAGGTTGGTCAAGGTGGCCCCGTGGAGGCGCGGCGGTTCGCCGCTGCGCGATGGCGGCATTCTAATTGAGAATAATTATCGAATGCAAACGAGATTGGTTGGCAACAAGTCTGATCGCGGAGCCTGGGGCGCGTGCCGGGTATCCGCTGCCGGGGCGCGCAATTACGGAAGAGGTGCGGCCAGGTCACTGTCCTGGTGTGCCGCAGACACGGGCGTAGCCTTGCAAGTGCCTCTGGGCCAGCTCGCTTCGACGACCTGGCCACATCGGCATCGATCGCCGCTTCCGGGAATGGGCCGACTGGTTGCCGGCCTGGCGCAAGGGGAGCGCGCGGTGTTGCGGTCGCCTCAGCCGCGGTCGTCGCGGGTCCAGATCCCGCCCTGCTCGAGCCTGACCGGGAACTTGGGCACGGCCGAGTAGGCCGGCGCGCACAGGGCGCGGCCGTCGCGCACGTCGAAGCGGGCGCCGTGCAGCACGCACTCGACGCTGGCCTCGGCCGGGTCGAACGCGCCGGAGGACAGTTCGAAGTCTTCGTGGCTGCAGCGGTCCTCCAGCGCGTAGAGGTCGCCGTCCAGGTTGAACACCAGGATCGGCGTGCCGGTGACTTCGTCGAACACCGGCCGCATTTCGCCCGGCAGCAGTTCGCCGGCGGCGCAGACGAAGGTCCAGGTTTCGCTCATGCCTCCGCCTTGCTGCGCAGGTCCTTCTCCAGCACCTCGAAGCGCAGGTCGTCGCGCAGCGGGATGCCGTAGCGCTCGTCTCCATACGGGAAGGGTTTGGTGACGCCGGTGCGGATATAGCCACGGCGCTGGTAGAAGGCGATCAGTTCGTCGCGGATGTCGATCACGGTCATGCGCATGGCCGGCAGGCGCCATTGTTCGCGCACGATGCGTTCGGCCTCGGCCAGCAGCGCCTTGCCCAGGCCGCCGCCCTGCAGGTCCGGGCGCACCGAGAACATGCCGAAGTAGCCGGCACCGTCCTCCTCGGCCAGGTGCGCGCAGGCGAGCAGCGTGCCGCCGCGCTCGGCCAGCAGGACCACGCTGCGAGGGCGGGCGATGTCCTGGCGCAGCACCTCGGGATCGATGCGCTGGCCGTCGAGCATGTCGGCCTCGGTGGTCCAGCCGATGCGGCTGGCGTCGCCGCGGTAGGCGGAGGTGACCAGTTCGACCAGGGCAGGGACGTCGGCTTCGGTGGCGGCGCGGAAGGCGATGGAATCCATGCCCGTCATTCTAGATTGCATCGAAATCCTCAGCGCCGTCGTCCCGCGCGGGCTCAGGCCACCAGCAGCCGGCGGGTCTTCTCCAGCGCGGCGGCGAAGCGGTCGATTTCCTCGTGCGTGTTGTAGAACGCCAGCGAGGCACGCAGGGTGGCGGCCACCCCGAAGTACTGCAGCAGCGGATGCGCGCAGTGCTGGCCGGAGCGGACCGCGATGCCTTCCAGGTCGAGCAGGGTGGCCAGGTCGTGCGCGTGCGCGCCCTCGACCAGGAACGAGATCACCGCCGCCTTGCCCGGCGCGGTGCCGAAGATGCGCAGGCCAGGGATCGCCTGCAGCGCCTCGGTGGCGTGCGCCAGCAGCTCGGCCTCGCGCGCGGCCACGCGTTCCATGCCCAGCGATTCGAGGTAGTCGACCGCCGCGCCCAGGCCGATGAAGCCGGCGATGTTCGGGGTTCCGGCCTCGAACTTGTGCGGCGGGTCGTTGAAGACCGTGCCCTCGAAACTGACTTCCCTGATCATCTCGCCGCCGCCGATGAACGGCGGCATCGCCTGCAGGTGCTCGCGCCGCGCCCACAGCGCGCCGGTGCCGGTCGGGCCGCACATCTTGTGGCCGGTGATCGCGTAGAAGTCGCAGCCGATCGCCGGCACGTCCAGCTTCAGGTGCGGCGCGGCCTGCGAGCCGTCGACCACGGTGACGATGCCGCGGCGGCGTGCCTCGCGGCAGATCTCGCGCACCGGGTTGACCGTGCCGAGCACGTTGGAGACGTGGGTGACCGCCAGCAGCTTCACCTCCGGCGTCATCGCCCGGTACAGCGCGTCCAGGTCGAGGCTGCCGTCGGGCAGGATCTCCGCCACCTTGATCGTCGCGCCGGTGCGCTCGGCGACCAGCTGCCAGGGCACGATGTTGGCGTGGTGTTCCATCCGCGAGACCAGGATGGCGTCGCCGGCCTTGAGTCGCGGCAGTGCCCAGGAATAGGCGACCAGGTTGAGCGCGAAGGTGGTGCCGCTGCACAGCACCAGCTCGTCGGCGCGCACGTTGAGGAAACGCGCCAGCTTGCCGCGCGCGCCCTCGTAGGCCTCGGTCGCTTCGGTGCCGAGCGCGTGCACGGCGCGGCTGACGTTGGCGTTCTGGCGACGGTAGAACTCGTCCTGCGAGGCGATCACCGGCAGCGGCTTCTGCCCGGTGTTGGCGTTGTCGAAGTACACCAGCGGCTTGCCGTGCACCTCGCGCATCAGCAGCGGGAAGTCGGCGCGCACGCGCGCCCAATCGACCCTGCCGTCGTGATTGGGCAGGGCGGCGTCGTGGACCGCGGCCGGCTGCAGGTTCATGCCGGCTCCCCGGGGAGGGACTCGCCGTCACCGAGCGGTCCGTCGCCGAGCGAGGCGGCCAGCGCCGTGTCCAGGCGTGCCAGCAGGAACCGGCGCAGGCCGTCGTCTCCACCTTCGTCCCCGAGCGCCAGCAGCGGCTCGCGGCAGAACGCCGCGGTCAGCAGGCGCCGCGCCTGTGCCTCGGGCAGGCCGCGCGTGCGCAGGTAGAACAGCGCGTTGGCGTCGAGCTGGCCGACCGTGGCGCCGTGCGCGGCCTTGACCTCGTCGGCGTCGATCACCAGCACCGGCTGGGTATCGATCTCGGCGTCGGCCGACAGCAGCAGGTTCTTGTTCGACAGCGCCGCGTCGGTGCCGTCGGCGCCGGCGCGGATGCCGATGCCGCCGTGGAACACGACCTTGCTGCGGCCGTCGGCGATGCCACGCCAGAGCAGTTCGCAGGACGTGTCGCGGGCGATGTGCTCGATGCCCAGGCGGGTATCGACGTGGCGGCGGCCGTCGCCGAACAGCACGCCGTTGGCCACCAGCTTCGCGCCGTCGCCTTCCAGGCGCACGTTGAGCTCGTTGCGGCTGAGCGCGGCGCCCAGTTCCAGGTCGAAGCGCTGGTACAGCGCTTCGCGCGCCAGCACCGCGTCGGTGCGGGCGAAGCGGGTGGCGCGCGCGGCGTCGGACTGGACGCGGGCGTGGCGCACCGTCGCGCGCTGGCCCAGGTGCAGGTGCAGCACCTCGTTGGCCAGGTGTGCGTGTTCGCCGCCGGCGAGCTGGTGCTCGATCAGGTCCAGGCGTGCGTCGTTGCGCACCTCGATGAAGTGGCGCAGGTGCCAGGCGCGGTCGCCGGCCTGCGGCACGCCGACGACGACCAGGTGCAGCGGTGCTTCGACCTGCACGCCGGCCTCGACCCGGACCACCGCGCCGTCCTCGGCCAGGGCGGCGTTGGCGCGGGCGAACACCTCGTCGCGCCGCTCGTACCGACGCAGCAGGAAGTTGGTGTCGCGCGGCCCACCGGAGGCCAGGACCTGCGACAGCGCCTCCACGGTGATGCCGGCCGGCAGGCCGGACAGGTCGCTGCGGGCGGCGTCGAAGCGGCCGTTGGCAAACACCAGGCGCGGCGCCGGGATGGCGTCCAGCAGCGTGGCGTCGAACGCCGGCGGCGTGGCGTCGGCCGCGGCGAAGGCGCGGCGCTCGAGCGCGCGCAGCGGGGTGTACTTCCAGGCCTCCTCGCGCGGGCCGGGCAGGCCGTCGGCGAGCAGCGCATCGAGTGCCTGGCGGCGGCCTTCGCGCAGCGGCTGGGCGTCGGCGTCCGGCAGCGTGGTGAAGGCGTCGCGGAAGGAACCGAGCAGGGCGCTCATGTTGTGATCCGAATGGAAAGCCGCCGGAACGACGAAGAAGTGCAGATCCGTGGATCGGACATCACGCCGCCGCCTCCGGCGCGATGCGGTCCTTGATCCAGGCGTAACCGTGCTGCTCCAGCTCCAGCGCCAGCTCCGGGCCTCCGCTTTCGACGATGCGGCCATCGGCCAGCACGTGGACCACGTCCGGCTTGATGTAGTCCAGCAGGCGCTGGTAGTGGGTGATGACCACGAACGAGCGCTCCGGCGAGCGCAGCGCGTTGACGCCGTCGGCCACGGTCTTGAGCGCGTCGATGTCCAGGCCCGAGTCGGTCTCGTCCAGGATCGCCAGCCTGGGCTCGAGCACGGCCAGCTGGAAGATCTCGTTGCGCTTCTTCTCGCCGCCGGAAAAACCCTCGTTGACACCGCGGTGCAGCAGCTCGTCCTTCAGATGCAGCACGGCCAGCTTCTCACGCACGCGCTTGAGGAACTGCATCGAGTCCAGCTCGGCTTCGCCGCGCACCTTGCGCTGGGCGTTGAGCGCGCTGCGCAGGAAGTAGGTGTTGTTCACGCCCGGGATCTCGACCGGGTACTGGAAGGCCAGGAACACGCCTTCGGCGGCGCGCTCCTCCGGCGCCAGCTCCAGCAGCGGCCTGCCGTCGAACTCGACGCTGCCCTCGGTGACCTCGTAGCCCTCGCGTCCGGCCAGGATGTTGCCCAGGGTGGACTTGCCGGCGCCGTTGGGGCCCATGATGGCGTGCACTTCGCCCGGCTTCACCTCGAGCGAGAGGCCCTTGAGGATTTCGCGTCCGGCGACGCTGGCGTGGAGGTTGTCGATCTTCAGCATGTTCGTTTCCGTTCCGGTTCTTGAGCCCCTCTCCCGCCGGGAGAGGGGTTGGGGAAAGGGTTCGGGAGGGGCGCGATGGCTCGAGCGCCGTCGCTTCTCCGTACCCTCATCCGCCCCTTCGGGGCACGTGCATTCGGCACATCCATGTGCCTCACCCTTCGGGCGGCTTACGCCGCGCAAATCGGCAGTCCTGCCGATTTGTCTCCCGGAGGGAGAAGGGAAAAAAAGCAGGTCAGCCGACGCTGCCTTCCAGCGAGACTTCCAGCAGCTTCTTCGCCTCCACCGCGAACTCCATCGGCAGTTCGCGGAAGACCTGCTTGCAGAAGCCGTCGACGATCAGCGAGACCGCGTCCTCCGGACCGATGCCGCGCGAGCGGCAGTAGAACAGCTGGTCGTCGCTGATCTTGGAGGTGGTGGCCTCGTGCTCGACCGTGGCGCCCGGGTTCTTCACCTCGATGTAGGGGAAGGTGTGGGCGCCGCACTGCTTGCCGATCAGCAGGCTGTCGCACTGGGTGTAGTTGCGCGCGCCATCCGCATTCCGGTCGACCTTGACCAGGCCGCGGTAGGTGTTCTGCCCGCGTCCGGCGCTGATGCCCTTGGACACGATCTTGGACTTGGTGCGCTTGCCGACGTGGATCATCTTGGTGCCGGTGTCGGCCTGCTGGCGGTGGTGGGTCAGCGCCACCGAGTGGAATTCGCCGGAGGAGTCGTCGCCCAGCAGCACGCAGGACGGGTACTTCCAGGTGATCGCCGAGCCGGTCTCGACCTGGGTCCAGGTGACCTTGCTGCGCGCGCCGCGGCACTCGGCGCGCTTGGTCACGAAGTTGTAGATGCCGCCGCGGCCTTGCTCGTCGCCCGGGTACCAGTTCTGCACGGTCGAGTACTTGATCTCGGCGTCGTCCAGCGCGACCAGTTCCACCACCGCGGCATGCAGCTGGTTCTCGTCGCGCATCGGCGCAGTGCAGCCTTCCAGGTAGGAAACGTAGCTGCCTTCCTCGGCGATGATCAGGGTGCGCTCGAACTGGCCGGTGTGGCCGGCGTTGATCCGGAAGTAGGTGCTCAGCTCCATCGGGCAGCGCACGCCCCTGGGGATGAACACGAAGCTGCCGTCGGAGAACACCGCGGAGTTGAGCGCGGCGAAGTAGTTGTCGCCGTGCGGGACCACGCTGCCCAGATATTTCTTCACCAGCTCGGGATGTTCGCGGACGGCCTCGGACATCGAGCAGAACACGATGCCTTTTTCGGCCAGCTCCTTGCGGAAGGTGGTGCCCACACTCACCGAGTCGAACACCGCATCCACCGCCACCCCGGCCAGCCTGGCGCGCTCGTGCAGCGGCACGCCCAGCTTGTCGTAGGTGTCCAGCAGCTCCTTGGGCACGTCGTCCAGCGAGGCGTACTTCGGCCCCTTTGGCGCCGAGTAGTAGCTGATCGCCTGGAAGTCGATCGGTGCGATCTTCAGCTTGGCCCAGTGCGGCACCGGCATGGTCAGCCAGCGCCGGTAGGCGTCCAGCCGCCACTGGGTCATCCACTCCGGCTCCTCCTTCTTGGCCGACAGGGCGCGGATCGTGTCCTCGTCCAGGCCCGGCGGCAGCGAGTCGGATTCGATCTCGGTGACGAAGCCGGCCTCGTAGCGGCGGCCCAGCCGCTCGAGGATCTCGGCGTTCTGCGGCGGCGCTTCGGCGGTGGTGATGTCGGTTTCGGTGGCCATCGGGCTGCCTACGGGTTCAGCTGGAGACGCGCACGGCGATCTCGCGCCGGCGCGACGTGGTGTCGGGGGAGGGAGGGACGGGCGGGCGCAGCATCTGCGCCAGGGTCACCCCGCGCAGGGCGTCGGCGACCACGTCGTTGATCAGGCGCCAGTTGGCGCGTACGCCGCACTGGTCGGCGATGCCGCAATGGCCGTCGTGCTGGCTGCACTCGGTCATCGCCAGCGGGCCTTCCATCGCCTCGACGATCTCGATCAGGCTGATGTCGGCCGCGTCGCGGCTGAGGCGGTAGCCGCCGTGCACGCCGCGCAGGCCCTCGACCAGGCCGGCCTGGGCCAGCGGCTTGAGCAGCTTGCTGACGGTGGGCTGTTCCAGCCCGGACTGCTCGGCCAGTTCGGCCGCGCTCAGCACCTGGCCCTGGCGCGTGGCGAGCACGGTCAGGACCACAGTGGCGTAATCGGTCAGCTTGGTGACGCGGAGCATGGCGGGGCGGGAGTCTCTAAAACGTACCGAAATTGTACGCTTTTGCTCCCGCCCGGCCAAGCCGGCTGGATCCGGCCTTCAGTGGGCGTTGGCGGCGGCCGCGGTTTCCGGCGGCGCCGGGGGCAGGACCAGGCCGAAATAGGGTGGCGGCGGCGTCCGCCCGGGCGGCAGGGCCTCGGGCGCGCGCTCGCCGGCCGGGCCCAGGCCGTGGATGAAGCGGTACAGCGCGCGGCGGTCCTCCTCGCTCATCGCCCGCACGTTGAAGTCCGGCATGATCGGCCGGGTGTGCAGGTTGGCGCTGTATTCCAGCCACTGCGCCTCGTCCAGGTCCTGCATGCGCAGGCGCAGGTTGGTCGCGTAGGTCGTGCCCCAGGGGCCGTGGTAGCCCAGCGCCGAACCGGTCAACCACTGCGCCTGCGGCACCTCGCCCTGGCGCTGGGTGTAGCCGTCGGTATGGCAGTCGTTGCAGCCGGCGATCCGCACCAGGTATTCGCCGCGCGCGACCAGGTCGGCGGCCGAGACGGTGGGCACCTGCGCCGCGGCCGGGGCCGAAGGCGGCCGGCAGGCGGCCAGGAGCAGCAGCGGGAACAGCAGGGCGACGGTCTTGCAGGTGCGGCGGACGTGCATGGAAGGAACTCTGGATAGGGATGACAGCAGGGAATACGCCGGCCGCAGCGCGTCCCGGTCAGCATCCGGGCACGCCGTGACGACGGTCCGGGTGACTTTTGCCACGGGTGCGTGTGCCCGTCGGCTGGATGGTTTCAGGTGAGGGGACCGCCCGGGCTTGGGTCGCGGAGCCGCATCGGCGAGAATCGGCCTTCCCTCACGTTCCCGGAATGCGCATGCCCCGCAAGATCGTCGCCCGCAAGTCGCCCATCCACGGCAATGGCGTGTTCGCCGTGGCGCCGATCCGCAAGGGCGAGCGCGTCATCGAGTACAGGGGGCGGCGGCGCACGCACGAGCAGGTCGACAAGGACGTGTCCGGCGACGTCGACAGCGGCCATACCTTCCTGTTCACCCTCAACGACGAGTACGTGGTCGACGCCAACTACGAGGGCAACGCCGCGCGCTGGATCAACCACAGCTGCGACCCCAACTGCGAGGCGGTGATCGTCGAGGACGACGGCGACGACCGGCGCAAGGACCGGGTGTTCATCGAGGCGGTGCGCGCGATCGCCCCGGGCGAGGAACTGTCCTACAACTACGGCATCACCCTGCTCGAGCGGCACACGCCGCGGCTGAAGAAGATCTGGGCCTGCCTGTGCGGCTCGCCCAAGTGCACCGGGACGATGCTGCAGCCCAAGCGCTGAGCGGGACCCGGGGTCAGGGCGCCAGGGCCGGGGCGAGGAAGCCGATGTCCTGGTTGAAGGTGACGACCAGCCGGCCGTTCTCCACGCCGGCCGATTGCACCTGCAGGTCGCCCAGCAGCGCGGCCAGTTCCGGCTCGATCCGGTACACCGGCTGGCTGCGCGCGTAGTCGGCCAGCCAGCTGTTGAGCACCTCGCGGCTGGCGGCGCTCAGGCCGGCGCCGCCGCCGGCCTGGCGGAAGTCGTCGATCCGCGGCTGGTCGAGGAAGAACGCGCCCTGCGCGGTGTCGTAGCGCAGCGCGCTGGTCAGCGCCAGGGTACCCAGCGGCACCGGCCCGCCGCCGGCGGTGGAGACGGCCAGGTCCACCGCCAGGTGCATGCGGTCGCCTGGCGGGATCGCCAGCAGCGGGTTGCTGGCGGTGACTTCGACCAGGCCGCCGAGGGCGTCCTGCCGGTGCGGGAAGCGTCCTTCCAGGAAGCGCTGCGCGTCGGCTTCGCCGATCGCGATGCGGCGGCCGCTCACCTCCGGCGCGGCGATGGCGGCGGCTGAAGCGATGGCGGCCAGCAGCGCGAGGGTCGACAGCAGGAGGCGGCGTGCATGCATGGCGATGGCTCCGAAGGGCGGCGGCGTGGAGGCGCGTCGCCTGGGATGGCGGGCCGGCCTCAGCCGAGCACCGGTTGCAGCGAGGCGGAGGTGATTTCCCAGCCCTGGCCGTCGACGCGTGCGCGCAGCCGGTACCAGCCCTGCATCCGCACCGGACCGGCTGCGGTGTCCAGGCGCAGGTGCACCGGGATCTCGAACGCGCGTGGTGGCGACTCGCGGTCCAGCGCCTGCGGCGGGTCGTTCTGGATGCGCATGCCGCGCAGGCCGGTGATGCCGCGCAGCACCGCATCGTCCGGCGGATTGCCCGGGCCGCCGCCGGCCCAGTAGGCATCGGCCCGGCCATGGTCGGCGCCGGGCAGGGCGCCGAGGTAGGCATGCAGGGTGGAGGCGGCCTGTTCCGCTGCCCGCGACGAGGCGCGGGCGGCCGCCGGTGGGGCTATGCCGTCAGCGCCGGCGGTGGTGCCGGCCGCGAGCGTCGCCTCGACCGGTATTTCCACGGTCGGGTCGTCGGCGTGCCGCTGGCAGGAGCAGTGCGCGAGCGGGAGGACGAGCAGCATCGGCAGCAGGTGGCGCAGGGGTGGCCGTTGGCGCATGGCGTTCTGCCGGTGTGGGACTGGCGGCAGGATAGCGCGCCGGCGGGAATGCGTCGGAGGGAGGCGCCGCACTCAGCCGGGCGGCGTGCCGATCCTGCCCAGCAGCGTGGCCAGCGGGGCGCGCAGTTCGGCCAGCGGATCCTCGGCCAGGTCGCGCGGACCGCGCGCGAGTCCATCGAGCAGGCGCAGGCCGACCACCAGCGCGGTGCGCTCGTCGCCGCTGAAGCCCGGCAGGCGCTGGCTGCCTTCGAGCAGGCGCATCCAGTCCTCGCCACAGGCCTGGTCGAACTCGATGCTGCAGCGGCCGCGGCAGGGCAGGCCGTCGCGTTCGACCGGGGTGACCGTGACCCGGTATCGGTGGGGAGAGGAAGCCATGGCGGAAACCCGGTTGCGTGTGACACCGACAAGGTAGGTCCGGCGCGCAGCCGGGAGGAGGGGCCTGGCCACGACGGACCGTTCCACCGCGGCGGGAGCCGGTTCAGCGCGCGGTGCGCATCCGCGGCAGCGGGTCCACTGCGCCGTCGCGGCCATAGATGCCGTAGTGCAGGTGCGGTGGCGTGGTCCGCGCGTTGCCGGTGTTGCCGACGGTGCCCAGCACCGTCCCGGGCTGGACCACGTCGCCTTCGGCCAGCGCCGGGGCCCAGTTGTCCAGGTGCGCGTAGTAGTGGTGTTCGCCCGCCGGCCCGTACACCCAGACCTGGCGTCCGCCCAGCCCGCGCTCGCGGATCGCCACGACCACGCCGCGGGTGGTGCTGACCACCGGCGTGCCGCGGGCGGCGAAGATGTCCACGCCGGCATGCTCGCGGTCGGCGCCGCGCGGTGCGCCGAAGGTGTCGGCGATGCGGCCGGCCGCCACGCCCTGCACCGGCACCGGCAGCGACGCCGGCGGCGGCAGTCGCGACAGTTCCCACAGCGTGCGCGGGCGCTCCAGGAACGGCTGGTGCCAGGCCCACAGCGCGGCGAGCGCGAGCAGTCCCAGCGCCGCCAGCCACAGCAGCAGGCGCGCCAGGCGGGTGGCGGTGGAGCGGCGCGCGGGCGGTGGCGGTGCGTGCATGTGGCCAGCATCGGCAGGTCGCGGGCAGCGTCGCGTGAGGGCGCGTCCGCGGCGAAGCGGAAACTAAAGGGTTCTTGGCTCGTTCGAGGGGATGGGCGGGGGTCAAAGGCAGAGGCCAAAGGCAACCGCAAGAGCGCCCGCGGTGGTCGGCTTCGGGCTGAGCCGCGGCAGTGCGGGTGTGTTGCGGTCGTCTCGACGGCACATCCGTGTGCCGACTCGCCGACGCGGCC
This sequence comes from Pseudoxanthomonas suwonensis, assembly GCF_000972865.1. Classification (NCBI taxonomy): domain Bacteria; kingdom Pseudomonadati; phylum Pseudomonadota; class Gammaproteobacteria; order Lysobacterales; family Lysobacteraceae; genus Pseudoxanthomonas; species Pseudoxanthomonas suwonensis. Next base: position 3,288,959 of record NZ_CP011144.1, read on the forward strand.
ATCCCTGGCCGCTGCCGCAACACACCCGCACCGCCACGTCTTCGGGAACGTCAGGGTCGTGGCTCCGTTCCGGCGTCCAGAAGCAACAGCCGTCGTTGCGCCGCCGCGATGTTCTGTAGGAGCCGGGCTTGACCGCGACCCGGCGCCGTCGGCACGGGCGACGCCCTCGTGATCCCGACGCCCGTGTCGCCGACTGAAGTCAGCTCCTACAGAAGAGCGGCGGCGCAGCTGTTGTAGGAGCCGGGTTCAGCCGGCGACGCGACGACCTCGGCACAGGCGACGCCCTGGGATTCCCGACGCCCGTGTCGCCAGCAAGCTGGGCTCCTACAGGAAGCCTGGAACCGTCAGATCGCGGTGTCTTTTCGCCAGGCAATAGAAGCCACGACCGCCACGCCGCCCGAGGACGTCGTCCTGCCGGGGTATGGCGCAAGTGGCACAGGGATGTGCCACGGCCCCGAGTTGAGGGCAGGATGCCCGACCGAGGGGTAAGCCATCCCCCGGCAGGACGGCGGCCCCGGCCGAAGCCAGCGCTTTTGCTCCGAGGCCTTGACCGCCGCCGCACCGAAGCCGACGCCTTGCTTCGCAACGACGCCTGCCGCAGACCCGCGACCAGCCGCCTTCCCCGGAGTTTGGAGAGGGCCAAAACAAAACGGGGCGGCATCGCTGCCGCCCCGCGGGAAACTTCAACAGGCCGCGCGGATCAGGCCGCGGCGTCCTTGAGCTTCTTCAGCGGACGCACCTTCACCTTGACCGAAGCCGGCTTGGCGGCGAACCACTGCTCTTCCTTGGTGAACGGGTTGATGCCCTTGCGCTTCGGCTTGGCCGGAACCTTGACCGAGGTGACCTTGAACAGGCCCGGCAGGGTGAAGCTGCCCGCGCCCTTCTTGCTGATCGCGCCGGAAACGGCGTCCTCGACCGCGGCCAGCACGGCCTTGACGTCCTTGGCGGCGACGCCACTGGCTTCGGCCAGATGCTTGACCAGGGCGGACTTGCCCAGCACTTCCTTCAGCGGCTTGGCGGCAGCCGGAGCCGCCTTCTTCGGAGCGGCCTTCGCCGCTTTCGGCGCGGCCTTCTTGGCGGCCGGCTTCTTGGTGGTCTTCGCCATAACTTTCCTGTTCCGTTCGATATGGGTGGTTGGGTCACCGACGGTGTCGGCAAGGCGAATGTAGGCCATGCGCGGCCCGCCGCCAAGAGGAAAACCGGGAAAAATCGCGGGAAACGGCGCCGGCGGTCGCGGCCGGACGGCTCCGGACCGCTTCCGGGCGGCTCAGCGGCCGGCGCCGACGCCCTCCGCGCGCCGTGCGCGCTTGCGCTCGGCGACCTTTTCCCCGGCCTCCCGCTCGCGCGCCGCGCGCACCATTTCCGTCAGCCAGCCGACCAGGACGTCGGTGTAGGCCTTCTGTTCGGGCTTGCCGGAGAAGGCATGGTCGGCGCCGGCGATGCGGCGCCGGGTCAGCGAGCCGGCGCGGGAAAAGGCCGTGGCGTAGTTGTCGATCACCGGGTGCGGCACGGTCTCGTCGTACTCGGCCTCGACCAGCAGCACGTCGCCGGCGAACGCCCGGCACGCGCGCAGCGCGCGGTTCTCCTGCCACGGCAGCGGGCGGCGGCGGAACGCGTACAGGTCCGGGTCCTCGTGCAGGCGCCGCTTCGGCAGTTCCCAGCCCTGGTCCTTGTAGATGGCCGGCGAACGCAGCGCCAGCCAGCGCACCGGGCGCTGCTCGGTCAGCAGGCTCGCCAGGTAGCCGCCGTAGCTGATCCCGACCACGGCGATCGCGCCGGGATCGACGTTGGGCCGGCTGGCGAACCAGTCGTAGGCGGCCAGCAGGTCCTCCAGGTTCTGCGGCCGGCTCACCGTCTCCCACTGCGCGGCGGTGCGCTCGTGCCCGCGCAGGTCGAAGGTCAGGCACACGCAGCCGATGCCCGCCGCCTGGCGCGCGCGGCCCAGGTCGTGTTCCTGGCTGCCGCCCCAGCCGTGCACGAACAGCACGCCCGGCAGGACCGGCGCCGGCGACAGCACGGTGCCGCAGACCTGGGCGTCGTCCACGGCGATTTCAACGGGATCGAGCCGGATGTCCACGGGCGAAGCTTACGCCGGGGAGGTCACGACGGCGTATTTGAGGACCGGTCCATGCGGTGCCGACGGATCGTGGTAGTGCACCTGCGCATGCGCCGGCGGCGGATGCGCCGGATCGTGCGACTCGTGGCAGGAGACTTCCAGCGTCCGTGGTGGATCCGGGGCCAGGAACATGGCCAGCGCCGCGATCTCCGCGGGCGATGCGCCGCCCGGGCGCCAGGATTGCTCCAGCACGCCGCAGCGCCAGCGCCCCGCGGCGTCGTAGCCGGCGACCACGTCATAGTTGCGGCGCGAAGCGAAGAAGCCGGGATGGGTCGCCTCCACCGCCGCTTCGTAGCGTTGCGCATGGCGCAGCGCGGTGCGCTCGACCGGGTCGCGGGCCAGTGCGTCCAGCGCCTCCAGCCCGCCGCGGACCACGCGCAGGCAGGAGCCGGCGTAGACCTCGGCGCCGTCCCGGCTGGTGGTCTGGTGCTGGGTGCCGAGATAGGACAGGTGCAGGCCGGCCACCCGGATCCCGCCGACGCTGCAGGTGGTGGCGCGTTCCAGGTGCTGCTCCAGGACCACGCCATGGCGGCGCACCGCCTCCGGATCCAGGGCGGCCACCGCCGCGTGCAACGCTGCCGCGTCGGCGACCAGTTGCTGGCCGTGGCCGCCGCGCGCCTGCGCCTGCTTGAGCCGGATCGGCCCGCCGAGCGCCAGCAGCTGCAGGCCGGCCGCTTCGATCTCCTCGCGGTCGAACACGCTGAACCCGGGCAGCACCGCGCCGGCCAGGCGCTGGGCGAGCGCCGGATCCCAGCCTTCCGGCGCGTAGGAGTCCGCCGCCGGCAGCGGATGGGTGATGACCTTGTCGGCGACGAAGGCGTGCGGGACTACGCCGCCGAACAGGTCGTGCTCGCCCTCGATGCCGAGCCGGGCCGCCTGCGCGGTGGTCAGGGTCGCGTCGGGAACGAAGTACGGGCTTGCCGCGCCGAGCAGACGCTGCGGGTCGTATTCGCCGCCGAATTCCCAGCCGGTCAGTGCGGCCAGGCGCTGCGCGATCCATACCTGGGTGGCGCGTTCGTGCGGGTCCCGCGGCGCGCCGCCGGCGCACAGGGTCAGGACGGTGCGCGGCGTCGCGCTGGGCGGGGGCAACGGCGGCATGCCGGCGTCCTGGCGGTGGCGGTCGAGTGCACGCTGCCGCGGTGCGGGTGAAACGGTTGCGAAGGCGCGATGAAGGTTCCTTCGCGCGCCGCACACGGGGCGGCGACGCGTCGGCACCTAACCTTGGCCGCGGACCAACCGAGGAGCACGCGGCGATGACAGCGAAAGCGAAGAAGCGGGTCAATCCGCCACAGCGCCAGCGCCGCCAGCCGGGCGTGCAGTCGGCGATGCGGCCGCAGCCGGTGGTGGTACGCGAGGGCTATCGGGGCAGCGGCCGGCTGCAGGACAAGGTCGCGCTGGTCACCGGCGGCGACAGCGGCATCGGCCAGGCGGTGGCGGTGCACTTCGCCCTGGAGGGCGCGAAGGTGGCGATCGCCTACCTGTCGCCGCGCGAGTCCGGCGACGCCGACGAGACCGTACGCCTGGTCGAGGCTGCTGGCAGCGAGTGCCTGGCGGTGCGCATCGACCTGCGTACCCCGGCACGCTGCCGGCAGCTGGTCGAGCGGACGGTTGCGCGCTTCGGCCGGCTCGACGTGCTGGTCAACAACCATGCCCAGCAGTACCCGGTGGAGGAGGCCGAGGAGCTCACCCCCGAGCGGGTCCGGCGGACCTTCGAGAACAACCTGTTCTCGTTCTTCTACCTGGTCGACGCGGCGCTGCCGCACCTGCGCCGCGGCAGCTGCATCGTCAACACCGGCTCGGTCACCGGCGCCCGCGGCCACGCCACCCTGCTGGACTACGCTTCGACCAAGGGCGGGATCCACGCGATGACCTTCTCGCTGGCGCAGTCGCTGGCCGAGCGCGGCATCCGGGTGAATGCGGTGGCGCCCGGGCCGATCTGGACGCCGCTGATCCCGGCCTCGTTCAAGCCGAAGGAGGTCGCCGAATTCGGCTCCGACACGCTGATGAAGCGGCCGGGCCAGCCGGCCGAGGTCGCGCCGGCCTACGTGTACCTGGCCAGTGCCGATGCCAGCTTCGTCACCGGGCAGGTGCTGCACGTCAACGGCGGGAGCTTCATCGCTGCCTGAATTCTAGAGAGTTCCAAACGGTTCTGCTCTTGCTCGTCTTTCCCGCGCAGGCGGAAACGCCTCTCAACAGCCGCATGGCTGGTCAACCCAGTGACTTGCCTTTGACGCTTGAAGTCGCTGGATGATCAGCCATCCGGCTGCTATGAAGCGCTTCCCGCCTACGCGGGGATGACGGCAACTGTCCTTGGCGGCGCGATTTGCGTGATCGCAACCAGGCTCAGCCCGCTTGCGCGAACAGCACGCCGTAGGCCGGCAGCCGTGTACGTCCGTCGTCCACCGCAACCGCGGGCAGGCCATGCCCGTGCACCGGCGTCCAGGCGCCGGGCGGCAACGCGAATTCGGCCGGCGACGCCGACAGGTTGAACGCGGCCAGCAGCGTCTGCCCGTTGCCCTCGCGGACGAACGCCAGCACCGGCTCGGCCGTGTCCAGGAAGGCGATGCCGCCGGCGACCAGTGCCGGCTGCGCCTTGCGCCAGCGCATGAAGCCGCGGAACGCGTTGAGTACCGAGTCCGGATCGGCGTCCTGCGCGGCCACCGACAGCGCGTGGTGCGCCTCCGGCACCGGCAGCCAAGGCTTGCCGCGGCTGAAGCCGGCATCGGCCTCGCCGGTCCACGGCATCGGCGTGCGGCAGCCGTCGCGGCCCTTGAAGTTGGGCCAGAAGGTGATGCCGTATGGATCCTGCAGCGCCTCGTACGGCACCTCGGCCTCCGGCAGGCCCAGTTCCTCGCCCTGGTACAGGCAGACCGAACCACGCAGCGAGCAGACCATCGCCACCAGCATCCTGGCCAGCTGCGGCGGCGGGTTCGCGCCGCCCCAGCGGGTCACCGCGCGGCGCACGTCGTGGTTGGACACCGCCCAGCACGGCCAGCCTTCGGTCATCGCCGCCTCCAGCTTGGAGACCGTGTCGCGGATGTAGGCCGCGCTGAAGTCGTCGACCAGCAGCTCGAAGCTGTAGCCCATGTGCAGGCGGTTGCCCGACGTGTACTCGGCGGTGGTGGCCAGCGAGTCCTCCGAGGAGATCTCGCCCAGGGTCACCGCGCCCGGGTAGCGGTCGAGCAGGGCGCGCACGCGTTCCAGGAACGGCAGGTTCTCCGGCTGGGTGTTGTTGTACCAGTGGTACTGGAACGCATACGGATTGTCGGCGCTGAAGCCGCGGCCGACGCGCTTGTCCGCCGGCTTGGGGGGGTTGTCGCGCAGCCGGGCGTCGTGGAAGCAGAAGTTGATCGAGTCCAGGCGGAAGCCGTCCACGCCGCGGTCCAGCCAGAACTGGACGTAGTCCAGCGTGGCCTGCTGCACGTCGGGATTGTGGAAGTTCAGGTCCGGCTGCGAGGACAGGAAGTTGTGCAGGTAGTACTGGCAGCGCCGCGGCTCCCAGCGCCAGGCCACGCCGCCGAACAGCGACATCCAGTTGTTGGGCGGGGTGCCGTCCTCGCGCGCGTCGGCCCACACGTACCAGTCGGCCTTCGGGTTGTCGCGGCTCTGCCGGCTCTCGCGGAACCAGTCGTGCTGGTCGGAGGTGTGGCTGAAGACCTGGTCGATCATCACCTTCAGCCCGAGCCGGTGCGCCTTGGCCAGCAGCCGGTCGAAGTCCTCCAGCGTGCCGAACAGGGGATCGACCGCGCGCTGGTCGGCGATGTCGTAGCCGAAGTCGGCCATCGGCGACTTGAAGAACGGCGAGATCCAGATCGCGTCCACGCCCAGCGAGGCCACGTAATCGAGCCGGTCGACGATGCCGGGCAGGTCGCCCACGCCGTCGCCGTCGGTGTCCAGGAAGCTGCGCGGGTAGATCTGGTAGATGACGGCGCCGCGCCACCACGGGGACTGGTTCATCGGGTTCCGTTCCGGTCTGGCCGGGAGCCGCGCTCCCAGCGGACTCCCACGAACAGGGGAAAAAGAAGGCCGCCGCGCCGTTGCAGGGCGGCGCGGCGGAAGCCCCGCCGCGGGCGCGGCGGGGAGGGGGGATCAGAAGCGGTAGTTCACGCCGAGCAGGAGGGTGCGGCCCCACTCGATGTGTTCCAGCGGACGATCCTTGCTGCCGGCGTAGGTCTGGTACGACTCGTTGGTCAGGTTGCTGGCCTGCAGCAGCAGGGTCATGCCGGACAGGCTGCCGCTGCCGAACGAGTAGCTGACCTGCGCATCGGTGATGTTCTCGCCGACCACGTAGCGCAGCGTGCGGTTGCCGGCGAAGTTGCCGATCTCGCCGATGAAGTCCGAACGCCGGCGCTGGTTCACGCGCGCCTCGAAGCCGTTGCGCTCGTAGTACAGGGTCCAGTTGTACACGCGGTCGGACAGGCCCGGCAGGCTGATCGGATCGTCGCCCACGCTCGAGGCGCTTTCCGGGTCGAGGATCTGGATGTCGCTGTCGAAGAAGCTGGCGCTGGCCACCACGCCGAAGCCGCGCAGCGTGTCGCTGAACAGTTCGAACGGCAGCGACGCGGTCAGCTCCAGGCCGCTCAGGCGTCCGCCCTCGCCGTTCATGGGCTGGGTGAAGTCGCCGATGTTCTGCGCCGGCTGGGTGCCCGGCGGCGGCACGTAGTCGGCCACCAGGTCGGAGAAGTCGTAGTCGTCGCGGGTCTGGGTGTAGATGTAGCTCTTCAGGTCCTTGTAGAAGACCGCGGCGGCGACGTAGGCCTTGGTGCCGAAGTACTTCTCGTAGGAGAGGTCGACCGCGTTGGCGCGCCACGGCTCCAGCTCCGGGTTGCCGCCGGCGCCACCGGGACGGCCGGTGGCGGGGTTTACGCCGAACTCCAGCGACGCGCGCATCTGGTCCACGCGCGGCCGCGCCACCTGCTGGGCCACGGCGAAGCGCAGCATCTGCTCGTGGGCGAAGGAGAACGCCAGGTTCAGGCTGGGCAGCACGTCGGTGTAGGTCTTGCCGCCTTCGACCGGGCGCACTTCCTGGCCCGCCGGCTGGGTGCCGTCCCAGATGTTGGCGTTGGAGGACTGGTCCACGCGCTGGACCTGCACGCCGATGTTGCCGGTGACCGGCACGCTGCCCCACTCGGTGTCGAGGTTGGCGCGGACGAAGCCGGTAGTGATCTCCTCGTTGACCGTCCAGGCCTTGGGGATCAGCCACGGCTCGTTCTCGGTGGGCTCGAAGGTCATGTAGCGATCGACCGCGGCCGGCACGTTCCACGACGGGATGTAGCCGACGCCGGCGAAGCCCAGGTTGACCCGGCCGTACTGCAGGTCCTGTGCGATCGGGGTCGGGCCCTGCGCGCCGAGTTCGATCGGGCCCTCGGGCTGGCGCTTGCTCTTCTCGCGGTCGGCGTAGTTCAGGCCGACGTCGATGCCGGAGAACCAGCTGCCACCCGGGAAGGTGCCGGCCAGCTTGAAGGTCTTCAGCTCGTCTTCCACGCGCGGCGTCTTGCCGTACCCGGAGCCGTAGATGGTGTTGTTCAGGTACAGGGTGCTCGGATCGGAATAGTCGCGGCCCGGGGTGAGTTGCGAGAAGCCGGAGCCGGAGAAGTCCAGGGTCACCGAGTCGAGCTGCGGCATCGGGTAGAGCTGCAGGTTGTTCTCGAGGTTCAGCTCGTCGCGCTCGGCCTTGGAGTAGCCGACGTCGGCGACGATCGTGGCCTGGCCGACGTTGAACTCGTTGGCCCAGCCGAACGCGTTGATCTTGTCCTCGCGCAGGTTGTACATGCCGCGCACCAGCGGGTACACGTTGTTGGCCACGCCCCCGGTGAAGGTGCCGTTGCCGTTGATCACCGGATTGGTGACCTGCAGCCGGTCGAATCCGCCGTTGTAGTCGCCGATGTGGACCTCGAACTGGTTGGCGGTGTCTTCCTGCTCGGCCTTCGAGTAGAACAGGTCCAGGGTGCTGGTCCAGGCGTTGGACGGACGGAACTGCAGGGTGGCCATGACGCCGTCGCGGTCGACGTGGCCGGTGCGGCGCAGTGCCTTGATGCCGTCGGAGTAGTAGGTGCCGGCGGGCACGCCGGGACGCCAGCCGTCGCCGATCGCCTGCCAGGGCTCGTACAGGCCGACTTGGTTCTCCTGGATCGCGCTGTTGGAGCGCGAGAAGCCGATCGCCACGCCGAAGGTGTCGTCGGCGAACTTGCCGATCCAGGTGGCGTTGATGCGGTGGCCGTCGGCGTCGGAGTTGGCGGCGTCGCCGAGCGAATTGCGCTGGTAGCGCGCGCCCACCATCACCGCCGAGCCGTCGTAGCTGAGCGGCCGGATGGTCTGCATGTCGATCGTGCCGGACAGGCCCTGGCCGATCAGCGCCGCGTCGGGGGTCTTGTACACGGTCACGCCGTTGACCAGTTCCGAGGGGTACTGGTCGAACTCGACGCTGCGGTTGTCGCCGGTGCTGACCATCTCGCGGCCGTTGAGCAGCGTGGTGGAGAAGTCGGGCGACAGGCCGCGCACGCTGATCACCTGGGCGCGGCCGGCCACGCGCTGCGCGGCCAGGCCGGGCAGGCGGGCGATCGATTCGGCGATGCTCACGTCCGGCAGCTTGCCGATGTCCTCGGCCGAGATCGCCTCGACGATGGAAGTGGAGTCGCGCTTGGTCGAAATCGCGCCCTCGATGCCGGCGCGGATGCCGGTGACCACGACCGTGTCCAGATCGACCGCGTCGGGCTGTTCGTTGGCGGTCTGGGCCTGCACGCCGGTGGCGGTCAGCGTGATCGCCGACGCGAGCGCCACGCTCAGCAGGTTGCGCTGCATGTTCAACATTTTCCCCTCCCAGGTAATGTCGGTGAATCTCGGGTTTTTGTGTGTGCTGCCGCGCCGTGTTTTGTGGTCGCGTTGATGCGCCGATGGCGGCGTGACGGTGCGTGGCTATGGTAGGCGCGGCTCGTGCGCCGGGAAGATCCCTGCATACGTATTCATGGCCAAACCCCGCCAGCCTGCCGTCGCATGCGCACGCGCGATGGAATACTCCACGCCGGAGCGGAGGGAGTGCCGATGCGAGCGAGCCGATGGCGCATGCGTGCCGCATGCTGCAGTGCGATGCTGTGCCTGCCCGCCGTGGCGTGGTCCGCCGCGCAGGCGCCGGCGCCTCGCTGTGCCACACAGGCGCAGGAGGCGCCTGACTGGCGCGACCAGGTGATCTACTTCGCAATGATCGACCGCTTCGACGACGGCGATCCGGCCAACAACGACCAAGGCGCCGGTGAATACGATCCGGCCGACAACGCGCGCTGGAGCGGCGGCGATCTGCGCGGCCTGCAGCGGCGCCTGGACTACATTCAAGGCCTGGGCGCGACCGCGCTGTGGATCACGCCGCCGGTCGCCAACCAGTGGTGGAATCCGCGCGCGCAGTACGGTGGCTACCACGGTTACTGGGCCGAGGACTTCTCCTCGGTCGATGCGCACTACGGCGACATCGCCGACTACCGCGCGCTGGCCGACGCGCTGCACGCCTGCGGCATGTCGCTGGTGCAGGACGTGGTGGTCAACCACACCGCCGATTTTTTCGGCTACGCGGACGGGTGGTCGGCCGATGCGCCGGAGCGCGGGTTCGCCCGCCATCCCGACGACCGCGGCCGGCTGGCGCCGTCGCAGCCGCCGTTCGACCGCAACGACGCGCGCGATCCCGGCGACCGCGCCGCCGCCGTCTACCACTGGACGCCGGACATCGCCGATTTCGGCCAGCGCCGGCAGGAGCTGGACTTCCAGCTGGCCGGACTGGACGACCTCAACACCGAGAACCCCGAGGTGCGCCGCGCGCTGCGCCGCATCTACGGCGAGTGGATCGCGCGGGTCGGCGTGGACGCCCTGCGAATCGACACCGTGTTCTACGTGCCGGAGGAGTACTTCCGCGATTTCCTGCATGCCGACGATCCGGAGGCGCCTGGGATCATGGAGGCGGCGCGGCGCGCGGGGCGTCCTGATTTCCACGTGTTCGGCGAGGGCTTCGCGATCGACCGGCCGTACGGCGATGCCGCCGCGCGCAAGGTCGAGCGCTACGCGACCGATCCGCAGGGCGATCCGCTGCTGCCCGGCATGATCAACTTCCCGCTGTACGGCACCCTCGGTGACGTGTTCGCCCGCGGCCATCCGCCGGCTGAGCTGGGCCACCGCATCGCCAGCACAATGGCGGTGCACGCGCGCCCGCACCTGATGCCGACCTTCGTCGACAACCACGACGTCGACCGTTTCCTGGCCGGCGGCGGCGAGGCGGGGCTGAAGCAGGCGCTGCTGGCGATCATGGCCCTGCCGGGCATCCCCACGATCTACTACGGCACCGAACAGGGCTTCACCGGGCAGCGCGACGCGATGTTCGCCGGCGGCTACGGCAGCGGCGGGCGCGACCGTTTCGATCCCGGTGCACCGCTGTACCGCTACCTGCAGCGCGCGATCGCGCTGCGCCGCGGCGACCGGCTGTTCTCGCGCGGCGTGCCCACGGTGCTGGCCGGAAACGCCGCCACGCCGGGCGCGCTGGCCTGGCGCATGGACCACGACGGGCGCAGCGCCCTGGTCGTGTTCAATAGCTCCGACCGGCCGGCGCTGCTGGCACGGCTGGAAACCGGCCTGCCGGCGGGCACGCGGCTGGAACCGCTGTTCGCCATCGACGGTGAGGCTTCGCCGCAGGAGGTGGATGCCGACGGGCGCCTGGACCTGGTGCTGGCGCCGCGCGTCGGGCTGGTATGGCGGGCCGTTGCGAGCGCGGCCGCGGCGCCACCGCTGCCGGCGCCGGCCGCGTGGATCGCGCTGGATGCCCTGCCGCCACAGGTGGACGACCGGCTGCCGGTGAGCGGCAGCGCGCACGGCCTGTCGCGGCTGTGGCTGGTGCTGGACGGCGACCTGGACAACGCGGCCGAAGTGGCGGTCGGCAGCGATGGACGCTGGCAGGCCACGCTCGACACCGCCAGCCTGGTCGACCCGCAGGCCGCGCACATGCTGGTGGCCTGGTCGCCATCGTCGGCGCTGGCCTCGGCGCCGCAACGCTTCCGCGTGCAGCGGCAATGGCGAGAACTGGCGCGGGTGGACGATCCCGCCGGCGACGACCGCGGGCCCGACGGCCGCTACCGCTATCCGACGGATTCCAGCTGGAGCCGGCGGCATACGCTGGACCTGCTCGGCGCCGCGGTGCATGCCTCCGGCGGCTCGCTGAAGATCGAGCTGCGCCTGCGCGACCTGGTCGCCGACTGGAATCCGCCCAACGGCTTCGATCACCTGGCTGTCACCGCCTACCTGCAGTTGCCCGGGCGCGGGGACGGCGCCACGGTCATGCCGATGCAGAACGCGACGCTGCCCGCGGGCATGCGCTGGCATTACCGCCTGCGTGCCGGCGGCTGGAGCAACGCGCTGTTCTCCAGCGAAGGCGCCGGAGCCGAAGCCGAGGGCACGCCGGCGCCGGTGGCGGCGCGCCTGCAGGTGGATCGCGAACGCGGCACGCTCACCCTGGTCCTGCCCGCCGACGCGATCGGCCGGCCGCAAACGCTGTCGGGCGCGCAGCTGTACGTCACCACCTGGGACTACGATGGCGGCTACCGGGCGCTGGCGCCGCAGCCGGGCGGGCACATCTTCGGCGGCGGCGAGGCGGGCGAGCCGAAGGTGATGGACGACCTGCGGATCATATTGCCCTGAGTTGCTGGTTCGAGGTTGTAGGAGCCGGGCTTGCCCACGATGCGACGCCGTTGGCACAGGCGACGCCCTCGTTTTCCCGACGCCCGTGTCGCCGACTGAAGTCAGCTCCTACAGAGAAGCGGGCGCGCCGCGGCTGTTGTAGGAGCCGGGTTCAGCCGGCGACCCGACGCCGTCGGCACAGGCGACGTCCTCGTGATCCCGACGCCCGTGTCGCCGACTGAAGTCAGCTCCTACAGAAGAGCGGCCGCGCCATGGCTGTTGTAGGAGCCGGGTTCAGCCGGCGACCCGACGCCGTCGGCACAGGCGACGTCCTCATGTTCCCGATGCCGCGTCGCTGGCAAGCCGCTCTCACAAAGGCACGAAGCGGATCGCCTGGCCGCCGCCGGCGGCCAGCCGCAGCGGCAGGGTGTCGGTGCTGCGCACCTCGCGGGTCTCGCGCACGAATTCGAACGGCGCGTCCTTCCAGTGCGCGCGCTCGCCGTCGCGGTAGATCTCGGCGCGATAGCGGCGGCCCGGATCGAGGAACGACAGCGGTACCTGCAGCGTGCGCGCCTGCTCGTCGCCGACGCTGCCCAGGAACCATTCCTCGCCGCCGCGTTGCTTGCGCGCGAAGGTGACGTAGTCGCCGACCTCGCCGTTCAGCACGCGGCTTTCCTCCCAGTCCACCGCCACGTCCTGGATGAACCGGAACGCGTCCGGATGCTCGGCGTAGTGCTCGGGCAGGTCGGCCACCATCTGGATCGGGCTGTAGATCACCACGTACAGCGCCAGCTGCTTGGCCAGGGTGCTTTCGATCTGTTGCCCGCCGCGGCCCTTGAGGCTGACGATGCCGGGGGTGAAGTCCATCGGCCCGGCCAGCATGCGGGTGAACGCCAGGGTGGCCTCGTGGTCCGGCGGGTTCGGCGGCTGTGCCCAGGCGTTGAATTCCATGCCGCGCGCGCCTTCGCGCGAGACCCAGTTCGGCCAGGTACGGCGCAGGCCGGTGTCCTTGATCGGCTCGTGCGGGTTGACCGCGATCCGCCGCTTCGCCGCTTCCTCGACCACGCGCAGGTGGTGGTTGCTCATCCACTGGCCCTCGTGCCACTCGCGCACGACCGGGCCGCCTTCGCGGTCCTGGCGCTGGATGTCGCCGGCGTCGCAGACGTAGCCGGTCTTGACCACGTCCACGCCGTGGCGCGCGTACAGGTCCAGCGCCGCCGGCAGCTGCCGCTCGTAGTGGCTGACCGCGCACGCGGTCTCGTGGTGGCCGACCAGGTGCACGCCCTTGCCGGCGGCGTACTGCGCCAGCCATTCCAGGTCGAAGCCCGGCACCGGGCGGGTGAAGTCGAAGTTCCAGCCGTTGGCGAACCAGTCGCCGTCCCAGCCCGGGTTCCAGCCTTCGACCAGCACGCCGCGGAAGCCGTTGTCGGCGGCGAAGTCGATGTAGCGCTTCGTGTTCGCCGTGGTGGCGCCGTGCTTCGGTCCGGTGCCCCAGGTCTCGGTCTCCAGGTGCAGCGACCACCACACGCCGACGTACTTGGCCGGCTTGAACCAGGACACGTCGCCAAGCCGGTTGGGCTCGTTGAGGTTGAGGATCAGGCTGGACTCGGCCAGGTCGCCGGCGCGCTCGCCGACCTGGATCGTGCGCCACGGCGTGGCGAACGGGGTGGCGCGCACTACCGCCGGGCCGCTGTCGTCGCCGGGGGTGAGTGCGGCGCGCAGCACGCCGCCGTCGCCCTGGGCCAGGTTCATGCCGGCGTAGTCGACCAGCGCGGCCTCGTGGATCGACAGGTGCAGGCCGCGGTCGGTGCGCAGGGTGATCGGCGTCTGCGCCACGCCCACTTCCGACAGCGCGGTGCGCGAGTACAGGTACTCCTCGCGGTTCCACTCGAAGGCGGGGATCCACCAGGCGGTGGCCGGCCGGGCGACGGCGAACTCGGTCAGCTCCTGGCGGATGCGCACTTGGTCGGTGGCCGGTTGCTCCGGGAACTCGTAGCGGAAGCCGACGCCGTCGTCGTAGACCCGGAACACCACGTCGAAGCGGCGGCCGGCGCTCCTGCCGCCGCTGGCCTTCTCGGCGAAGCTGGCGCGCAGTTCGTTGTAGCGGTTGCGGGTCAGGCGGCGCTCGCCCCAGGGCTGCTCCCAGGTCTCGTCGAAGCTGCGGCGGGACTGGCCGACCAGTTCCAGGTTGCGCTCCAGGCGGCCGTCGCCGAGCAGGAAGCCCAGCCGCGAGGCGGCGATCACCGGCTCGCCGTTGCGCTCGACCCGGTAGGCCAGGCGGCCTTCGTGCTGGGATTCCAGGGTCACCGTGAGCACTTCGCGGGGCGAGGCGATGCGGGCCAGCGTCTCGGCGCCGGCCGGCAGCGCGGCGGCGAGCAGGACCAGGGCGGGCAGCAGGGAATGCCAGGCACGGAAGCGCAGGGCAGGGCGTCGATGGTTCATGGCGGTGCTCACTCCAGGACGTAGACCAGGGCGGTGCGCGGTGGCACGGTGAAGTGGCCGCGGGCGGGATCGAAGCGGGCCTGTTCGCGCGGCCGCGGGTCGGCCGCGCCGGCGGCCAGGTGCACCGGGTGCAGCGCGTAGCGCTTGCCGCGTTCGGACGGCAGGTCCAGCGCCTGTGCCTGCGGCGAGGTGTTGAGCAGGTACAGCACCTCGCGGAAACCGGCACCCGGATGGCCGCGGCCGTCGAGGTGGCCGGCGACCACCAGCGGGTTCTGCGCCGGCCCGGTATTGGGAAAGCGCAGGCGCGCGGCCACCTCGCCGGCGTCGTCCAGGCGGAACAGCGTGGAGCTGGCGCGGATCCGCAACAGGTCGCGCAGCGCGTCGCGGGCGAAGGCGATGTCTCCGGACGCGGGCTTGATCGAGGCATCGGCCAGGCGCGGCGCGATCCACGGCCAGGCGCCCTCGTTGCCGCTGGCCGGCGGCAAGCCGGTACCAAAGAAGTTGTCGTGGTAGCTCCAGTCCAGGCGGTTGAACCAGTCGCCGGAGTCGTAGCTGTTGCGGTCCATCGACTTGGAGCGCAGCGTGTCGATGCCGGCGTGGTAGTAGGCCACGCCCTGGCTGAAGGCGGTGGTGGCCATGCCCAGCACCTGCACCCGCGCGCGGTCGTGCGCGGAGGTGCCGGACGGCAGGCGGAAGGCGTTGAGGTCGAACAGGGTTTCGTTGTCGTGGTTCTCGACGTAGTTGACCACCTCGCCGGGCGCACTCGCATAGCCGGCCGGCTGGCCGTTGTAGTCGATCGCGTGCAGCGGCGTCGGCGAGCCGTCGGCGGTGGTCAGCAGGTAGTCGCGCAGGGTGCCGGCCAGCCCGACCCGGACCAGGTCGGCGGCGTGCAGCAGATCGTCGCGTCCCAGCGCGGGATCGGCCAGTGCGTTGGGCGCGAACACCAGCCCGTTGAGCCAGCCCTGCCGCGCGACCTTGTCCGCGCCGCCGTCGCCCGGGCCGCCACCGCGCAGGGCATCGCGCGCACGGTCGCTGAAGCTGCCGATCCCGCTGCCGGCCAGCGACAGCTGCGAGGCCTGGACGAAGCGCGCGCCGTCGGCGACCTCGCCGAAGTTCCAGCCCTCGCCGATCAGCTGCACGCGGCGGCCGGCGGCGGCGTCGACCCGGCGCTGCAGCGCTTCCATCGCCGCGCGCGGCTGGTGGCCCATCAGGTCGAAGCGGAACGAATCGATCCGGTAGTGGCGCACCCACAGCTCGGCCGAGTCGACCATCAGCCGCGCCATCATCCGGTGCTCGGTGGCGGTGTTCTCGCAGCAGGTGCTGCGCTCAACGTTCCCGGCCGCGTCCAGACGGTGATAGTAGCCGGGCACGATCCGGTCCAGCACCGAGCGCTCGTCCTGGCCGGCGGCGTAGGTGTGGTTGTAGACCACGTCCATGCCCACGCGCAGGCCCAGGCCATGCAGCGCCATCACCATCGCCCGGAACTCGCGCACGCGCGCGGCGCCGTCGGCCGTGTCGGTGGCGTAGCTGCCTTCCGGCGCGTTGAAGTGGAACGGGTCGTAGCCCCAGTTGAAACAGTCGCGCTCGGCGACCGCCATCACCGCGGCCTGCTGCAGCGGGCTGTCGGGCGGGGCGTCGGGCACCTGGGGGGTGACGCAGCCGGACTCCGGCACGCTGGCGAAGTCGTACACCGGCAGCAGGTGCAGGTCGGTCAGGCCGGCCTGCGCGAGCGCGCGCAGGTGGGCCATGCCGGCGCTGCCGCTTTCGGTGAAGGCCAGGTACTTGCCGCGGTGCGCGGCCTCGACCGTCGGATCGCCGATCGAGAAGTCGCGCACGTGCAGCTCGTAGATCGACATGTCGGTCTGCGCGCGCAGCGGCGCCGGCCGCGGCGCGGCGTCCCAGCCGGCCGGCTTCAGCGCCGGATCGTCCAGGTCGGCGATCCAGCTGCGCCGCGAATCGGCGCCGAGGCTGACCGAATACGGATCGGTGACGCGGTTGCGGACCAGGCCGGTGCCGCGCGCGTGCACGTCGACCAGGTAGTCGTAGTAGCGGCCGCGCAGGTCGCCGGGCAGGGTGGCCGACCACAGGCCGGTGGCCGGATCCAGGCGCAGCGGTTCGCGCCGCGTCGCGCTCGCGCGGTCGTCGGCGTAGACGCAGACCGAGACCGCCAGTGCGGTGGGCGCCCATACGCTGAATGCGGTGCCGGCGGGGGAGGGCAGCACGCCCAGGCCTGGCGCGTCGGTCGCGGCGGCGTACAGGTCGTCCAGCGCGCCGGGGTGCTGCAGCGCGGTGGCTTCGCGCACGCGCCCGGAGGCGTCTTCCCGCACCAGCACCAGCGACTGCGTCAGCAGGTCCCGCAGGCGATCGTCGGCGAGGTCCAGGACCAGCGTGGCGCCGTCGCCGACGTGGTGGAAGCGCTGCAGGACCGACTCGGGCAGCGGCGCGGCGGCGGGATGCAGCGCCACAACGCCGTCGGCGCCTCGGACGCGTTCCCCGGCTACCGCATGGATGCCGCCGCGCGCAGTGTGGTACAGGCGATAGCGCGCGGTCGCCTCGGCGCCGGGCCAGCGCAGCGTGCGCCGGTCCAGCCACAGCGCGCGCGCCTCGGCCGGCGCACCGGGATCGGCGGCCAGGACGGTTTGGAAGCCGGCGTCGCAGGCGCCGGTCGGCAGGGTGGAGGCGTGCGCCGTAGCGACGGCCAACCCCGAGGCCGGCAGCAACAGGGCCGCCAGCCAGCATTGCGCCGCGCGGCGGGCGCAGCCTGCATCACGACGGCTGCCGCCGCCGCGTGTCCGATGTCGCATCGTGCCCTCCCAGGCCTTCATCGATGTCGCTTGCGGGTGTGGGTTGCTTCGCGCCAGGGATCCGTTGCCCCGTCATTCCCGCGAATGCAGGAATCCAGCGTCGTTGGCTTTCAACAGCTTGAAGTCACTGGATTCCCGCGAGACCAGCCGTTCGGCTGTTGTGAAGCATTTCGCGGGAATGACGGGCTTGAAAAGCCGAGTCGCTTGGAGCTTTCCCTGGCGCGGCCATTCACTATTCCATGCAACGCATGCGATCCGGCCGGGTATGGGCGGATGAATACGTATGCACTCTCCGTGCGCTGGTCACGCCGCGCCTCTACCATGGCCGCGGCGTCGTCGTGCCGTCGTTTCCGTCGCGCGTCGCTGCCGCACATCGCATCCGTGATTCCCGGAGGGGGGAACCGCTTGATGGAAAGCAGACCGCGTCTGTCGTTCTGGCAGATATGGAACATGTGTTTCGGCTTCCTGGGCATCCAGTTCGGGTTCGCCCTGCAGAACGCCAACGTCAGCCGCATCTTCCAGACCCTGGGCGCGGACATGGATCTGGTGCCGGGCCTGTGGATCGCCGCGCCGCTGACCGGGCTGCTGGTGCAGCCGGTGGTCGGCTACTTCTCCGACCGCACCTGGACACGGCTCGGCCGCCGCCGCCCGTACTTCCTCGCCGGCGCGATCCTGGCCACCCTGGCGCTGTTCGTGATGCCCAACTCGCCGGCGCTGTGGATCGCGGCCGGCACCCTGTGGATCCTGGACGCGTCGATCAACGTGTCGATGGAACCGTTCCGCGCCTTCGTCGGCGACCAGCTGCCGCCATCGCAGCGCGCCGGCGGCTACGCGATGCAGAGCTTCTTCATCGGCGTGGGCGCGATCGTCGCCAGCCTGCTGCCGTGGCTGCTGGCCAAGGCCGGCGTGGCCAATACCGCCGGGCCGGGCGAGGTGCCCGACACGGTGCGCTACGCCTTCTACGTCGGCGGCGTGGTGCTGTTCGCCGCGATCGGCTGGACCGTGCTGCGCACCCGCGAGTACCCGCCGGAGGTGCTGGCCTCGTTCGAGGACGCGCAGCCGGCGGACGGGCCGGTGCATGCCCGCGCGGAGGCGGCGCCCGCCGCGGCCGCCGGCTGGCTGCTGGCCGGCCTGGCGCTGGCCGCGCTGATCGCCGCGCGCGGCTGGGACCGCATGCTGTACGTGCTCGCCGGCATGCTCGTCGCCTACGGTGCGCTGCTGCTGCTCGCGCGCGTGCTGCCGCCCGGCGGCATGCTGCCGACCCTGGTCTCCGACATGCGTGCGATGCCGCGCACCATGCGCCGCTTGGCGGTGGTGCAGTTCTTCTCCTGGTTCGCCCTGTTCGCGATGTGGATCTACACCACCGCGGCGGTGGCCGGCGTGCACTTCGGCAGCGACGATCCAACCTCGGTCGCCTACAACGAGGGCGCCAACTGGGTCGGCGTGCTGTTCGCCGCCTACAACGGCTTCGCCGCGCTGGCCGCCATCGCCATCCCCTGGATGGTGCGCGCGCTGGGCCTGCGCTTCAGCCACCTGGCCAACCTGTGGCTGGGCGCGGCCGGGCTGCTCTCGTTCCTGCTGATCCGCGATCCGCAGTGGCTGCTGCTGTCGATGGTCGGCGTCGGTTTCGCCTGGGCCTCGATCCTGTCGCTGCCCTACGCGATGCTGTCCGACAGCCTGCCGGCGATGAAGATGGGCGTGTACATGGGCATCTTCAACTTCTTCATCGTCATCCCGCAGCTGGTCGCGGCCAGCTTGCTGGGCTTCCTGCTCAAGCATCTGTTCGGCGGCCAGCCGCTGTGGGCGCTGGCCCTGGGCGGGGCCAGCCTGCTGCTGGCGGGGCTGTGCGTACTGGCGGTGCCGACCCTGGCCGCGAAGGAGGCCCGCGCATGATCCGCAGGCTTTCACTGGCGCTGGCGGCGGGCCTGGGCCTGGCGGGCACGGCCCAGGCCGAGGACTACTACGGCACGCTGGAGCCGTTCGCGCAGGAGTCGGTCTACTTCGTGCTGACCGACCGCTTCGTCAACGGCGATCCGGCCAACGACCACCGCGACCAGGGCGGCGCGCACCGCACCTTCGACATCCCGCTGCCGCCGTGCGAGGGGCAGGTCGGCAACGTCGGCTACCTCGGTGGCGACTTCCGCGGCCTGCTCGACAACGCCGGCTACATCGCCGAACTGGGCTTCACCGCGGTGTGGCTCACCCCGATCGTCGACAACCCCGACCAGGCCTTCACCGGTGGCGACGAGATCACCTGCGATGGCTTCCTCACCGACCGCGGCAAGACCGGCTACCACGGCTACTGGGGCGTGAACTTCCACCGCCTGGACGAGCACCTGCCCAGCGCCGGCCTGGATTTCGCCGGCCTGACCGCCGGCCTGCGCGGACATGGCCTGAAGACGGTGCTGGACATCGTCGGCAACCACGGTTCGCCGGCCTGGACCATGCCGGTGGCGCAGCCGCAGTTCGGCCAGCTGTTCGACGCGCAGGGCCGGCTGGTCGCCGACCACCAGAACCTGCCGCCGGAGCAGCTCGATCCGGCGCGCAACCCGCTGCACGCGTTCTACAACGACAAGCCCGACCTGGCCCAGCTGAGCGACCTCGACGCCGACAACCCGGAGGTCATGGACTACCTGGTCGGCGCCTACCTGCACTGGATCGGGCAGGGCGTGGACGCGCTGCGCATCGACACCATCCGCCACCAGCCGCTGTCGTTCTGGAAGGCGTTCTCCGACCGGATCCGCGCCGAGCACCCGGGCATGTACATGTTCGGCGAGGCCTTCGACACCGAGGCCGCCAACATCGCTCCGTTCACCCTGCCGGAGAACGGCGGCATCAGCGTGCTCGATTTCCCGATGAAGGACGGCATGGTCGCCGCGTTCGGGCGGGAACGGGCGGGCTACGAACGCCTGGCCGGCACGCTGTACCTGGAGGACGGTCCCTACGCCAATCCCTACGACCTGGCCACGTTCTACGACAACCACGACATGCGCCGGCTGGACGCGGACGATACCGGGTTCATCGACGCGCACAACTGGCTGTTCACCGTGCGCGGCATCCCGGTGGTCTATTACGGCTCGGAGACCGGCTTCATGCGCGGCCAGGCCGAGCACGGCGGCAACCGCGCCTACTTCGGTCAGAAGCGGATCGACGCCGCGCCGGGCAGCGACATCCACCGCCAGCTCAAGCGGATCGCGCACCTGCGCCGCGAATCGCCCGCATTGCAGCGCGGGCTGCAGGTGAACGTGGAATTGGCCGGCGACCACGCCGCGTTCTACCGCGTCTACCAGCACGGCGGCACCCGCCAGACCGCGCTGGTGCTGCTGAACAAGGGCGACCGGCCGCATACGATGACGGTGTCGAAGTACCTGCAGCCGGGCCGCTGGCGCGACGGTTTCAGCGGCGAGCCGATCCAGGTCGGCCGCAAGCTGCGCGCCGAGGTGCCGGCGCACGGTGTGCGCGTGTTCTTCTTCGATGGTGCGCTGACCCGCGCCGACCTGCGCGAACGGCTGGCGGAACTGATGTACTGACGCCAGCGACCGCAACGGCGACGGCAAGAGCGTTGGGCGTGGTCGGCTTCGGTCTGAGCCGCGGCAGGCCGGGTGTGTTGCGGTCGTCTCGGCGGCACATCCGTGTGCCGACTCGCCGACGCGGCCATCCATGGCCGCTGCCGCAACACACCCGGCCTGCCACGTCTTCGGGGCGCTTTGGGGTCGTGGCTTCGTCATCGCCAACGCCCTGCCCGGCTCCATTCGTCGCCCGACGACCTGCTCTTGTGTAGGAGCCGGGCTTGCCCGCGACGCGACGCCGTCGGCCCAGGCATCGCCTTCATGATTCCGACGCCCGTGTCGCCGACTGAAGTCAGCTCCTACAGGAGAGCGGCGGCGGCACAGCTGTTGTAGGAGCCGGGTTCAGCCGGCGACCCGACGCCGTCGGCACAGGCAGCGTCCTCCGCTGTTCGACGCCCGCACGACGGGCTCCTGTCGCGGGAGCCAAGGGACCTTTCGGAGCCTGGTGCTTCTATGCCAGCCAACAGAAACCACGACGTGGAAGCCGCCCGATGGGACGACGGCCCCCGGCCGAAGCTGCGGTGCTTCTGCTTCTGTCCCCCGGCAGGCGCATCACCCGGCGGCCGACGACCCCCGCAGCACCAGCCGCACCGGCAGGGTCCGGGGCTCCACCGGCTCGCCCTGGATCAGCCGGATCAGGCTGTCCACCAGCACTTCCCCGGCCTGCTTGGTGTCCTGCTGCACGGTCGACAGGCCCGGCTGGACGAAGCTGGCCATGGCGATGTCGTCGAAACCCGCCACTGCCACGTCCTCGGGCACGCGCAGGCCGTGCTCGCGCAGGGAGTTCAGCGCGCCCAGGGCGATCAGGTCGCTGGCCGCGAACAGGGCGTCGAAGCCGGCGCCGGCATCCAGCAGCGCGGCGGCGGCCACGTGGCCGGATTGCTCGGTGGTGATCGCATCGACCTGCAGTGCCGGGTCCGGTTCCAGTCCCGCCTCGCGCAGCGCCTGCGCGTAGCCCCGGTAGCGCTCGAAGAATTCCGGGTAGTGGTCCGATGCGTGGCCGAGGAAGGCGATCCGGCGCCGGCCCTGCGCCAGCAGGTGTGCGGTGATGTCGTGGCCGCCCTGGAAGTTGTCGCAGCCGATGGAGACGCCCGGCTCGCCCGGCAGCGCCGCGCCCCAGCGCACGAAGTGGGTGCCCTGTTCGACCAGGCGCTGCAGCTTGGACTCCGATTCCAGATAGTCGCCGTAGCCGAGCAGGATCAATCCGTCGGCCTTGTGGCTGTCCTCGAAGTCGGCATGCCAGTTGTTGGACAGCTGCTGGAACGAGACCAGCAGGTCGTAGCCGCGCAGCGCGCAGGCGCGGGTGATCGAGCCCAGCATCGAGTGGAAGAACGGGTTGATCAGCGAGTCGTCCGGGGTCGGGTCCTCGAAGAACAGCAGGGCCAGGGTGCCGGACTGCTGGCAGCGCAGGTTGGAGGCGTTCTTGTCGACCTTGTAGTTGAGCTCGCGGGCGATGGCCAGGATCCGGCGCCGGGTCTCCGGGTTGACCGAGGGGCTGCCGCGCAGGGCACGCGACACCGTCGGCTGGGAAACCCCGGCCAGGTGGGCGATGTCCAGCGAAGTGGCCTTGCCCTTGATGGTCATGCCGGGCCCCCTCCGGGCCGCAATGCGTGGTGCCTGCGGGCATGATGCCACGCCGCCGCCGCGCGCCCGTGCCTTGGCCGGCCGGCTGGGCTAGAATCCCCGCATCGCCGCCGGCATGGTGCCGGCGAGCCCGAACCGCAGGATGGCCCGCGGCAGCGCCGGCCGAGCGTGCGACATGAGCACTACCACCGCCCACCGCTGAACGCCGCCGAGGCTCCACGATTCCAGCTGGCGCCCTCGAGGCGCTTTCTTTTTGCCCGTCCGTGGGCAAGAGCCCGGCCATCCATGGCCGGACTTTTCAATGCAACAGCGCAGGCTTCGGCCGGGCGCGACAGAGACCTCCGGTTCCCATGATCACGATCACCCTCCCCGACGGCAGTCGCCGCGAATTCGACGCCCCCGTTTCGGTCCTGCAGGTCGCCCAGTCGATCGGCGCGGGCTTGGCCAAGGCCACCGTTGCCGGCCAGGTCGATGGCCGCCTGGTCGATGCCAGCGACGTCATCGACCACGACGCGACCCTGCGCATCATCACGCCCAAGGACGAGGAGGGCGTGGAGATCATCCGCCACTCCTGCGCGCACCTGGTCGGCCACGCGGTCAAGCAGCTGTACCCGGACGCGAAGATGGTGATCGGCCCGGTGATCGCGGAAGGGTTCTACTACGACATCCACAGCGAGCGCCCGTTCACGCCCGAGGACCTGGCCGCGATCGAGGCGCGCATGCGCGAACTGATCGCCCAGGATTACGACGTGGTCAAGAAGATGACCCCGCGTGCCGAGGTGGTGGAGGTGTTCAAGGCCCGCGGCGAGGACTACAAGCTGCGCCTGGTCGAGGACATGGCCGACGACGTCACCGCGATGGGCCTGTACTACCACCAGGAATACGTGGACATGTGCCGCGGCCCGCACGTGCCCAACACCCGCTTCCTCAAGGCGTTCAAGCTGACCCGGATCTCCGGCGCCTACTGGCGTGGCGACGCCAAGAACGAGCAGCTGCAGCGCATCTACGGCACCGCCTGGGCCGACGAGAAGCAGCTCAAGGCCTACATCCAGCGGATCGAGGAGGCCGAGAAGCGCGACCACCGCCGCATCGGCAAGCAGCAGAACCTGTTCCACCTGCAGGAAGAAGCCCCGGGCCTGGTGTTCTGGCACCCCAAGGGCTGGTCGGTGTGGCAGGTGGTGGAGCAGTACATGCGCCGCGTGTACCGCCAGACCGGCTACGGCGAAGTGCGCTGCCCGCAGATCCTGGACGTGTCGCTGTGGCAGAAGTCCGGCCACTGGGACAACTACAAGGACAACATGTTCTTCACCGAGTCGGAGAAGCGCACCTACGCGGTCAAGCCGATGAACTGCCCGGGCCACGTCCAGGTGTTCAACCAGGGCCTGCACAGCTACCGCGACCTGCCGATCCGCTACGGCGAGTTCGGCGCCTGCCACCGCAACGAGCCCTCCGGCGCGCTGCACGGCATCCTGCGCGTGCGCGGCTTCACCCAGGACGACGGCCACATCTTCTGCACCGAGGACCAGGTCGAGGCCGAGGTCCGCGCCTTCCACGAGCAGGCGCTGAAGGTCTACGCCGACTTCGGCTTCGAAGACATCCAGATCAAGATCGCCCTGCGCCCGGACTCGCGCCTGGGCGACGACGCCACCTGGGACAAGGCCGAGGACGCGCTGCGCTCGGCGCTGCGCGCCTCCGGGGTGGAGTGGCAGGAACTGCCGGGGGAGGGCGCCTTCTACGGCCCCAAGATCGAGTACCACCTCAAGGACGCCATTGGCCGGACCTGGCAGCTGGGCACCATGCAGGTCGATTTCATGATGCCCGGCCGGCTGGGCGCCGAGTACGTGGACGAGAACAGCCAGCGCCGGCACCCGGTCATGCTGCACCGGGCCATCGTCGGGTCGATGGAGCGGTTCATCGGCATCCTGATCGAGCACCACGCCGGGTCCTTCCCGGCCTGGCTGTCCCCGGTCCAGGCGGTGGTCCTGAACATCACCGACGCCCAGGCTGAATACGTGGCCGAGGTCCAGAAAACCCTTGCAAATCAAGGATTCCGGGTCGAGGCGGATTTGCGCAACGAGAAGATCGGCTTTAAGATCCGCGAGCACACGCTGCAGCGGGTGCCGTACCTGCTGGTGGTCGGGGACCGCGAGAAGGACAACGGCGCCGTGGCGGTGCGCACGCGTTCCGGGGAAGATTTGGGCACAATGGCGGTGTCCGCGTTCGCCGAAACGCTGCGTTCGCAAGAATTGGCGTAAACCAGATGGCGCGGCCGGCCCCGCCGGCGCGCCGCCCAGACCACCCCCGGAGACTGAAACATCAGCACCCCCGAAAAGCAAAACCGAAAGAACCAGGAGATCCGGGTCCCGCGCGTGCGCGTGATCGGGTCCGATGGCGAGATGATCGGCGTCCTGTCGCGCGACGAAGCGCTGCGCATGGCAGAGGACGAAGGTCTCGATCTGGTCGAAATCCAGCCCAATGCCGATCCGCCGGTCTGCAAGATCATGGACTTCGGCAAGTTCCGCTTCGAGCAGCAGAAGAAGGCGAACGAGGCCAAGAAGAAGACCAAGCAGGTCGAGATCAAGGAGCTGAAGTTCCGCCCGGTGACCGACGAGGGCGACTACCAGATCAAGCTGCGCAACATGCGCCGCTTCCTGGAGGAGGGCGACAAGGTCAAGGTCAACATCCGCTTCCGTGGCCGCGAGATGAGCCACCAGGAGCTGGGCCGGCAGATGGCCGCGCGGATCGAGGCCGACTTGGGCGAGGACATCGTCATCGAGTCGCGCCCGCGCCTGGAAGGCCGGCAGATGGTGATGATGATCGCCCCCAAGAAGAAATGACTTCCGCGCTCAGGCGCGGAAGGCCACCCGTTCCCCTCTCCTTCGCTCGCGGGGGAGAGGGCTAAAGGGAGAGGGGGAAGGGCGCCGCAGGCGCCCTTCGCTTTTTAACTGGAGTGAAGGGGAGGCGCGCGCCACCGGCGCCCGTCCGCTTTCCGCTCCGGAACCCGCTGATTTGCAAGGCAAACCGCCACCGGGCATAATGCGCGGCTCCGGTTCGCCGGGGTGGCTGGCAACAGCCGCAGGACCCGCCTGGATTCCTTCATGGAATCAAAGGCTTACCGACCGGTGTGGGCAAGGATGGAAAGCGTGGTTCAGGGCTTTGCGAAGCCTGGAAGGCCACCGCCCGCGCCAGTGACAGATCCCATCAAGGACATTGCAATGCCCAAGATCAAGACCAACCGGGCGGCGGCCAAGCGATTCCGCAAGACCGCCTCCGGCAAGTTCAAGGCCGGCCACGCCAACCGTAGCCACATCCTCACCAAGAAAGCGACCAAGCGGAAGCGCAACCTGCGGCAGACGAACCACGTCCGTGCCGAGGATGCGGGCCGTCTGACCCGCATGCTGCCGTATCTCTGAGGAGGACTAGGTCATGGCACGAGTCAAGCGTGGCGTCCAGGCGCGCCGCCGTCACAAGAAGGTCCTCAACCTCGCCAAGGGCTACTACAACGCCCGCCGCAAGGTTTTCCGCGTCGCCAAGCAGGCGGTCATCAAGGCGCAGCAGTACGCCTACATCGGCCGCAAGCAGAAGAAGCGCAATTTCCGCTCGCTGTGGATCACCCGCATCAACGCGGCTGCCCGCAGCAACGGCCTGAGCTACAGCCGTTTCATGAACGGCCTGCTGAAGGCTGGCATCACCCTGGACCGCAAGGTGCTGGCGGACATCGCCGTGCACGACGCGGCCGGGTTTACGGCGCTGGCCGAGAAGGCGAAGAGCGCCCTGGCGGCCTGAGCCGCCTCTCCACCGTAAAAGTGGCACTGGACGGTTCGCCGTCCGACACGTGGGGAAGGGCGCGAGTCCTTCCCCATTTGTTTTTCCGAAAGCCGGAATCCTGATTCCCATGAGCGAAATCGAATCCCTGGCCGCGCAGGCGCTGGCCGACATCGCCGCAGCGCAGGCCCCCGACGCGCTGGAAGCGCTGCGCGTGGGCCTGCTCGGCAAGCACGGCAGCATCACCGCCCAGCTCAAGCAACTCGGCGCGCTGCCGGCCGAGGAGCGCAAGGCGGCCGGCGAGGCGATCAACCGCGTGCGCGACCAGGTCGGGCAGGCGCTGGCCGGGCGCAAGGCGGTGCTGGAGGAGGCCGCGCTCGACGCGCGCCTGGCCGGCGAGAGCATCGACGTGACCCTGCCGGGCCGCAACGCGCAGCGCGGCGGCATCCACCCGGTCTCGCGCACGCTGGAGCGGATCGCCGAGATCTTCGGCCGCCTGGGCTACGAGCTGGCCGACGGCCCGGAGATCGAGGACGACTGGCACAACTTCGAGGCGCTGAACTTCCCGCCGCACCACCCGGCGCGCGCCATGCACGACACCTTCTACTTCCCGCCCGACGCCAGCGGCGTGGCGCGGCTGCTGCGCACCCACACCTCCGGGGTGCAGGTGCGTTACATGGACGAACACGCACCGCCGCTGCGGATGATCGCCGCCGGCAAGGTCTACCGTTCGGACTCCGACCAGACCCATTCGCCGATGTTCCACCAGGTCGAGGGCCTGCTGGTCGACGAGCACGCCACCTTCGCCGACCTCAAGGGCACCCTGGCCGAGTTCGTGCGCGCGTTCTTCGAGCGCGACTTCCAGATGCGTTTCCGCCCCAGCTACTTCCCGTTCGTGGAGCCGGGCGCGGAGGTCGACATCGCCTGGCAGCAGCCCGACGGCAGCGTGCGCTGGCTGGAAGTGCTTGGCTGCGGCATGGTCCACCCGAACGTGCTGCGCAACTGCGGCATCGACCCGGAGCGCTACACCGGCTTCGCCTTCGGCCTGGGCGTGGAGCGCTTCGCCATGCTGCGCTACGGGGTCAACGACCTGCGCGCCTTCTTCGAGAACGACGTGCGCTTCCTGCGCCAGTTCGCCTGAGGCCGCCGCTCCTCCTTCGTCATTCACGGCGGGCCCGGTCCCGCCCCACGGACCACGATCAAGATGAAATTCTCCGAGAACTGGCTGCGCAGCCACGTGCCCACCTCGGCCAACCGTGACGGGCTGGCCGCCACGCTGACCGCGATCGGCCTGGAGGTCGAGGAAGTGACTGCGTTGGGCGACGGTCTCACCGGGGTCGTCGTCGCGCGCATCGTCGAGGCGGCCAGGCATCCGGAGGCCGACCGCCTGCAGGTCTGCCAGGTCGACGTCGGCGGCGACGCGCCCGCTCCTGACAGATACCTGCAGATCGTCTGCGGCGCGCCCAACGCGCGCCCGGGCCTGGTCGCGCCGCTGGCCATGGTCGGCTCGAGCGTCGGCGGCATCGCGATCAAGGCGGCCAAGCTGCGCGGCGTGGAGTCGAACGGCATGCTCTGCTCGGCCAGGGAACTGGGCCTGGATGCCGACGCCTCCGGCCTGCTCGAGCTGCCGGCCGACGCGCCGGTCGGCGCGCAGCTGGCCGACTACCTCGGCCTGCCCGACGCCAGCATCGAGATCAAGCTGACCCCCAACCGCGCCGACTGCTTCAGCGTGCGCGGCATCGCCTACGACGTGGCCGCCGCGCTGGCCAGCGAGGTCGTGCCGCTGGACGTGGCGCCGGTGCCGGCGCAGGGCGCGGCGGCGATGGAGGTGGCGCTGGAGGCGGGCGAACGCGTGCCGCGCTTCGCCGGTCGGGTGATCGAGGGCGTGGACGCGACCGCGCCCACGCCGGTGTGGATGGCCGAGCGGCTGCGCCGCGCCGGCGTGCGCCCGATCAGCTTCCTGGTCGACGTGACCCAGTACGTGATGCTGGAACTCGGCCAGCCGATGCACGCCTTCGACCGCGACAAGCTGGAAGCCCCGGTCGTGGTGCGTCCTGCACGCGCGGACGAGCGGCTGAAGCTGCTCGACGGCCGCGAGGCGGTGCTGGACGGCGAATTCCTGGTGGTCTCCGACAGCCGCGGGGGCCGCGCCGCGCGCGCGGTCGCGCTGGGCGGGATCATGGGTGGCGAGGACACCAAGGTCGGCGACGCCACCCGCAACGTGTTCCTCGAAGCCGCGCACTGGATCCCGTCGGCGATCATCGGCCGCAGCCGCCGGCTCGGCCTGCATACCGATGCCGGTCACCGCTTCGAGCGCGGTGTGGACCCTGAGCTGCCGCGCATGGCGGTCGAGTACGCCACCCGCCTGATCCTGGACGTCGCCGGCGGCGTCCCCGGCCCGCTCACCGAGGCCGCGCTGGCCGAACACTTGCCGCGGCCGACCGCGATCGGCCTGCGCCGCGCGCGCGTGGCCCGCGTGCTCGGCATCGAGATCGCCGACGCCGAGATCGAGCGGATCCTGCGCGCGCTGGGCATGCAGGTCGCCGCCGCCGCCGACGGCTGGCAGGTGACCCCGCCCAGTCGCCGCTTCGACATCGCGATCGAGGAAGACCTGATCGAGGAGCTGGCGCGCATCCACGGCTACGACCGCGTGCCGACCACCGTCCCCGGCGGCCCGGCGCGGATCGCCGCGCCCAGCGAGATCCGTCTGGCCGAGACCGACATCCGCCGCCAGCTGGTCGCGCGCGACTACCTGGAAGCGATCGGCTTCGCCTTCGTCGAGACCGCGCTGCTGGACAAGTGGCACAGCGCCGCCGGCACCGTGCCGCTGGCCAATCCGCTCAGCGCCGAACTGGCGGTGATGCGGCCGCGGCTGCTGCCCGGGCTGGTCGATGCGCTGGCGCGCAACGCCGCCCGCCAGGCCGGCCGGGTGCGCCTGTTCGAACTGGGCCGCACCTTCGCCGAAGCCGATCCGGCGCAGCGCGCGCCGGGCGGTCCCGACCCGGCACCGGTCGAGACCCGCCGGATCGCGGCGGTCGCCTGCGGCGATGCCCATGCCGAGCAGTGGGGCGAGGCCACGCGCAGGGTCGACTTCCACGACATCAAGGGCGACCTGGAGTCGCTGGCCGCCGCCGCGGGCGCGATCCTGGAGTTCCGCGCCTCGGCCGAGCCGTTCGGCCATCCGGGCCGCAGCGCCGACGTGCACCGCATCGACCTGGAAGGCGGGCCGGTCCGGATCGGCTGGATCGGCCAGCTGCACCCGCGCCTGCAGAAGGCGCTGGACCTGGACGTGGACGTGGTCGCCTTCGAACTGGACCTGGCGCCGCTGGAACGGCGCGCCCTGCCGCGCGCCGAGGCGCTGTCGCGCTTCCCGGCCGTGCGCCGCGACCTGGCCTTCGTGGTCGGCATGGATGTCGCCTGGGCGGCCCTGGCCGCCAGCGCCCGCGCCGCCGCCGGCCCGGTCCTGCGCGACCTGCTGCTGTTCGACCGCTACCAGGGCCCGGGTGTTGAATCCGGATGCAAGAGTCTGGCTATGGGCTTGATTTTGCAGGACAACGCGCGCACTCTGACCGACCAGGACGCGGATGCGGTGGTGGAACGGGTGGTGGCCGAACTGGGTCGCCACCACGGCGCCCGGATCCGCGGCTGACACAGGGGAAGTACCGGATGGCATTGACCAAGGCGGAGATGGCCGAACGTCTGTTCGACGAAGTCGGCCTGAACAAGCGCGAGGCGAAGGAATTCGTCGACGCGTTCTTCGACGTGCTGCGCGAGGCGCTGCAGGGCGGGCGGCAGGTGAAGCTGTCGGGTTTCGGCAATTTCGACCTGCGCCGCAAGAACCAGCGCCCCGGGCGCAACCCGAAGACCGGCGAGGAGATCCCGATCTCGGCGCGCACCGTGGTCACCTTCCGCCCCGGGCAGAAGCTGAAGGAGCGGGTGGAGGCGTATTCGGGAGCCGAACCGCATGCTTGATCCCGGCAGCAACCGCGAGCTCCCGCCGATCCCGGCCAAGCGCTACTTCACCATCGGCGAGGTCAGCGAGCTGTGCGACGTGAAGCCGCACGTGCTGCGCTACTGGGAGACCGAGTTCCCCAGCCTGAGCCCGGTCAAGCGCCGTGGCAACCGCCGCTACTACCAGCGCCACGACGTGCTGATGGTCCGCCAGATCCGCGGCCTGCTGTACGAGCAGGGCTATACCATCGGCGGCGCGCGGCTGCGCCTGGAAGGCGAGGGCGCCAAGCAGGAGTCGGCGCTGAGCAGCCAGATCGTGCGCCAGGTGCGCATGGAACTGGAGGAAGTGCTGCAGCTGCTGCGGCGCTGAGGACACGCCGGCCTCGCCGCGGGCGAGGCCAAACCGGTATAATCGCCGGCCCGCCTCTGGCGGAAAGCTACCTCGGGGTATAGCGCAGCCTGGTAGCGCACCAGTCTGGGGGACTGGTGGTCGTCGGTTCGAATCCGGCTACCCCGACCAAATTCCCTTTTACGGCAAAGGCTTACGCCATACGGTGTGAGCCTTTTTCGTATATCACCCTATCAGCACCCTATTCTCACCCTATGCAGGCAGAGAAAGGCCTGGGGTGACCTCCTGCCACGGGATGTCGTGGCCCTCCAGATAGTTCTCGGTCATCGCCTCACTGGCGTGGCCCATCAGTTCCTGCACCTGCTTCAGGGTCCAGCCCTTCTCCTGCATCAGCATCGCACCGCCAAGGCTGCGGACCTCATGGAAGGTTGGCGGCTTGTCGCCCTCCATCTTCGCGGCCTCGCGCGCGACCTTGAACTCGCAGGTGAGCTTGTCGGGCATCACCTGCGTGTGGTGCGTGCGGCCCTCCTGGCCGCGTCGATCGTGGCGTCGAGCAGGCCTCCTACTAAGGACGTGCCTGGGATCGGACATCCATTTCGGTCCACCTCGAACGCCACAATCGTGCCGTCGTTCATGGCGGTGAGCCACCGGTAGCGCTCCGCAGCCTGTCGATCTTGGCCTGCATCTCTGTCCGCGCACGTTCTGCGCCGGCCATGTAGGCGGCCGTCAGGGCGTCCGGGTCGGCCATCGTGGCGAGGTGGGCTAGGGCGACCAAGAAGTCATCCGGAAGAAGCGGGGTGGTATGGGGTAGGAAAAATCTGATAGCTAAGGCTGCAGAATAGGTCCGGGGATTGGGGGGGTGACCATGGCGCGTACGAGCAAGGCACAAGGCTTTTCGGCCAGTGTGGTTGTGGTAATGCTGTTCATCGCCTGGGTACTTGGGCGCTGCTCGGGAGGGTCGAGCAACGATGCTCCCCAGCCGCCGCGGGCATATTCGCAGCCGCAAGTGGTGAGCCAACCAGCCTCTCTGGCTCCGGTGGAGGCTCCCAAGCCGGCGATGCCGATCGAGAGGCGTTATGTCGATGCAGCCTCGCTGAACGTTCGCGAGTCCCCAGATGGCAACGTCGTAGGGAAGCTTGCCCGCGGCCAGGAGGTGCAGGTCCAGGAGTCTCGTGCCGGCTGGCTGAGAGTGGTCGGTGGCGATACGTCGGGCTGGATCGCCTCTCGGTACACCTGCGGGACGGCAGGTTGCTGGCGGCCTGTTCCTGCGCCAACTCCTGTGGCGCGGGTCAGCCGACAATCGTACGGATCAGGCTGCCCCTGCTCAGGATCGACGAACTGTATTGGTCCCAGGGGGGGCAGGTACTGCATCACCTCCGGTGGCAACAAGCGGTACCGGTAGACCTAAGGACGACAACGCTCGGTTAAGCTCGCGAAGCCTGCTGGGCTTCCAAGTAAACGAACAAGGGAACGCATATGCCGGTATGCAAGATTTGCCGGGCCGAGCACAAGCGGCTTGTCCGCTCCCACATTTATCCGGATGCCATGTTCAAGGAGCTCGGGGGTACTGGACGGGAGCTAGTGTCCATGACTGCCGACCATGGAGGAAGGGCGACTCCGGCTCCCATCGGCTTGTTTGATAAGCACATCGCATGTGCCGCGTGCGAGAGCCTCTTTGCCCATACGGATCAGGTTGCCATCGAGTTCCGCCGTGGCGTTCTGACCGGGTCCATCCCCCCAGTGCGTATAGAGCGATCTCCTGACCCGAAACTCGGGCTAATTGCTTCCTATGATGTGGATGCAAGCAAGCTTCACAGCTTTGCCATGTTCACGCTGTATCGCGCGTTCCTTAGTGGCCGACCCGAGTGTAGGCAGGTGGCCGCTCCGTGGATCGAAGAGGAAGTGCGCCAACGCCTGATCGATGGCCATTCCACCATCGATACTGGGCGCGATGTCGTGATCATCTTTGTGACGCACCCATTGGCAGCCATGGCAGGTAGCCCAGTGCACATGAGCAGTCAACCAGACTTCTATCGTCTAATTCTTCCGCATATGAACATCCTGATAGCGGATGAAGGTATTAGTCTTCCGACGGGGTTTCAGCCCTTGCGCTTAGAGTCAGGCATGCCTGTGACCGTATGGAACCGTCCCCTGCCTTTACAGGGTGACGTCAAGTTCGCCGTGGAGGCGATCGGGAAGGCCGAACCTCAGGTTGATCGCATCTTGGCCGCCATGTCACGGCGTCGTGCCGACAGCGTTGTGAAAAGCGACTAGAGCGATGGCCGACTGAGCAGAGGGTGGGCGCCCCTTGATGCCCCGAATCCAAGCAGCAGTCTGAGTCAGGGGGCATTCTTGGGGGCATTCCACCCGATGTGCCGGCAAGATTCGCGCAGTTCGGTCGTTTCCGGGTGCTTTTCGGTAGAGGCTACCCTCGAGTTGGAGAACATGCGGGTATCCCTCGCGGGCCGTTTTCTTTGTGTCTGTGCCGATCAGCTGGATCGCCCACACCGCATCGCACGGCGACGACAACGGCAACGGCGAGCAACAGCGTTGGACATGGTCGGCTTCGGTCCGAGCCGCGGCAGGCCGGGTATGTTGCGGTCGTCTCGGCGGCACATCCGTGTGCCGACTCGACGACGCGGCCATCCCTGGCCGCTGCCGCAACACACCCTGCCACGTCTTCGGGCAGGTCGGGGCCATAGCTTCGTTCGATGCGAGCGCATCGCCATGACCCGGGGCCGCCCGAGGCCCGGTGTACCGTGCACGAGGCCGTGCCATGGGATGGCCGCAGGCTGCCCGCGTGGTGCGAACCGCGCCTGAACGACGCATGCTCCATTGTCTGCAGCCGATTCCATGCGACGCCGCGGCCTGCGTATGCTCGGCCGTCATTTCCCATTACGGAGCGGGCATGTCGGCAAGGACGGTGACGTTGGCGTTGGGGCTGTTGTTCGCGGGTGGCGCGCAGGCGCAGGAAGGGATCGCGGATGCCGCGGCGCTGGTCGTGGACATGGACACGGTCGTGGTCAGCGGCGTGCAGCCGGGGCCAGGCATGTGGCGGGTCAGCAAGGGCGACCATGTGCTGTACATCCTCGGCACCCAGTCGCCGTTGCCGCGCGACATGCAGTGGGAGGCGCGCGAGGTGCGCGAGGTGCTGGCCGAAGCCGGCATCGTGCTCAACCCGCCTGGCGTTTCCATCAGAACTGATGCCGGCTTCTTCCGCGGACTCGCGCTGGCACCCTCGGCGCTGAAGGCGATGAAGAGTCCGGAGGGTGCAACCCTGGACGAGCTGCTGCCCGCAGACGTGTACGCGCGCTGGAGTGGACTGAAGCAGCGATACCTGGGCCGCGACCGCGGGGTGGAGAAGAAGCGTCCGCTGATCGCCGTCTACGGGTTGTACAGGGAGGCGCTCAAGCGCAACGGCCTGCGTGAGGGCGGCGTCGTCGGGCCGGTGATCGCCGAGGCGCTCAAGGCCCGTGGCATGAAAGCCACGCCCACGTTGCTGGAACTGAAGATCGACGATCCACGCAGTGCGATTGCCGATTTCCGCAAGGAAGAATTCAAGCCGCAGGACCTGGAGTGTTTCCGCGACACCCTGGACATCATCGAGCACGGCCTGCCGCAGGTCGCTGCACGGGCCAATGCCTGGGCGGTGGGGGATCTGGATGCATTGCGGGCGATGCCCGCGGGCCGCCGCCAGGTCGAAGCCTGCCTGTCCGCCTGGACGGAAACCGATACCGCGCGCAAGCGCGGACTCACCGACATCGACGCCCGCGTCATGGAAAGCTGGCTGGCGGCGGTGGACAAGGCGGTGGCCGAGCATCCGGTGTCCTTCGGCACTGTCTCGGTGGACGACCTGCTGCGTGCGGACGGCTACCTGGCGGCGCTGGCCGGGCGCGGATACCGGATCCAGGCGCCGGACGAGTTCGAGGAGGAGGGGGGCGCCGAGGCCGAGTTGGCGGCGGACGCGGCTTCCCCTTGAGCCGTCCGGCGCTCCGGCGCGTCGCATGAGCCGTGCTTCAATCTATGCGACACGCCACGCACCAGCACGAGCGATGACTTCATTCCCCCGACACACCCGTCGCCCTGAATGGGTTCCCTGCCGTCGTCCCGGCGAATGCCGGGACCCAGCGTCTTTCGCCTTTAGCCTGGTATTGCCGCAAAGCTGAAAGTCACTGGGTCCCGGCATTCGCCGGGACGACGGTAGCTTTTTTGGGAACCGGGTTGCGGATGAAGCGGCGCAGGTCAGGCGCCAGCAGCGCGCGACAGCCCGCCATCGGTGGCCACCAACTGCGGCCAGCGCCGCAGCACCGCGGCGCGGATGCCTGCCGCGTCGATCCCAGCCTCGGCCAGCAGATCCTCGCGGCTGGCGTGGTGCTGGAAGGCGTCGGGCAGGCCCAGCTGCAACACCGGCAACAGCACGTCTTCGGCGTTGAGCAGTTCGGACACCGCCGAGCCGGCGCCGCCGGCCACCACGTTGTCCTCGATGGTGACGAAGCCCTCGTGGGTCTTCGCAAGTTCCAGCACCAGCGCGCGGTCCAATGGCTTGACGAAGCGCATGTTGACCACGGTCAGGCCGAGCTCGGCGCCGACCTGCTCGGCCGCGGCCACGGTCGCGCCGAACGCGAGCAGGGCGACGGGGCCGCCGCTGCGGCGCAGCTGCGCCTTGCCGATCGGCAGCGTGTCCAGGTCGGTGCCGACCGCTACGCCCGGGCCGGTGCCGCGCGGATAGCGCACCGCAGCCGGGCCCTCGTGGCGGAAGCCGGTACTGAGCATCTGCCGGCACTCGTTCTCGTCGGCCGGGGCCATCACCAGCATGTGCGGCACGCAGCGCAGGTAGCTCAGGTCCAGGTTGCCGGCGTGGGTGGCGCCGTCCGGGCCGACCACGCCGCCGCGGTCGATCGCGAACAGCACGTCCAGCTTCTGCGTGGCCACGTCATGGACCAGCTGGTCGTAGCCGCGCTGCAGGAAGGTGGAGTAGATCGCCACCACGGGTTTCGCGCCCTGGGTGGCCATGCCCGCGGCCAGGGTCACCGCGTGCTGCTCGGCGATGGCCACGTCGAAGTAGCGTTCCGGGTACTCCCTGGAGTAGCGGACCAGGCCCGAGCCTTCGCGCATGGCGGGGGTGATCCCCAGCAGGCGCGGCTCGGCGGCGGCCATGTCGCACAGCCAGTCGCCGAACACATCGGTGTAGGTCGGCTTCTTCGCGCCGGGCTTGGCGACCAGGCCCTTGGACGGGTCGAACGGGCCGACCGCGTGGTAGCCGATCTGGTCGCCCTCGGCCAGCTCGTAGCCCTTGCCCTTGGTGGTGATCACGTGCAGCAGCTGCGGGCCCTTGAGGGTCTTGAGGGTCTTCAGCGCGTTGAGCAGGGCCGGCAGGTCGTGGCCGTCGATCGGGCCGGTGTAGTGGAAGCCCATCTCCTCGAACAGCGTGGAGGGCACGAACATGCCCTTCCAGTGCTCCTCCCAGCGGCGCACGAAGCGGGCCGGCGGCTTGTTCTTGTCGCCGAGCAGCTTCTTGCCGCCCTCGCGCAGCTTGTTCAGGGTGGCGCTGCCGGTGAGGCGCCCGAGCATCTTGGTGACCCCGCCGACGGCTTCGGAGATCGACATCCGGTTGTCGTTGAGGATCACCAGCAGATTCGGCTCGTCGTCCATGCCGCCGGCGTGGTTGAGCGCCTCGTAGGCCATGCCGGCGGTCATCGCGCCGTCGCCGATCACGGCGACGACCTTGGGAACGGCCGCCCTGTCCGGGTCACCGCCCTGCTGCAGGGCGATGGCCATGCCCAGCGCGGCGGAGATCGAGGTCGAGGAATGGCCGACGCCGAAGGTGTCGTACTCGCTTTCCTCGCGCTTGGGGAACGGCGCCACGCCGTCCTTCTGCTTGACCGTATGGATGCGGTCGCGGCGGCCGGTCAGGATCTTGTGCGGGTAGGTCTGGTGGCCCACGTCCCAGACCAGTTGGTCGACCGGGGTCTCGTACAGCCAGTGCAGGGCCACGGTCAGCTCGACCACGCCCAGGCCGGCGCCGAAATGGCCGCCGCTGCGGCCGACCGACTCGATCAGGTAGGCGCGCAGTTCCTGCGCGATCGCGGGCAGCTCCGCCTCGTCGAACCGGCGCAGGTCGGCGGGCGTGTCGATGCGCGACAGGCGCGGGTAGCGGGTGGAGTCGATGCTCATCGGGCGGGACGCGGTACGGGCCGCCATTTTCCTCCCCGGGGGCGTGACGGGGCAAGCAAGGCCGTTCAGGGGCGTTGCCGGCAGGATGCCCCGGTCGCCGGGAACATCCCCCCTCGTCCCCGCCTGCGCGGGGACGAGGGGAAGGCCGGCCACTGCGTGCTGCCGGCAGCCGTGCATGCAGCAAAGATATTCAGCGCCCCATCCGCGGGCGCCGGCCGCCCACCGGCTGGCCCTCAGGCCGCCAGCTTCGACCGTTTCGGCAGCTGCGCCTTCAGGAACGCCATCTGGTCGGCCAGGATGTTGCGGTTGGACAGGATCAGGTGCTCGATCCAGCTCGGCCGGTAGGGCACGGCCAGCAGCGGCATGTGCGCCTGCTGCGGGGTGCGGTTGCCCTTGCGCGAATTGCAGTGGAAGCAGGCGCTGACCACGTTCTCCCAGACGTCGCGGCCGCCCTTGGACAGGGGCATGACGTGGTCGCGGGTCAGGTGCGGGCGGGCGAACTGCTCGCCGCAGTACAGGCACAGGTGCGCGTCGCGGGCGAACAGGGCGGTATTGGACAGGGTCGGGGTCGGGTCCAGCGCGCGCGCGCGCGCGTGGCCGCGGGTGGCGACGATCGGATGCAGCTCGATCATGCTGCGCTCGCCGGTCATCCGGCACACGCCGCCGTGCACGCGCAGGCAGGGATCGCCCAGAGTCCAGGCGACGGCGTCGCGTGCGTAGAGGCAGGTCGCGTCCTGCCAGCCGATCCAGTCCATGGCGCGGCCGTGCGCATCCAGCGAAAGGACCCGTACCGCCGGCGTGTGTTCCCGCGGGGGTGGGACGGCGACCGGAGCGTCGGCACCGGTGCAGACCAGACTTAGCGTTGCTGTGTCCGTCTCCATCGGGAAGACAGCTTATACCCGAATGTTGACGTTTTGTGTAATGAAGCGCCCGCTCAGCGCAGCACGCCTTCCAGGCCGGGCGCCGGATTGAGCTGGCTGCGGTCGTCGACCTTGAACTCGCGCGGCTTGCTGGCGCCCTCGGGCGTGGCGCTTACCTTGCCCTGCAGCCGGTAGGACAGCGACCGGCGGCCGGCCAGCGCATCGGCTACGGCGATGCGCGCCATGCCCTCAGGTTTCAGCGACACCTTGACCACGTCCGCCGCGGTCGGCCCGATCGAGATGGCCGGCGTGGCGTTCAGCGTGCCGGCGGTGTGCTCGTCCACGCTCACTTCCAGGCGCACGCTGTCGAAACGCATGGAGACGCTGCTGAAGTTGTGCAGGCGCAGGTCCACGGTCCAGTCGCCGTTGGCCTGCACGGTCAGCTGCTGGATCGCAGCCGAGGGTGGCGACACGCGCTTGGCCCCGGTGCCGCAGGCGGCGAGCAGCGCGAGCGCGGTGGCGGCCAGGGACAGTTTCAGTGCGTGCTTCATGCCTGCTCCGGTGTGGCGACTGGGCAGGATAGTACGCTGGCGCCGGCGGTCAGCGCAGCGGTGCGGCGAGCACCAGCGGCGACAGGTCGTAGCCCATGGCCTCGGCCTGCGCCTTCAGCTGCTCGAACAGGCCGGCCTCCATGGTCGGCTCTCGCGCGAGGATCCACAGGTACTTGCGGCCCGGGTCGCCGACCACCGCCCACTGGTACTCCGGGTCCAGCACGATCACCCAGTGGTCGGCCCACACCAGCGGCACCCACGACAGCCAGCCGGGCACGAACCGCACCTGCAGGCGGCCGGGGTGGTCCTCGACGGTGCGGGCCACGCCCTCGGCGACCGCCTGGTCGCCGCCGCGGGTGCGGCAGGCGTTGCGCACGCCGATCGTGCCGTCGGCGCGCAGCGAGTAGGTGGCGGTGACGTCGGCGGCGCATTGGCGCTGGAACGACACCGGCAGGTGCGCGATCTCGTACCAGTGGCCGGCGTAGCGGGACAGTTCCAGCTCTGGGACCGAGGTCACCGGCGCGGCGGCGGCGGCCGGGAGCGACGGCGACAGGGCGAGGCAGGCCAGGAGCAGCGTCGGAAGGGCGCGCATGATGCCTCCACGGAGCGGCGCGCCGATCCTAGCACCTGCCCGCGGCGGCACCGCTCAGGGCGCGGCTTCCCCGTGCGCCGGCCGGGGCCGGCTCATCGCGGTCCTGACCGTTCCCGCGGCGGCGGCCCGAAGCGCTGGATCTCCACCCTCGCCGGTGGCCCGTCGCGCAGCGCGCTGGCATCGGCCAGCATCCGCGCCAGCTCGAGCGCGGCGTCGAGCGAGGAATACCAGGCCAGCGGCCTGCCGCCGTCGAACAGCGTGCAGCCCCGATGGTCCTTGCGGACGACGAGCAGCCGTGACTCCATGGGCGCGGTTCCCCGTTGGCTCCGACTGGCATGGAAGCGGGCCGGAAGGCCCTAGAGTCTCCGGCCCCGGGCGGTGCAGGGAAGTCGGCGCAGGCCGGCCGGCGCTGTAGGAAATCTCCGAACCGGGGCCCTGCACGCATCGGTTCTTTGTAGGAGCCCAGCTTGCTGGCGACACGGGCGTCGGGACCATGAGGGCATCGCCTGTGCAGACGGCGTCGGGTCGCCGGCTGAACCCGGCTCCTACAACAGCCGCGGCGCGGCCGCTCTTCTGTAGGAGCTGACTTCAGTCGGCGACACGGGCGTCGGGACCATGAGGGCGTCGCCTGTGCCGACGGCGTCGCGTCGCGGGCAAGCCCGGCTCCTACAACAACAGCCGCTTCAGCTTTCATCCCCGCACAGGCGAGGATCCAGTGTCTTCATGCAGTACGGCCCGAGCCTCTCGGGCCTCTGGCGACGGGTGGGACAGGAGTCAGCCGGCACAATCTTGGCTTGTGCGACGGGAAGGAGTACAAATGTACTCCATGCCCGAGCTCAGCCCCCGCCGCGCCGCCATCCTGGCCTTCATCCGCGACCGCGTGGCCGGCCACGGCCGGCCGCCGAGCCTGGCCGAGATCGCCGCCGCCTGCGGCCTGGCCTCGCGCGGGGCCGCGCGCAAGCACGTGCTGGCCCTGGCCGAGGCCGGGCTGGTCGAACTCGCCGCCGGGCAGGCGCGCGGGGTCCGCCCGGCCGGGATGCGGGCCCGGGCCGACCTGCTGCGGCTGCCGTTGCTGGGCCGGGTGGCGGCCGGTGCGCCGATCGGCGCCGACGCCGGCCTGGCCGACACCCTGACCCTGGACGCGCGGCTGTTCTCGGCCGTGCCCGACTACCTGCTGCGGGTGCAGGGCGACTCGATGATCGAGGAGGGCATCCTCGACGGCGACCTGGTCGGGGTGAAGCGCACTCCCGAGGCGCGCGACGGCCAGGTGGTGGTGGCGAGGCTGGACGGCGAACTGACCATCAAGCGGCTGGAACGCGGCCGGCACGCGCTGCGCCTGCTGCCGCGCAACCCGGCCTACGCGCCGATCGAAGTGGCTCCGGGCCAGGACTTCGCGGTCGAGGGCGTGTTCTGCGGGCTGGTACGGCGGGGTTG
Source organism: Pseudoxanthomonas suwonensis (assembly GCF_000972865.1). Taxonomy (NCBI): domain Bacteria; kingdom Pseudomonadati; phylum Pseudomonadota; class Gammaproteobacteria; order Lysobacterales; family Lysobacteraceae; genus Pseudoxanthomonas; species Pseudoxanthomonas suwonensis. The sequence goes on from NZ_CP011144.1 coordinate 3,328,798, forward strand.
AGATGGGCGCGGTGGTGGCGATCGACGCGTTGCTGCAGGAGCGGCGCGTCTGGAAGGGACGTCCGTTCGCGCCGGTGCCGGGGGCGCAGCCGACCGGCCACGCCGCGCTCGATGCGGCCCTGCCCGGCGGCGGCTGGCCGCAGGCGGCGCTGAGCGAACTGCTGCTGCCCTGCGACGGGATCGGCGAACTGCGCCTGCTGTGGCCGACTTTGGCGCGGCTGAGCCAGGCCGGCGGGCGGATCGTGCTGGTGGCGCCGCCGTACCTGCCGTACGCGCCGGCCTGGCAAGCGGCCGGCATCGACCTGCGCCGGCTGCTGGTGGCCGGCGGCGCGGCCACCGCGCCGCGCGATGCACTGTGGGCGGCCGAGCAGTGCCTGCGTTCGGGCAGTTGCGCCGCGTTGCTGTGCTGGCCGCTGCAGGCCGACGACCGTGCCCTGCGCCGGCTGCAGGTGGCGGCCGAGGCCGGCGCCGCGCTGGCCTTCGCCACCCGCCCGCTGGCGGCCGCGCGCAATCCGTCGCCGGCGGCGCTGCGCATCGCCATCGACGCGCAGCCGGCGCAGCTGCGGGTGCTCAAGTGCCGCGGCGGCCTGGCGCCGGTGCGGCCGATCCCGTGGGTGGTGGATTAGGCGATGCGCTGGGCCTGCCTGCTGCTGCCGCACCTGGCGATGGACGGCGTGCTGCGCGGCTTCGCCGATCCGGCCGCGCCGCGGGTGCTGGTCGCCGGCCCGGCGCAGCGCCGGGTACTGCAGGCGGCCAACCCGGCCGCGCGCGCGCAGGGACTGAAGCCGGGCCAGGCGCTGGCCGAGGCGCGCGCTGTGGCGCGCGGTTTCGCCGAGTCCGAATGCGATCCGCGCGAGCTGGGCCAATGGCAGCGGCTGCTTGCCGCCTGGGCCTACCGCTACAGCTCGCAGGTCAGCCTGCACGGCGGCAACGCGTTGTTGCTGGAGGTCGCAGGCAGCCATGGTCTGTTCGGGCCATGGCCACGGTTCCAGGCACGGCTGCGCGCGGAACTGGAAGAACTGGGCTTCCGCCACCGCATCGTGCTGGCGCCCAACCCGTTCGCGGCGCGGGCACTGGCCAATGCCCATGACGGCCTGGCGGTGGACGCGGACGGGCTGCGCGCGGCGCTGGCGCGGCTGCCGGTGCAGCGCGCCGGTTTCGCTGCGGAAACCGCGGCCGCGTTCGCGCGGATGGGCCTGCGCCGGCTGCGCCAGGTGCTGGCGCTGCCGCGCGCGGGCATCGCCCGGCGCTTCCCGCCGGCGGTGCTGCAGCACCTGGACCGGCTGCTCGGCGGGGAGCCGGCGCTGCTGGAGTGGTACCGGCCGCCGGACCGCTTCGACGCCCGGCTCGAGCTGGGCTACGAGGTCGAGTCCTCGCAGGCGCTGCTGTTCCCGCTGCGGCGATTGACCGCCGACCTGGCCGCGTTCCTGGCCGGGCGCGACGGCGGCGTGCAGCGCTTCGTCCTGCGCCTGGAGCATGAGGGCCGCGCCGACACCGCGCTGGAGGTCGGCCTGCTCGCCGCCGAGCGCGACCCGGCGCTGCTGTTCGAGATCGCGCGCAGCCGCCTGGAGCGCGTGCAGGTGCCGGCCGCGGTGCGCGCGCTGGCCCTGCACGCCGACGAACTGCCGGCGTTCGTGCCCGCGCACCGCGGCCTGTTCGAGCCGCGGGTGCAGCAGGCCGTGCCCTGGGAGCAGCTGCGCGAACGGCTGCGCGCGCGGCTGGGCGAGGATGCGGTGCACGGCCTGCGCGTGCACGCCGACCATCGCCCGGAATGCGCCTGGCGCGGCGAGAGCGTGGCGGAGACCGCGCGACCCACCGCGCCGGCGACGACCGCGCCGCGCCCGGGCTGGCTGCTGCCGGGCCCGATCCCGCTGCGCGGCGCGGTGGCGCAGGTCCTGTCCGGGCCGGAGCGGATCGAGACCGGCTGGTGGGACGCCGCCGACCTGCGCCGGGACTATTACCGGCTGCGTACGCGCCTGGGCCAGGACGCCTGGGCGTACCGGCCGGCGGCCACAGGAGACAAGCGCGGGGAGGGCAGGGAAGGCGGCTGGATGCTGCACGGGTGGTTCGCATGAGCGCGTCCCTGGTCCCGTTGCGCCCGCTGCCGGCGCGTCCGCCGGTGGAATGCGGCTACGCCGAACTGCACTGCCTGTCCAACTTCAGTTTCCAGCGCGGCGCCTCCAGCGCGCGCGAATTGTTCGAGCGCGCGCTGAGGCTGGGCTACCGCGCCTTGGCGATCACCGACGAGTGCAGCCTGGCCGGCATCGTCCGCGCCTGGCAGGCGTCGCGGGAAACCGGCCTGCCGCTGATCGTCGGCAGCGAACTGCAGGTCGAGGGCGGGCCGAAGCTGGTCCTGCTGGTGGAGGACGCGGCCGGCTACCGGGATCTGTGCCGGCTGATCACCCGCGCCCGCCGGCGCGCGCCCAAGGGCGAGTACCGGCTGCTGGGCGAGGACTTCGACGATATCGGCGCAGGCCTGCTGTGCCTGTGGCTGGCCGGCGCCGAACCCGATCCCGCGCACGGCCGCTGGCTGCGGGCGCGCTTCCCGCGGCGCACCTGGCTGGCCGCCGGGCTGCACTGCCAGGCCGACGACGCGCAACGCATCGCCCGCTGGCAGGCGCTGGCCGCGGAACTGGCGCTGCCGCTGGTGGCCAGCGGCGACGTGCACATGCACGCGCGCGGCCGCCGCGCGCTGCAGGACGCGATGACCGCGATCCGCCACCGCACCACCGTGGCCGAGGCCGGCGGCCTGCTGTTCCCCAACGGCGAGCGTCACCTGCGCCCGCTGCCGGTGCTGGCGACGCTGTATCCGCGCGAGTGGCGGGAGGAGACGCTGCGGATCGCCGGGCGCTGCATCGGCTTCGACCTGAAGAAGGACATCGACTACCAGTACCCGCACGAGCTGGTGCCGGCCGGGCACGACGCGACCAGCTGGCTGCGCGAACTGGTCATGCGCGGCGCCCGCGAGCGCTGGGAAAAAGGCATCCCCGCCAAGGCCGCCGCGCTGATCGAGAAGGAACTGGCGCTGATCGCGACCAAGAAGTACGAGTCCTATTTCCTGACCGTGCACGACATCGTCGCCTACGCGCGCGGGCAGCACATCCTCTGCCAGGGCCGCGGCTCGGCGGCCAATTCGGCGGTGTGCTACGCCCTGCACATCACCGAACTGGACCCGACCGGGCACGACCTGCTGTTCGAACGCTTCATTTCCGCCGACCGCGACGAGCCGCCGGACATCGACGTCGACTTCGAGCACCAGCGCCGCGAGGAGGTGATCCAGTACGTGTTCGCCCGCTACGGCCGCGAGCGCGCCGCGCTGGCGGCGGTGGCCACCACCTACGGCGGCCGCGGCGCGCTGCGCGACGTGGCCCGGGTGCTGGGCCTGCCGCAGGACGCGATCGGCCGGCTGACGTCCACCATCGGCCACTGGGGCGACGAACTGCCCACCGGCGAGCGCCTGCGCGAACAGGGCTTCGACCCGGAAAGCCCATTGATGCACCGGATCATCGTACTGGCTGGCGAACTGGTGAACTTCCCGCATTACCTGTCGCAGCATCCCGGCGGTTTCGTCGTCTCCGAGCGCGCGCTGCACACCATGGTCCCGGTGGAGAACGCGGCCATGGACGGGCGCACCGTGATCCAGTGGGACAAGGACGACCTGGAGGCGATGGGCCTGCTCAAGGTCGACGTGCTGGCGCTGGGCATGCTGACCGCGGTGCGCAAGGCGTTCGAGCTGATCGAGCGGCACCATGGCGTGGACTACACCCTGGCCACGATCCCGAAGGAGGATGCCGACACCTACAGGATGATCCAGGCCGCCGACACCATCGGCGTGTTCCAGATCGAGTCGCGCGCGCAGATGGCGATGCTGCCGCGGCTCAAGCCCGAGAAGTTCTACGACCTGGTGGTGGAGGTGGCGATCGTGCGCCCCGGGCCGATCCAGGGCGACATGGTCCATCCGTACCTGCGCCGGCGCACCGGCGAGGAAAAGGTGACCTATCCCTCGCCGGAACTGAAGCAGGTGTTGAGGCGCACCCTGGGCGTGCCGCTGTTCCAGGAACAGGTGATGCAGATCGCGATGGTCGCTGCCGGCTACGACGCCAGCGAGGCCGATGGGCTGCGCCGTTCGATGGCGGCATGGAAGCGCCATGGCGGTCTGGAAAAGCATCGCGAAAAGCTGATCGCCGGCATGCTCGAAAGGAATTACCCGCCCGAATTCGCCGAACGCATCTTCGAGCAGATCAAGGGCTTCGGCAGCTACGGCTTCCCGGAGAGCCACGCCGCCAGCTTCGCCCTGATCGCCTACGCCACCTCCTGGCTCAAGTGCCATCACCCGGCCGAGTTCGCCTGCGCGCTGCTCAACAGCCAACCGATGGGCTTCTACAGCCCCGACCAGCTGCTGCAGGACGCGCGCCGGCACGGCGTGGCGGTGCGGCCGCTGGACGTGCGCTACAGCGGCTGGGACTGCAGCCTGGAACCGGAACGCGGCGATGCACTGGCGATCCGCCTGGGACTGCGCCTGCTGCGCGGCTTCGGCGAGGACGCGGCCGTGCGCATCGAGCAGGCACGCGCGCAGGCCGCCTTCGCCGACGTCGCCGACCTGGCCGGGCGCGCCGGCCTGGATGCGGCCATGCGCGAGTGCCTGGCCGACTCCGGCGCGCTGCGCGGCCTGGCCGGGCACCGCCACCGCGCGCGCTGGGCCGCGGCGGGCGTGGAGCCGTCGCGGCCGCTGCTGGCTGCGTCCAGCGCGCCGCGCGAAGCGCAAGTGGCGCTGCCGCTGCCCAGCGCCGGGGAGGACATGCATGCCGATTACGCCAGCCTCGGCACTACGCTGGGCCGGCATCCGCTGGCGCTGCTGCGGCGGCAACTGCGCGCGCGCCGCTGCCTGGCCTCGAACGAGCTGGACGGGGTCGAGTCCGGGCGCCGGATCCTCGCCGCCGGCCTGGTCACCGGCCGCCAGCGCCCGCAGACCGCCAGCGGCGTCACCTTCGTCACCCTCGAGGACGAGCACGGCCTGCTCAACGTGATCGTGCGCCGCGACCTGGCCGCGCGCCAGCGCCGCGAGTTCCTGCAGTCGCGGCTGCTGATGGTGGAGGGCCGGCTGGAGACCTCGGGCCAGGTCCGCCACCTGCTGGCCCGGCGCCTGCACGACCTGACCCCGCTGCTGGACGGGCTGGACGTGCGCAGCCGCGACTTCCGCTGAGACGCCACCAGGCGTCGGCTCAGTGCGTGGGTGGATGCGGACCCGGCATCGCGGCCAACGGCTTGCCGCAATCGCCTGCTTGTCTGATCCGGAGGCTGCCGGTATGATTCCGCCCCTCGTCGCGGCCTTGCCGCGCACGGCCGGGTAGCTCAGTTGGTAGAGCAGGGGATTGAAAATCCCCGTGTCGGGGGTTCGATTCCCTCCCCGGCCACCATCCACTGGTGGAACGTCAAGGGCTTGCAGCGATGCAGGCCTTTTTGCTTTTGGGCGGTAGCGTCGGCACAGGCATATTGGCAGTCGACCGCATTGGGAGCATGATTGTTCAGGTAGTCCCATCAGGAGGATAGGCCATGAAGCGGTTGCTTTCGGTGCTGATGCTGGCGATGGTGATGACGGTCGGACTGGGCGCGTGCAGCAGCACGCCGCGGGCGACCCCGGCGGAGAGACTGGCCTTCTACGAGGCGCATGCCGGCGAGCCGGTGCGCAGTTTCCGCCTGTTCGGCCGGCTCAACGGCTGGACTCCGCTGGGCAACAACGCGCTGGTGGTCTGGACCCGGCCCAACGAAGCCTGGCTGCTCGACGTCACCTCGTGCCAGGACCTGCAGTTCGCGGTTTCGATCTCGATCTCCAACTTCGCCAACACCGTGACCGCCGGCTTCGACACCGTGACGCCGCACGGTCCGGGCATGAGCCAGGTCGGGCGCATCCCGTGCCGGATCACCCAGATCCGTCCGATCGACACCCGTGCGCTCAACCAGAGCCGCGAGGAGATCCGCGAGGCCAACAGCGAGACGCGCACGGATCCGCCGCCGGCCGAAAATCCGCCGGCCAACTGAGCGGCTTTCGCGCGAACAGGGCCCGGCTCGCGCCGGGCCCTGTCTTTGCTGGGTTCGCGATCAGGCTTCCGGCGGCACGTAGCCGGCCGGCTTCTGCGCGCCGCCGCCGAACAGGAACTTCTCCATCTCGCCTTCCAGGAAGGCGCGGTGCTTGGGGTCGCGCGGCGAGAGCCGGTTCTCGTTGATCAGCATGGTCTGGTGCGCCAGCCAGGCGGCCCAGGCGCTCTTGCCGATGTGGGCATGGATGCGTCGGCCCAGTTCGCCGGGCCAGGGCACGAAATCCAGGCCCTCGGTGTCGCGTTGTTCGTGCTGGCAGAAGACGGTGCGGCTCATGTCCGGGATTCGATCAGCTTGCGGATGGGCGCGGGCAGGGCGAAGGCGTGCAGTTCCTCGCGCGCCACCCAGCGCAGGTCGGGATTGTCGCCGACCGCGGCTTTCGCCGCGACCTGGCGCAGACGGCGCGGCTGCAGGCGCAGGCGGTAGTGGCTGAAGGCATGCGGCAGTTCGGGCAACGTTTCGGCGTTCCAGTCACCTTCCAGGTGGCGCACGGACCAGTTGCGCGCCTGGTCCTCGTCGTCGGCCTGCGGCAGCGACCAGAGCGTGGCCCACACGCCGGTGGGCGGGCGCCGGGCGAGCAGGATCCGGCCCTGCGCGTCCTCGGCCAGCAGTACCACCGCGCTGCGTTCCGGCAGCGCCTTGCCCGGTCGCGCCGTCGGCAGCGTAGCGGTGCGACCCGTGGCCAGCGCGGCGCAGCCGTCCTGAAGCGGGCACAGCACGCAGGCCGGATTGGCGCGGGTGCACAGGGTCGCGCCGAAGTCCATCTGCGCCTGGGTGTAGTCGGCCAGGCGCGCCTGCGGCAGGTGCGCATTGGCCAGCGCCCACATCGCCTTCTCCACCGCCGGCAGGCCGGGCCAGCCCTCGATGCCGTGGTAGCGGGCGAGCACGCGCTTGACGTTGCCGTCCATGATCGGGAAACGGTCGCCCCAGGCCTGGGCCAGGATCGCGCCGGCGGTGCTGCGGCCGATCCCGGGTAGCGCCAGCAGCGCGCCGAAGTCGCGCGGCAGGTCGCCACTATGCCGTTCGACGCACAGCTTCGCCGCGGCGTGCAGGTTGCGCGCGCGGCTGTAGTAGCCGAGGCCGGCCCACTGCGCCATCACCGCGTCGGCCGGCGCGGCGGCCAGCGCCGGCAGGTCGGGGAAGGCGCGCAGGAAGCGCTCGAAGTAGGGGATGACCGTGGCGACCTGGGTCTGCTGCAGCATCACCTCCGACAGCCACACCCGGTATGGCGCGCGCGGGTGCTGCCAGGGCAGGTCGTGGCGGCCGTGGCGGTCGAACCAGGCCAGCAGGCGCGGGGCGAAGCCGTCGTCGGTCGCGGGCTGGCCTGCCGTCGCCGGTGTGTCGCCGGCCGTGGCCAGGGCCGGCACGTCAGACGCGGAGCTTGCGGCGTGCCGTCGGCGGCCTCGCGATGCGACGGGCATGCTCAGCTGCCGCCCAGCGCTTCCGGCAGCAGGGCGTCGACGAAGGCCTCGGCGTCGAACACGCGCAGGTCCTCGGGCCGTTCGCCGATGCCGGCGAAGCGGATCGGGATGCCGAACTCGCGCGCCAGCGCGAACACCACGCCGCCCTTGGCGGTGCCGTCGAGCTTGGTCACCACCAGGCCGGTGACGCCGACCGCGGCATGGAACTGGCGCAGCTGGCTCAGCGCGTTCTGGCCGGTGGTGCCGTCGATCACCATCAGCACCTCGTGCGGCGCGGCCGGGTCGAGCTTCTGCAGCACGCGCTTGATCTTGCCCAGTTCGTTCATCAACCCGACCTGGGTGTGCAGGCGGCCGGCGGTGTCGGCGATCAGCACCTCGGTGCCGCGCGCCTTGGCCGCCTGCAGCGCGTCGAACGCGACCGAGGCGGCATCGGCGTTCTGGCCCTGGGCGATCACGGTCACGCCGTTGCGCTCGCCCCAGGCCTGCAGCTGGGCCACCGCCGCGGCGCGGAAGGTGTCGCCGGCGGCCAGCATCAGGCCGCGGCCTTCGTCCTTGAAGCGGCGCGCCAGCTTGCCGATGGTGGTGGTCTTGCCGACGCCGTTGACGCCGACGGTCAGCAGCACGAAGGGCCGGGCGCCGCGGTCGATCGCCAGCGGCTGCGCCACCGGGCGCAGCAGCGCGACCAGTTCGCCGCGCAGTGCGGCCAGCAGGGCGCTGGTGTCGGCGAACTCGCGCGCCTTCATCCGCTTGCGCAGGTCTTCGATCAGGGCGGTGGTCGCGGCCACGCCGACGTCGGCGCTCAGCAGCGCGGTCTCGATCTCGTCGAGCAGGTCGTCGTCGAGCTTGGGGTTGCGCGAGAACAGGCTGCCGACGCTGCGCGCGAAGGTGCTGTTGCGCAGGCGCTCGCGCCATCCGGACTTGCCCGCCGCGGCCGCCGGCTGCACCACCTCGCCGGCATCGGCCACGATGCCGGGATCGGCGCCGATCACCGCCTCGCTGGTTTCCTCGACCGGCGTCTGTTCCACCACCACCGGTTCGACCAGGGCGGCACCGGCGGCGGCATCGACATCCTCGGCCGTGGCGGCGGACGGCGCCTGCGGGAACGCGGCGGCCAGTTCCTCGGCGCTGTAGCGGCTGCCGGCGGGGGATGCAGGGCTGTCCTGCGGCTTCTTGCGGCGGAAAAAACTGACCATTGCCTGCGGATGTCGGAGAATGCGCGCCATGCTAGCACCGCCCCCGTTCGCCCCCCGATGAACAGACCGCCGCGTCGGCCCCGCACGCAGGCCAAGCCCGCGCGCGCGCCGGGCAGCGTGCGCATCGTCGGCGGGCGCTGGCGCGGCACCCGGCTGCCGGTGCCGGACCTGGAAGGCCTGCGCCCGACCTCCGACCGCGTCCGCGAGACGCTGTTCAACTGGCTGCAGCCGGCGCTGCCGGGCAGCCGCGTGCTCGACCTGTTCGCCGGCAGCGGCGCGCTGGGCCTGGAGGCGGTGTCGCGGGGAGCCGCGCAGGCGGTGCTGGTCGAGCGCGATCCGGCGCAGGCCGCCTGCCTGCGCGAGGCGGTGCGGCGGCTGCAGGCGGACGGGCGGGTGCAGGTGGTGCAGGACGACGCGCTGCGCTGGCTGGCCGGGATGGACCCGGCGGCCGGCTTCGACATCGCCTTCCTCGATCCCCCGTTCGCCGCCGGCCTGTGGCAGCCCGCGCTGCAGGCGCTGCTGCCGCGGCTGGCGCCCGACGGCTGGCTCTACCTCGAGTCGCCCGACGTGCAGCCCGGGCCGCCGGGCTGGACGCTGCACCGGGAACTGCGCACCGCGCAGGCGCATGCGGCGCTGTATCGCGGCCCGGGGCCGGGGCGCGCGGGCGTGCCGGGCGATACACCGGACAATGAACGCGCTGATACACTGGCCGCCGCCAATCCGGCACCCTGAGCGCACCAGCCTGTGGTCCAACGCCGCACTGCCGTCTACCCCGGCACCTTCGACCCGATCACCAATGGCCACATCGACCTGGTCGACCGGGCCGCGCCGCTGTTCGAGAAGGTGATCGTGGGCGTGGCCGCCAGCCAGGCCAAGGGTCCGACGCTGCCGCTGGAGCTGCGCGTGGGGCTGGCGCGCGAGGCGCTGGCCGGACACGCCAACGTCGAGGTGCGCGGCTTCGACTCGCTGCTGGCCCACTTCGTCCACGACGTCGGCGCCGGCGTGCTGCTGCGCGGGCTGCGCGCGGTGTCGGATTTCGAGTACGAGTTCCAGATGGCGAGCATGAACCGCCACCTGATCCCGGAGGTCGAGACCCTGTTCCTGACCCCGGCCGAACAGTACAGCTTCATCTCATCTTCGCTGGTGCGCGAGATCGCCCGCCTGGGCGGCGACGTCTCGGGCTTCGTGCCGCCGGCGGTGGCCACGGCCTTGCGGGAGGCGAGGCGTGGTGCGGTTTCCGAGTGATTCACAGCGTTTCCAATGAACGATTCAATGAACGACGGGAGGTTCCTGATGAACAAGACGACGCGCGCGCTTCTGCTCGCCTGCATGCTGGCTTCGCCGCTGGCGCTGACTGCCTGCAAGAAGGAAGCGGCGGTGGGCAACGAGGCGGCCGAGAAGAAGGTGCTGGTCGCGCCGGCCAAGGACGACGATGCCGGCTGGAAGGCCTACCTGCCGGCGGTGGTGCAGGAGAACATGGGCACCATCACCAACAACCCGTTCCTGTACTACCTGCCGCCGGAGTCCGATCCGGAGTTCGAGGCCAAGTACGAGCGCCAGGCCGAGGCGGCCAAGACCGCCATGGCCCGCGGCGTGCAGAAGGGCAACCTGCTGGCCTTCGGCTCGCCGGCCTCGGCCAGGATGGCCGACCTGATGCTGTATGCCTTCGCTGACGTGCCGGAGAACACGCTCTCGGGCGTGCGCATCCTGTTCATCGGCGACGCCGTCGACAACGAGCGGGTGCAGGCCGGGCTGGCGCCGACCGGTGCCGATTACGTGTTCGTGGAAGCCAAGTGACCTTCCCGCGCCCGGCCGCTTGCGGCCGGGCCTTTGCGGGAAGGTCATCCCCGCGCAGGCGGGGATCCAGTGACTCATCGCTTTTGCTTTTAGCAGCCTAGCGAAATCGCGAAGCAAGCAAAGTCACTGGGTTCCCGCCTACGCGGGAACGACGGGTACTCCTGAACTGCACCAATGTCCCTCAAGATCAACGCCCTCTGCGTCAACTGCGACGTCTGCGAGCCGGCCTGCCCGAACCAGGCCATCTCGATGGGCGAGACCATCTACGTGATCGACCCGGCGCGCTGCACCGAATGCGTCGGCCACTTCGACGAACCGCAGTGCGTGGTGGTATGCCCGGTCGAGTGCATCGACCCCGATCCCGAACACCCCGAGAGCCAGAAAGCGCTGCTGGCCAAGCTGCGCGGGCTCGAGCGCGAACACCCCGAGATCTACCTGCCGGAGGCCCGATGACCCGTGCGCTGCCACGCCTGATGCTGGCGCTGTTCCTGTTCTTCCCGGGCATCGCCCTGCCGGCACTGGCCGCGGCCGCCGACGGTTCCGCCACCCTGGCCCAGCGCCCGGGACAGGCCGCCATCGCCAGCGCGCACCGCCTGGCCACCGACGCCGGCTTCGAGGTGCTCGACAAGGGCGGCAACGCGTTCGATGCGGCGGTCGCGGTGTCGGCGGCGCTGTCGGTGGTCGAGCCGATCAGCTCGGGCCTGGGCGGCGGCGGGTTCTTTCTGCTGCACCAGGCAGACAACGGGCGCGACGTGTTCATCGACGCGCGCGAGACCGCGCCGGCCGCCGCGACCATGGACCGTTACCGCACCGCGGACGGCAAGCTGGATTCGGACCTGGCCGAGAACGGCCCCTGGGCCGCGGCGATTCCCGGCCTGCCAGCGGCGCTGGTCCACGTGGCGGAGAAGTACGGGCGGCTGCCGCTGGCGGACAGCCTGGCCCCGGCGATCCGGCTGGCCCGCGACGGCTTCCCGGTCTACGGGCGGCTGGAGCGCGGCTATGCCGCGCGGCGCGCGGTGATGGAGCGCTATCCGGGTACCCGTGGCGTATTCCTCGTCGGCGGGCAGCCGCCGAAGACGGGGCAAACGCTGAAGCAGCCGGACCTGGCGCGCACCCTGGAGCAGCTTGCCGCGCACGGTTTCGACGGCTTCTACCGCGGCCCGGTGGCCAGGAAGCTGGTCGCCGGCGTGCGCGCCGAGGGCGGCCGCTGGACCGCCGCTGACCTGGCCGCCTACCGCGTGCGCGAGCGCGAACCGCTGCGCTTCAACTACCGCGGCTGGGAGGTGGTGACCGCACCGCCGCCGTCGTCCGGTGGCGTGGCCCTGGCGCAGATGATGCAGATCCTGGCCGGCTGGGACCTGGCCAAACTCGATCCGGCGCTGCGCACCCACTTGACCATCGAGTCGATGCGCCGCGCCTTCCGCGACCGCACCTTCTACCTGGGCGACCCGGACTTCGTGCACGTACCGGTGGACGTGCTGACCAGCCCGTACTACGCCGCCGGCCTGCGTGCCACGATCAACCCGGAGAAGGCCACGCCCAGCGACATGCTGCCGGGCCGGCCGACGCCGCTGGAGGACGAGGAGACCACCCACTTCTCGATCGTCGACGCCGACGGCAACCGCGCCGCGGTCACCCAGACGGTGAACCTGCTGTTCGGTTCGGGCCTGGTGCCGCCGGGCACCGGCGTGCTGCTCAACAACGAGATGGACGACTTCGCCCTGCAGCCGGGCCAGCCCAACGCGTTCGGGGTGATGGGCTTCGAGGCCAACGCCCCGGAGCCGGGCAAGCGCCCGCTCAGTTCGATGACCCCGACCTTCATGGTCTCGCCCGACCATGTGGCGGTGCTGGGCACGCCCGGCGGCAGCCGCATCATCACCATGGTCCTGCTCGGCGCGCTCGGTTTCGCCGATGGCCTCGACGCGCAGCAGGCGGCGGCACTGCCGCGCTACCACCACCAGTGGATGCCGGACGTGGTCCAGGCCGAGAGCGGCGCCTTCGACCCCGGCCTGGCTGCGCAGCTGCGGGCCAAGGGGCATACCCTCAGGCTGCCGGAGGACACCGTGTCCGGCCGCGCGTCCAGCCACACCTGGGGCAACATGCAGACGGTGCTGTGGGACCGGCGCGGCAACGTGCTCGGCGGCGGCAGCGACCCGCGCAACGACGTCGGCAGCGCGCAGGTGCGACCAGCGGTGCCGGCGGCCGCCACGCCCTGAAGGCGGTCCGGCTTGCGGATTCTTAACCGTCCCGCGGCTAGTCTTGCCTCATATGAAACTCTGGTCCATACGCGGCAATTCGCAGAAGCTCGACGGCGGCTCCATGTTCGGCAACGCGCCGAAGGCGATGTGGGAGCAGTGGTCCCCGCCCGACGAGCACAACCGCATCGACCTGGCCTGCCGTGCGCTGCTGGCCAGCCCGCTCAACGGCAGGACGGTGCTGTTCGAGACCGGCATCGGCGCGTTCTTCGAGCCTAGGCTGCGCGAGCGCTACGGCGTGCAGGAGGACCGCCACGTGCTGGTCGAATCGCTGCGCGCGGCCGGCTTCGAGCACGAGGACATCGACGTGGTGGTGCTCAGCCACCTGCACTTCGACCACGCCGGCGGCCTGCTGGCGCCGTGGGCCGAAGGGCGTGGACCGGAACTGCTGTTCCCCAACGCCACCTACCTGGTCGGCGCCGCGCACTGGGAACGGGCCCGGCATCCGCATCCGCGCGACCGCGCCAGCTTCATCCCGGAACTGCCGGGGCTGCTGGAGGCCAGCGGCCGGCTGGAGATCGTCGACGGCCCGCATTCGCGCGCGCTGGGCCAGTCGGTGCGCTTCAGCTTCAGCGACGGGCACACGCCCGGCCTGATGCTGGCCGAGATCGCCGGGCCGGAAACCGTCGACGGGCAGCCGCACGGCGGGGTGGCGTTCTGTGCCGACCTGATACCCGGGCGTTCCTGGGTGCACCTGCCGATCACCATGGGCTACGACCGCAACGCCGAACTGCTGATCGACGAGAAGCGCGCCTTCCTCGAGGACAAGCTGGCGCGCAACGTGCACCTGTTCTTCACCCACGACCCGGGCTGCGCCCTGGCGCGGGTGGTGCGCGACGCCAAGGGCCGCTTCGGCACCGAGCACGAGGTCGCCGAACTGCAGGCGCGGCCGCTGGCGGCCTGAGCGGCCTATGCCTGACGCCGCCGCCGGCTATTCCCGGTGGCGACTTGCTCGCGCCGGGCGCTGCGGTGACGATGCACCGGTCCAGCCGGAGGCCATGCGCATGCTGCGCTCGCGAATCGTTTGCCTGATCGCCCTTGGGTCCCTGTTCGCGCCTGCGGTGCCGCCTGCGCCCGCGCACGCGGCCGAGACGGCGGGCGACGCCGCCGCGGCCGGGCAGATCCGCATCAACCAGCTCGGTTTCCTGCCCGGCTCGCGCAAGCTGGCGGTGGTGGAGAGCGACCGTTCGCGCGAGTTCGAGGTGGTGCGCGAGGGGGACGGGCAGGTGGTACTGCACGGGGAAACGGGGGCACCCGCGTCCTGGGAGCCGGCCGCGCGCGACGCGGCCATCGCCGACCTCGGCGCGCTGGAGGCGCCGGGACGCTACCGGATCCGGATCGAGGGCATGCCGCCGTCCGATCCGTTCCCGGTCGACGCCCAGGCCTACGCCGGCCTGGCCGACGCCGCGCTCAAGGCGTTCTACTTCAACCGTTCCGGCAGCGCGCTCGATCCCGCGCATGCCGGCGCGTACGCGCATACCGGCGGCCATCCCGACACCGAGGTCGAAATCCACGCGTCGGCGGCCTCGCCAGGAAGGCCGGCCGGCACGCTGATCTCCGCGCCGCGCGGCTGGTACGACGCCGGCGACTACAACAAGTACATCGTCAATTCCGGCATCACCACCTGGACCCTGCTGGCCGCGTACGAGCACTTCCCGGCGTTCTTCCGCGGCCGCGACCTGGGCATCCCCGAGAGCGGCGACGCGGTGCCGGACATCCTCGACGAGGCCTGGTGGAACCTGGAGTGGATGCTGGCGATGCAGGATCCGGGCGACGGCGGCGTGTACCACAAGCTCACCAACCTGCGCTTCGACGGCGAGGTGATGCCGGAGCAGGCGACCGAACGGCGCTACGTGGTGCAGAAGACCACCGCGGCCGCGCTGGACTTCGCCGCGGTGATGGCCACGGCCAGCCGGGTCTACGCCGGCTACGAGGCGCAGTTCCCCGGCGTGGCGGCGCGGATGCGCGCCGCCGCCGAAGCGGCCTGGCGCTGGGCGCAGGCGCATCCGGACGTCGCCTACCGGCAGCCGGACGACGTGCATACCGGCGCCTACGGCGATGCGAAGCTGGACGACGAATTCGCCTGGGCCGCGGCCGAGCTGTACCTGCTGACCGGCGAGTCCGGTTACTGGCAGGCATTCGAACGCCACGCCGCCGTGCCGACGGTACCCTCGTGGTCCGACGTGGGCACGCTGGGCTGGATCTCGCTGGCGCAGCACCCGCACCGCCTGCCCGACGCAACCGCGCGCGAACGGGTGGCCGCTGCCGTCGGCGGCCTGGCGGCGCGGTTGACCGGGCGGTGGCAGGCCTCGCCCTGGCGGGTGGCGATGCAGCCGCCGGATTTCGTCTGGGGCAGCAACGCGATGGCGCTGAACCAGGCGATGGTGCTGCTGCAGGGCTACCGGCTCGCGCCGCGGCGCGAGTACCTGGACGCGGCGCAGTCGCAGCTGGACTACGTGCTCGGGCGCAACCCGCTGGGGGTGTCGTTCGTGACCGGCCATGGCCTGCGCACGCCGCAGCACATCCACCACCGGCCCTCGCAGGCCGACGGCATCGCGGCGCCGGTGCCCGGCTGGCTGTCCGGCGGGCCCAATCCGCGGCAGCAGGATGCCGGCGACTGCCCGGGGGTGGCCTATCCCTCCTCGCTGCCGGCGCTGTCGTGGCTCGACCACGGCTGCAGCTACGCCAGCAACGAGATCGCGATCAACTGGAACGCGCCGCTGGTCTACGTCGCCGCCGCGCTGCAGCAGCTGACGCCGTTGTAGGAGCCGGGTTCAGCCGGCGACACGGGCGTCGGAACCACGAGGAAGTCGCCTGTGCCAGCGCGTCGCGTCGCCGGCTGAAGCCAGCTCCTACAGAAGACAGACGAGCTGTAGCGTTGCCCCTGTAGGAGCCGGGTTCAGCCGGCGACACGGGCGTCGGAACCACGAGGAAGTCGCCTGTGCCCAGCGTGGCGTGTCGCCGGCTGAAGCCAGCTCCTACAGAAGACAGACGAGCTGCAGCCTTGCTCCTGTAGGAGCCGGGTTCAGCCGGCGACACGGGCGTCGGAACCACAAGGAAGTCGCCTGTGCCGGCGTGGCGGACACACAGGCCGGACGGCGCCTAAAGGCGGGTACCGAAGATCCGGTCACCCGCATCGCCCAGGCCGGGCAGGATGTAGCCCTTCTCGTTGAGGCGCTTGTCGATCGCGGCGGTGTAGACCTCCACGTCAGGATGCGCGGCCTCCAGCGCCGCCAGGCCCTCGGGCGCGGCGACCAGGAACACGCCCTTGATCCGCCGCGCGCCGGCGCGCTTGAGCATGTCGATGGTGGCGATGAGCGTGCCGCCGGTGGCCAGCATCGGGTCCAGGATCAGCGCGTCGCGCTCGTCCAGGCGCCCGGTCAGGCGCTCGAAGTAGGGCACCGGCTGCAGCGTGGCCTCGTCGCGCTGCAGCCCGACCACGCTCACCTTCGCCGCGGGAATCAGCGCCAGCACGCCGGGCAGCATGCCCAGGCCGGCGCGCAGGATCGGCACCAGGGTGATCTTGGCGCCGGCGATCCGGCGCACTTCCACCTCGCCGGCCCAGCCCTGCATGGTCGCCGTCTCGGTCTCCAGGTCGGCGGTGGCCTCGTAGGCCAGCAGCGTGCCCAGCTCGGTCACCAGTTCGCGGAAACCCTTGGTGCTGAGCCCGACGTCGCGCAGCAGGCCGATCTTGTGCTGGACCAAGGGGTGGCGGACTTCGACGGTCTTCATGGGCGCGTGCCGTAAGGGATGGCATAGGGTACGCGATGCCGTCCGGCTCCCGCAGCGCGCGCCCTGCGCAAAAAGCAAGGGCCGGGAAGCCCGGCCCTTGCCTGCATGCAAACCGCATCGCTCAGAACTCGTAGCGGACCCCCGCCAGCCAGGAGCGGCCGAAGCTCTCCATCTCCAGCACGCGGCTGCGCTGGCCCTGGAAGCGGACCTGCTTGGTATTGCTGAGGTTGTTGGCCTCCGCGAACAGGCGCCAGTTGTCGGTCAGGGCATAGCTGGCGGAGAGGTCGAGGCTGGCGCGATCGCCCCAGTACACGTTGAGTTCCGGCGATTCCACGTCGAAGGACTGGATGAACTTGGAGCGGTAGTTGTAGGCCAGGCGCGCGGTGATCCCGTACTTGTCGTAGGTCAGCGCAAGGTTGTAGTTGGTGCGCGAGGTGCCCGGGAGCTCGGTGCTGCCTTCGCCGAAAGGCAGGTCGGCGCGTGAATCGGCGTAGGTGTAGTTGCCGTAGATGCCGAGGCCGTCGAACGGCGCAGGCAGCGAGTCGAACGTCTGCTGCCAGGCCAGCTCGAAGCCGTAGATCCGTCCGCGGTCGCCGTTCTCCGGGCGGGTCACCTGGCGGCTGAGGCCGCCGCCGATGTCCTCGGAGTGGGTGGCCACGAACAGCGGATCGTTGATCCGCTTGTAGAACGCGGCGGCCGAAAGCAGCCCGAGCGGGCGGATGTAGTACTCATAGGACAGGTCGAGGTTGTGGGCATAGGCCGCCTTGGCCTCCGGGTTGCCCTCGGCGACCGGCGAGGTTTCCAGTTCGCCGATGGTGCGGTACGGCGCCGTGTGCATGAAGTCCGGGCGGTTCAGCGCGGTCGAGTACGACGCGCGCAGGATGCTGTCGGGCCCGGACTCGTAGCGGAAATGCAGGCTCGGGAGCACGTGGCCGTAGTCGCGGCCAGCGGCCAGCGGCGTGATCTCGCCGGTGTCCTCGTTGTACTGCGCGGCCTCGCCATGGGTCTTGGTGCGCTCGTATCGCACGCCGGTGATCATGGTCAGCTTGTCCCAGGTGCCGTCCAGGCGCACGTAGGCGGCGTGGATGTCCTCCTCGGCGCGGTAGTCGCCGCTGATCGAGTCCGGGATGAGGCGCTGGTGGTTGGCGCTGTCCTGCAGCGGGCCGGCGTAGTTCCGGAAGATGTCGCGGCAGAACCTGCGTCCGGCGAGGAAGTAGCCGAAGTTGTTCGAGATCGAATCGCACAGCATGTCGGACATGGTGATGCCGAGCGCGTTGAAGTCCGCCACCGAGCCGTTGCGGTAGCGCTCGTCGTCGAAGAACTTGTCGCGCAGGCGCGCGCGCAGGCCGAACTTGATGCTGCCCTCGTCGCCGATGGAGTCCAGCTTGCGGTCGGCGTCGAAGCGCAGTCCGGTTTCCTTCTCCTCGCCGTACTCGTAACGGTCGTTCAGGCGGCGGAACGCGAACCAGCTTTCCGGCAGGTCGACTCCGGTGGCCGGGGCGTCGGGGCGTCCGAGGATCGTCCAGATCGGGAAATCGTGGTTGCTGTAGTCGTAGTCCATGCGCGGACGCACGTTCGACCGGAAGATGTACTGCATGCGCGGACTGGTTTCCTTTTCCGCCTTGCTCTGCGACGCCTGCCATTCGAAGGTCCAGTCGTCGCCGACGTAGTGCTCGCCGCCCAGGTTGTAGGTGCGGATGTTCTTGTCGTAGGTGCGCTCGCGCAGTTCCTTGTCGAACGTGGCGCGGACATTGCCGACGGTCTGGGTGGACGCGGCCGTGTGCTGGTCCATCGTGATGATGAGGTTGTCGCGGTACTCGTGGTCCTTGAACGTGGAGTCGGACGCGATGAAGTAGACCAGGTTGCCCGGGTCGATCCGGAAGTCGAAGCGGCCGGTGACGCCGGTGCGCGTGCGGGTGCCTTCGTAGTCCTTGATCTGGACCTCGGTCGGCATGATGCGGCCGTCGTCGAACTGCTGGTACAGGGTCTCGACGTTGTCGGTGAAGCGGCCCTGGCGGCTGTGCGAGGCCGATACCAGTACGCCGATGTTGCGGTCGGCGCCGAAGCGGTTGCCGACGGTCGCGTTGTACCGCTCGTTGTCGCCGCTTCCCAGCTGGTACCGTCCCGCGCCGGCGGACGCGCGCAGGGTCATGCCGTCGCGGTCCAGCGCGCTCTGAGTGCGGATGTTGATGTTGCCGGCGATGGCGTCGCCGTCCATGTCGGGAGTGATGGCCTTGGTCACTTCCAGGGCGGAGATCACGTCGGAAGGAATGGTGTCCAGCTCGACGCCGCGGGTGGTCGAGTCGGGGTTGGCCAGCTGCACGCCGTCGATGGAGACGGTGGTGTATTCCTTGGGCGCGCCGCGCACGGTCACGTAGCGGCCTTCGCCCTGGTCGCGCTCGATCGAGACACCCGGGATGCGCTGGGTCGATTCGGCGATGTTGTTGTCAGGGAACTGGCCGAGCAGGTCGGCCGAGACGACGTTGACGTAGTTCACCGAGCTGCGTTGCTGGTTCAGCGCCATCGCCTGGGCGTCGCGCATGGCGCGGACGTCCACGCGCTCGAGGTCGATCGCATCGGTGGCGATGGCGGTGCTGCGCAGGGTGACGTCCACGCGCACGCCGCGCGAACCGCCGACCTCGATTTCGACTTCCTGCGGCTGGTAGCCCAGATAGTCGACGGAAAGGCGATACCTGCCGGACGCAACGCCAGTGATCCGGAAGCTGCCATCGCGCTGGGTCACGACCTGGGTGCCGTTGAGGGTCACGCGGGCGCCGTCCAGGTAGACGCCGCGCGTGGCCTCCTTGACCTGGCCGATGACGGTGCCGGCATTGCCTTCTTCGGCGACGGACGGGGCTGGCTGCGCATTCACCGGATGGGCCGACAGTGCAAGCACGGTGGCGATCGCCGTTGCAACGGCGGAAAGTCTCAGATTCATGTGGACAATGGCTTCGTCATGGAGGAGAGGCGCCATGGAATGCGTCCCATGGCGTAACGAAACCTTCACCCGGCAATGTTTCGACATTATGAAAGCGATGCACGCAGAGCCCATGCGCATGCGAGTCCATGACCGTCTCTTGCGCGCGTCATCGAACCGCAACATTGCATTCATAGGATCGCCGCCTTGCGCGGACATCCGTGAGAATCGAGGATCGAGATGAGGCTGAGGTTCATGGCAGTAGTTGCTGCATTGTTTCCGGCGGCTTGCGGGGTAGCGCCCGCACCCGAACCGGTGGTTGCGCCTGCCGCCGAGCCGGCGCCTGCGGTGGATGCCGCGCGCGATCTCCCGGTCGTGGCCGAAGCCTTCGTTACCGCACTCACGCCGGAAGACAACATCGACTCGCCGGCCGCCTGGACCGCGCCCGATGGGAAGACCTGGCTGATCGCCACCGCCAAGGCCACCGACAAGCTGGTGGTCTACGACGGCGCCACCGGGGAGACCCTCCGCAGCGTGGGCTCCGCCGGCACGGGTGCGGGCCAGTTCGAGCGCCCCAACGGCATCGCCACCGTCGACGACCTGCTGTTCGTGGTCGAACGCGACAATCACCGGGTCCAGGTATTGCGCCTGCCGGAGTTCGCGCACGTGGCCACGTTCGCCGCCGACGACCTGGTCAAGCCCTATGGCCTGTGGGTCAACCGCACCGATACGGGCTACGAGCTCTATGTCACCGATTCCTACGACCAGGGAGAGGATGCGCAGGGCAACGACATCCTGCCGCCGCTGGAGGAACTGGACCGCCGCGTGCACCGCTACGCGCTGGATCGCCGGGGAGACGGGCTGGAGGTGCGTGCGCTGGGCGCCTTCGGCGACACCACGCCGGCAGGCGCACTGCGTGTGGTCGAGTCGCTGTGGGGCGACCCGGCCAACGACCGCCTGCTGATCGCCGAGGAGGACGAAACCTACGCCAACGAGCTCAAGGTCTACGACCTGGCCGGCCGCTTCAGCGGCAGGACCGTCGGTCGCGACGTGTTCGAGGCCCAGGCGGAGGGCATCATGCTCAAGTCGTGCGCCGACGGCAGTGGCTGGTGGATCACCACCGAGCAGGGCAAGGGTCGCACCGTGTTCCACCTGTTCGATCGCCGCGGCCTGGCGCACGTCGGCGCGGTGACGGGCGTGATGGTCGCCAACACCGACGGCATCTGGCTGCACGATGTGGCATCCGACCGGTTCCCGGAAGGCGTGCTGTACGCGGTGCACGACGACCAGGGCGTGGTCGCGCTGGACTGGCGGGAGATGGCGAGGACGCTTTCACTGCCGGCATGTCCCGTCGCATGAGGTGCGTGCACTCCTCCGGATTGCGCGCCGTGCTGGCCGCGTGGCTGGTCGCTGCCGCCACGTTCGCGCCGCCGCAGGAGGCGCCGCGGCCGCCGGAACCGAACACGCGCGTTCCGGCAGGCGTGGCGCGCCATGCGCCGAGCGTCTTCCCCGACCGCATCGTCGCCTCGCCCGTGCAGGATGCGGCGACCGGCTTTGCCGTCGCCTGGCGTACCGACGCCAGTGTGGCGGCGCCGGTGCTGGAGATCGTTTTGGCCGGCGATTCTCCGGACATGGGCGTGCCGCGACAGGTGCGCGCGGCGACGACCGCGCTGCGCACCGAGAACGGCATCGGCCACCACCACCGCGCCGAGGTCGATGGCCTGCAGGCCGATACCCTGTACGCCTGGCGGGTGCAGGGCGGCGGCACCTGGAGCCCGTGGCACCACACCCGCACGCCAGCGTCGCCGGGCACGCCGCTGACCCTGCTGTACTTCGGCGACACCCAGAACAAGAACACGAGCCTGACCACGCGGGTGGTGCGCGAGGCGATGCGCCATGCGCCCGACGCGCGGCTGGCGCTGTTCGCCGGCGATCTGGTCAGCGGCGGCGACGGCGAGGACGACAACGAGTGGGGCGAGTGGTTCGAAGCCGGCGAGTCGCTGCCGACCTCGATGCTGGTCGCGCCGGCGGCCGGCAACCACGAGTACTTCGAGGAGTTCGAGGACACCCCGCAGGAGCGGCGCGTGCTCGGCGCGCACTGGCCGCGCACCTTCGCGCTGCCGGGCAACGGCGCCGAGGGCGCGGCCGCCACCACCTACTGGTTCGATGCGCAGGACGTGCGCGTGGTGGTGCTGGACGGCACCTCCGCGCTGGACCTGGGCACGGCGCGCGCCCAGGCGGCCTGGCTGGATCGCGTGCTGGCCGGGAACACGCGGCGCTGGAGCATCGTGGTCGTCCACCAGCCGATGTTCTCGCCACGCCAGGACCGCGACAACGAACTGCTGCGCAGGCACGTGCTGCCGGTGCTGGAGCGCCGTCGGGTCGACCTGGTGCTGCAGGGGCACGACCACGTCTATGGCCGCCGCGGCGGCCGCGTGCCCGGGCAGCCCACACCGCAGTTCGTGGTGTCGGTGGCCGGCGCCAAGCAGTACCGGCTGTCGCCGCAAGCGCGCCTAACCATGGCGCCGGTGGCCGAGGACACCCAGCTGTTCCAGGTGCTGCGCGTCGACGGCGACCGGCTGCGCTACGAGGCGCGCACCGCCACCGGCAGGCTGTACGACGCCTTCGAACTGGAGCGGGCGCCCGACGGTGGTCGCCGGCTGCGCGAACTGGAAGAGGAACGGATACCGCAGCGCGACTGCGAACGCGCGGCAACGCTCAAGGGGCGCGCCGACCGTTGCTGGGAATAGGCGCCGGCACTGCCGGCGCCGGATGCGGCTTCGCAACGATTCTGCCGCAGATCGCCCAACGGCTTCCTGTTTCCCGACGCCACGCCGTGCGACACGGCGCCATCTTCTCCGGAGCTACCCATGATCCTGCGCAGTCCCGCCATCGCCCTGGTCGCCGTCCTGGCCTCGGCGCTTTTCCCGTCGGCCGATGCAGTTGCTTCGGACCACGTCGTCCATCCTTTCCTGGTCGCGCAGCCGGACTCGGCGCCCGGCGAGGTGCTGCTGGCGGTGGAGATCCCGGCCGGCAGCTTCACCAAGTACGAGATCAACGAGCAGGGCCTGGTCTTCGTCGACCGCTTCCAGTCGATGCCGGTGGTGTATCCGGCCAACTACGGTTCGCTGCCGCGCACGCTGGCCGGCGACGGCGATCCGCTCGACGCGCTGGTGCTGACCCGCGAACCGCTGCATCCGGGCGTGTTGATCCGCTTCCGCCCGATCGGGGTGCTGCGCATGACCGACAAGGGCGAGCAGGACGAGAAGATCATCGGCGTGCCCACCGACAAGATCGATCCGACCTATGCCGGCATCCGCGACCTGGCCGACCTGCCGCAGATCGAGCGGCAGCGGATCGAGGCGTTCTTCCGGGTCTACAAGGATCTGCCGGCCGGTCGCAATCCGATCGAACTGGACGGCTGGGGCGATGCCGCCGAAGCCAGGGCGCTGGTGCGGCAGTCGCTGGACCGTTTCGCCGGGAACGCGGACCAGGCCCGGCGCGAAGCGGGCAGGTAGCCGCCGTCGGCGCGGCGTCAGGCCCCGGCGGCGCGATGCCGCACCAGCCGCCCGCGGACACCGGTGGGCTCGCCGTCCTGGTAGGCGGGCTGCCCGTTGAGCAGCACCAGGTCGAAGCCTTCGGCCAGCGCGAACGGATCGACGTAATCCGCGCGCGCCCGCACCCGGGCCGGGTCGAACAGCACCAGGTCGGCGATCGCGCCGGCGCGTAGCGTGCCGCGGTCCTTCAGGCCCAGGATCCGCGCCGGCAGGCCGGTGGCCTTGCGCACGGCTTCCTCCAGCGACACCCGGCGCTCGTTCACCACGAAGTCCTCGATCCAGGCGGCGAAGGTGCCGTGGCCGCGCGGGTGCCGTCCCCTGGGCGAGCCGTCGCTGGCGATGGCTACGTGGGGGTCGACCAGGATCCGTGCCTGCAGCTCCTTGTCCATCACGAAGTGCGCCGCCTGGCCGCCGCGCGGCCCCAGCGCCAGCAGCACCTCCGGCCACGGCCGGCCGTCGGCCTGCGCCACCTGGGCCAGGGTCCTGCCGGCATGCTGCCCGGTGCCGAACAGCAATGCGTCCGGCCCGCCGCGGCGGAGCAGGCGCTGCTCCACCCAGGCGCGCAGTTCGTCGCGCCGGTTGGCCAGTACCTGCGCATAGTCGGTGGGCGGCAGCGCCCATTCCGGGAACAGGATGCCGATGCCGGTATAGCTGGCGAGGTAGGGATAGGCGTCGGCGGTCAGCGGGATGCCGGACTCGCGCATGCGCTGCAGTTCGGCGAGCGTGCGTTCGGCGCGCCCGGCGCCCTTGCCGTGCACCACCTTCAGGTGCGAGACGTGGGTGCGCGCCGGACGGCTGGCCTCGACGTGCTCGCGGATCGCCGCATCCACCTTGTCCTCGTCCTCCGAACGCAGGTGGCTCATCGCCACCGCGTCGTGGCGCGCGAGTATCTGGCCAAGCGGAGCGATCTCGGCCGGGGAGGCATAGAGGCCGGGCACGTATTCCAGGCCGGTGGACATGCCGAACGAGCCGGCGGCGAGGTCGGCCTCGAGCAGTGCGGCCATGCGCGCCTGCTGGGCGGCCGAGGGCACGCGGGTGCCATCGTCGATGCCCGCCTGCCGGCGCAGCGAACCGTGCCCGGACGTGGTGGCGACGTTGATGTCCGGCAGGGCGCGTTCGAGCGCTTCGAACCAGGCCCGGATGCCACCGGCGGTACCGTCGCCCGCCGCCGGGCTGGCGCCGTCCTGGCCCAGCACGACGGTAGTGGCGCCCATCGCCAGGTGGCTCGCGTAGGACTGGGTGGTCGGATCGCCGTGCACGTGCAGGTCGATGAAGCCCGGTGCCAGCACCCGGCCGCCGCCTTCGACGATGCGCGCGCCGCGCGCTGCGCTGGCGGCGATGCGGCCGATGTGCTCGATGCGGTCGCCGCGCACCAGGACGTCGGCGGCCAGCGCCGGCGCGCCGGTGCCGTCGACCACGCGCACGTCGCGGAGCAGCAGGGCCGGCGCGGAGCCGGATGCGGCCCTGGCCCAGCCGGACAGGGAGGCCGAGGCGGCGCCTGCCGCCGTCGCCACCAGGAAACCGCGTCGTGACCATCCCATGCCGTTCTCCCGTGCGACCGATCGATGCGAAGGTGCCGCGGATGGGACGGGCACGCGCGGCCCGTCCCCTGTTGCCGATCGCGGCGGGTCAGGCCGCCGAGGCCTGTTCCCGGCGCGGCCCTTCGCGCAGCGCGCGGCCGACCATCGACACCAGCAGGTCCAGCTCCTCCTCGTCCATCAGGAAGTGCGGGGTGAAGCGCAGCGAGTTCTCGCCGCCATGGATCACGTTGACCCCGTGCGCGCGCAGCCATTCCTCGGTGGAGCCGGTGCCATAGCACTTGAACTGCGGGGCCAGCTCGCAGGAGAACAGCAGGCCAGTGCCCTGGACCCTGGTGATCAGCCCGCCCAGCGAGGCCTTGAGCTGCTCGAGCTTGCGCATGGCCTGTTCGCCACGCACGCGGATGTTGTCGCGCACCTGCGGGGTGAGCAGGCCGAGGTTGGCGCAGGCCACGTCCAGCGCGCGCGGGTTGCTGGTCATGGTGTTGCCGTACACGCCTTTCCGGTACAGGCCCGCGGCGTGCGCGGTCACCGCCAGCACCGACAGCGGGAACTGGGCGGCGTTGAGCGCCTTGGAATAGGTCTCCATGTCCGGTGGCTCGACGCCCTCGAAGCCGGGATAGTCGACCAGCGACAGCACGCCGTGCGCGCGCAGGCCGGCCTGGATCGAATCGATCAGCAGCAGGCTGCCGTGGCCGCGGGTCAGCTCGCGAGCGGCCTTGTAGAAGTCCACCGGCACCGCGCGGCCGGGGTCGCCTTCGCCCATCACCGGCTCCAGGAACACCGCCTCGATGAACCAGCCCTTGGCCTCGGCGTCGGCGAAGGCCCGGCGCAGGGCGGCGACGTCGTACGGCGGGATCGTGATCACCGAGTCCTCGCCGCGGTAGCTGGCCAGGTGCTGCACGTAGGCGCGGCGGCTGGAGTCCGAATACAGGCCGGGCCGGTCGGTGCGGCCGTGGAAGCTGCCCTTGACCACCACGCGCTTGATCGTCGCCCCGGCATGGCGCGCGCCCGGATCGGTCTGCAGCTTGGCGTTGATGTCGACGATGCGGGTGGCCAGGCCCACGGCCTCCGAGCCGGAGTTGAGGCACATGAAGCGCTCGAACGGACAGCCGCCCCGGGTGTGGCCGATCTCCCGGCGCAGCATGGAGATGAAGCGGCCCTGGGCCAGGTTCGGGGTCATTACGTTGGCCATCACCTGCGGCCGCGCCAGCGCCTCCAACACCGCCGCCGGGGCGTGGCCGAAGCCGAGCATGCCGTAGCCGCCGGCGTCGTACAGCACCGCACCCTTGAGCGTGACCACCCACGGGCCGCGCGCGGCCAGGGCGACGTACGGAGTGATGGCATCGTCGGCGTAGAAGTTGACGAACCCGGCCTGCAGCGCCTCGATCTGCGCCGCCTCGTCCAGGTCGAGCAGTCCGCCGATGTCGCCGGCCAGGCGCGCGTACTCGGCGGCCGCCGCCTCGATCGCCGCGGCCAGGTCCGGGTGCGAGCCGGCCAGGCGGACGACGGTGGCATCGTCCAGGCCGGCGGTCAGGCGCTGGCCGGGGTGGGCGCGTAGCGGGGCGAGGGGGGCGAGGACGGACATGCGGTTCTCCCGGAACGACGGCGCCCTGGTACGGGCTTCCGTCCCTATTATCTGGATGGGATCGTCGTTTGGCAGCTATGATCCGGGCAGGAATCGGCCGTTTTTCGTCGATTCGACGAAATCGGGTGGGCGGAATGAAGATCACCGAGGCCGACGAACAACTCCTGTCCCTGCTGCGCGAGGACGCGCGCGCCTCCACCGCGCAGATCGCGCGGCGGCTGGACCTGTCACGCACCACCGTGCAGAGCCGGATCGACCGGCTCGAGCGTGCAGGGGTGATCCGCGGCTACACGGTGCGGGTGGACGAGGCCGTGGACCAGGCCCGGATCCGCGCCCACATCATGATCACCGTGTTCCCGAAGCGGATGGCGGCGGTGGTCAAGGAACTGCAGGCCATGCCCGAGGTGCGGACCCTGCAGTCGGTCAGCGGCAGCTTCGACCTGATCGCCCTGGGCGTGGTGGACGACGTGCAGCAGATGGACGTGCTGACCGACCGGATCGGCGCGATCGACGGGGTCGAGCGCACCTCCTCGGCGATCGTGCTGTCGACCAAGTTCGAGCGCTGAACGGCGCTGCGGCCGGGCGCGGGTACGTCGTTACAATGGCCGGCTCGCGCCCAGCGCCGAATCCGCCGCCTTGAAGAAGTCCGACTTCCACTACGACCTGCCCGAGGAACTGATCGCCCAGGCCCCGCTGGCCGAGCGCTCGGCCAGCCGCCTGCTGGTCGTGCCGCCGTCGATCGGCCCGTTCTCCGACCTGCACGTGCGCGACCTGCCTGGACTGCTGCAGCCGGGCGACCTGCTGGTGTTCAACGACACCCGGGTGATCCCGGCGCGCCTGTTCGGGCAGAAGGACAGCGGCGGACGGGTGGAAATCCTGATCGAGCGGCTGCTGCCGGACGAGCAGGCGCGGGCGCAGGTGCGCGCCAGCAAATCGCCCAAGGCCGGCAGCCGGATCGCGCTCGACGGCGGTGGCGAGGCCGAGGTGTTGGGCCGCGACGGCGAGTTCTACCGGTTGTGCTTCGAGGTCGAGGACGGGCTGGAGCCATGGCTGCTGAAGGTCGGCCGCCTGCCGCTGCCGCCATACATCCGCCGCGAGCCGGGCCAGGACGATACCGAGCGCTACCAGACCGTGTTCGCGAAACAGGTCGGCGCGGTCGCCGCGCCGACCGCCGGCCTGCATTTCGACGAGCCGCTGCTGGCCGCACTGCGCGAGCGCGGCGTGCGCTTCGGCCACGTCACCCTGCACGTGGGCGCCGGCACCTTCCAGCCGGTGCGGGTGGAGGACGTGCGCCAGCACACCATGCACAGCGAGTGGCTCAACGTCGGCGCCGAGCTGGTGGCGCAGGTGCGTCGCACCCGCGAGGCCGGGGGCCGGGTGATCGCGGTGGGCACGACCGTGGTGCGCGCGCTGGAAAGCGCCTGGCACCGCAGCGAGGCCAGGCCCGAGGGCGAGCTGCGCCCGTTCGCCGGCGAGACCCGCATCTTCATCTTCCCCGGCTACCGGATCCGCAGCGTCGATGCGCTGCTGACCAACTTCCACCTGCCCGAGAGCACGCTGCTGATGCTGGTCTCGGCCTTCGCCGGCAAGCAGCGCGTGTTCGACGCCTACCGGCACGCGGTGGAACAGCGCTACCGCT
The DNA here is from genome assembly GCF_000972865.1 of Pseudoxanthomonas suwonensis. Lineage (NCBI taxonomy): Bacteria > Pseudomonadati > Pseudomonadota > Gammaproteobacteria > Lysobacterales > Lysobacteraceae > Pseudoxanthomonas > Pseudoxanthomonas suwonensis. Next base: position 3,356,531 of record NZ_CP011144.1, read on the forward strand.
TCTTCTCCTACGGCGACGCGATGCTGCTGTACCCGCCGGACGACGCGCCCGAGCGCTGAGCCGCGGCTTGGTCGCGGCGTCGCGACTGTTTAGTATCGCCCCCTGGTATCGAACCACCCATTCCGCGACGCGGACCGGTCGCCACGGCCGGACGTTCTGCTCAAGCCGCCCACGGCGGGCATCGCCAGAGCGCCCACGCCTGCAAGAGGACTACGCATGACATCCCGCCACCGCTTCAAGACGCCTGCCGCGTCGTTGTTCGCCGCCGCCCTGGCGCTGTGCCTGTCGGCCTGCGGCCGCGAGCCGTCCAGCGCCGGAACCGATGCCGCCGCCGCCGCGCCCGCCCAGCCGGGCGGCGCGGTCACGCTCTACACCACCCGCGAACCCGGGCTGGTCCAGCCGCTGCTGGACGCCTTCACCGCCGAGACCGGCACCCGGGTCGACACCGTGTTCGTGCGCGACGGCCTCGCCGAGCGGCTGCGCGCCGAAGGCGAGCGTTCGCCGGCCGACGTGCTGATGACCGTCGACACCGGCAACCTGCTCGACCTGGTCGATGCCGGCCTGACCCAGCCCATCGCCTCGCCAGTGCTCGACCAGGCCATCCCCGCGCACCTGCGCGACCCGCAGGGGCAGTGGTACGCGCTGTCGCTGCGCGACCGCATCCTCTACGTGGACAACGACCTGGCCCTGGACGGTTTCGCCTACGAGGACCTGGCCAAGCCGGAGTGGAAGGGCCGGGTGTGCATCCGTTCCGGCCAGCACCCGTACAACACCAGCCTGATCGCGGCGATGATCGCCCACCAGGGCGAGGCGGCCACCGAGCAGTGGCTGCGCGGGGTCAAGGCCAACCTCGCGCGCAAGGCCGCCGGCGGCGACCGCGAGGTCGCGCGCGACATCCTCGGCGGCATCTGCGACATCGGTATCGCCAACGCCTACTACGTCGGCCGGATGAAGAACGCCGAGCCGGGCTCGGAGCAGCACCAGTGGGGCGAGGCGATCAAGGTCGTGCGCCCGGTGTTCGCCGGCGCGCCCGACGGCGGCACCCACGTCAACATCAGCGGCGCGGCGGTGGCGCGCCACGCGCCCAACCGCGACAACGCGGTGCGGCTGCTCGAGTACCTGGTGTCCGACCAGGCGCAGAGCCTGTACGCGCGGGCCAACTACGAGTACCCGGTGAAGGCCGGCGTGGAACTGGACCCGGTGGTCGCCAGCTTCGGTCCGCTCAAGGTCGATCCGCTGCCGCTGGCCGAGATCGCGCGCCACCGCAGGCAGGCCAGCGAGCTGGTGGACCGGGTCGGCTTCGACCAGTGACGCCGGCGCGGTGAGCAGTGCAGCCCCAGCCGCCGGACGCGGCGGCGATCGCGCCTGGATGCTGGCCTCCGGCGCGGTCGCGCTGCTGGTGCTGGCGCCGCTGCTGGCCCTGGCCTGGACCGCGGCGCAAGGCAGCGACGGGCTGTGGTCGCACCTGGCCGCGTACGTGCTGCCGCGCGCGGGCCTGAACACGCTGCTGTTGCTGGCCGGGGTGGGCACGTTGTGCGCGCTGCTCGGCACCGGCAGCGCCTGGCTGGTGACCGCCTACGACTTTCCCGGTCGCGGGGCGCTGTCCTGGGCGCTGTTGCTGCCGCTGGCCATGCCGACCTACATCATCGCCTACGCCTACCTGGACCTGCTGCATCCGCTCGGCCCGGTGCAGACCGCGCTGCGCGGGGTGCTGGGCATCGCCAGCCCGCGCGACTTCCGCCTGCCGGACATCCGCTCGCTGGCTGGCTGCATCCTGCTGCTGGGCTTCGTGCTGTACCCCTACGTCTACCTGACCACCCGCGCGCTGTTCCTCACCCAGGCCGGCAGCCTGCTTGAGGCGGCGCGCTCGCTGGGCGTGACCCAGGCCGGCCTGTTCCGGCGCGTCGCCCTGCCGCTGGCGCGGCCGGCGATCGCGATCGGCATGGCACTGGCGCTGCTGGAGGCGCTCAACGACATCGGCGCCTCCGAATTCCTCGGCGTGCAGACCCTGACCGTGGCGGTCTACACGACCTGGGTCACCCGCAGCGACCTGCCCGGCGCGGCGCAGATCGCGTTGGGCATGCTGGTGCTGGTGCTGCTGCTGGTGGTGCTGGAGCGCTACGGCCGGCGCCGCCAGCGCTACGCGACGGCGCAGCGGCCGCGGCCGATGGCGCCGCGGCGGTTGCGCGGCGCGGCGGCCGCGTGCGCGCTGGCGCTGGGCCTGCTGCCGGTGGCGCTGGGGTTCCTGCTGCCGGCCGCCTACCTGCTGCATGCCAGCCTGGCGCGGCTGCGCTCCCACGGCGTGTCGCCGCAGCTGCTGGACAGCGCCGGCAACACCGTGTGGGTGGCGACCCTGGCGACGCTGGCCACGGTGCTGGCCGGGCTGGTGGTGGCCTGGGCGCTGCGCCTGGCGCAGGCACGGCGGCGTCCCGGCCTGGCCGCGGCCAGCCTGCGCGTGGCCAGCCTGGGCTATGCGGTGCCGGGCACGGTGCTGGCGCTGGGCCTGCTGCTGCCGTTGTCCGTCTTCGATGTGGGCGCCGGGACGGTGCTGCGCGCGTTCGGTGGCGAGCCGCGCATGCTGCTGATGGGCTCGGTCGCGGCGCTGGTGATCGCCTACATGCTGCGCTTCCTCGCGATCAGCGCCGGCAGCACCGAGGCCGGGCTGGCACGGGTGCCGGCCTCGCTGGACCAGGCCGCGCGCAGCCTCGGCGAGGGCTCCGGCGGCATGCTGCGCCGCGTGCACCTGCCGCTGCTGCGGCCGGCATTGGCGGCCGGCGCGCTGCTGGTGTTCGTCGACGCGATGAAGGAACTGCCGGCGACGCTGATGCTGCGGCCGGTGAACTTCGAGACGCTGGCCACCTGGCTGTACGCCGACGCCGCGCGCGGCGCCTACGAGGACGGCGCGATCGCCGCGCTGCTGATCGTGCTGGCCGGGCTGCTGCCGGTGCTGTTGCTGGCGCGCAGTGGGGTTGCGCACGGCAGGATGGCTGCGCCGGGAGGGGAGGACGCAAACCCATGAGCGATACGCCGGCGATGCTCGAACTGGACCGCATCGCGGTCGCCTATCCGGCGGCCGGCGGCCGCCGCACCGTGGTCGAGGCGCTGTCGCTGCGGTTGCCGCGCGGCGGCATCGGCTGCCTGCTGGGACCTTCCGGCTGCGGCAAGACCACCGTGCTGCGCGCGATCGCCGGGTTCGAGCCGCTGCAGGCCGGGCGCATCGTGCTGGACGGCCGCACCGTCGCCGGCGACGGCGTGGACCTGCCGCCGGAGCGGCGCCGGGTGGGGGTGATGTTCCAGGACTACGCCTTGTTCCCGCACCTGGACGTGGCAGGCAACGTCGGCTTCGGCCTGCGCCGGCTCGCCCGCGACGCGCGGGCGCAGCGGGTGCGGGCGATGCTCGAACTGGTGGGGCTGGCGACGCTGGCCGGGCGCTATCCGCACGAGCTGTCCGGTGGCCAGCAGCAGCGGGTGGCGCTGGCCCGTGCGCTGGCACCGGCGCCTGACCTGCTGCTGCTGGACGAGCCGTTCTCCAACCTCGACATCCACACCCGCGAACGGCTGGCCGGCGAGGTGCGCGGGCTGCTCAAGGCCACCGGCACGACCGCGCTGCTGGTGACCCACGACCAGGCCGAGGCCTTCGCGATGGCCGACGGGATCGGGGTGATGGACCGCGGCCGGCTGCTGCAGTGGGGCGATGCGGCGACCCTGTACCGGACGCCGGCCGACCGGATGGTGGCCGGGTTCGTCGGCCGCGGGGCGCTGGTGCCGGCGCAGACGCTGGGCCTGCCGGGGACCGGGGACGTGCTGCTGCGCCCGGAGCACCTGCGGCCCGACCCCGACGGTGCGGTTTGGGCGACCGTGCTGGAGCGGGCCTTCCGCGGCCCGGACACGGTGGCGGTGCTGGCGCTGGAGTCGGGCGCGCGCTTCGAGGCCGACCTGCCGGCCGGGCTGGACGCCGCGCCCGGGCACGAATTGCGCTTCCGCGTTCTGGGTGACGGCCTGGTCCGCTTCCCCGAGCCCTGAATGGCCGGTTGGGTCGCGCCCGCGCCGATGCGCGACAATGGCCAGCTTGCCTTGTCCGTTCCCCTGCCGATGTCCCGACTGCAATTCCAGCTCCAGGCCACCGACGGCACCGCCCGCCGCGGCCGCCTGACCTTCCCGCGCGGCACGGTGGAGACGCCGGCGTTCATGCCGGTGGGCACCTACGGTTCGGTCAAGGGCGTGCTGCCCGACCAGGTCCACGCGCTGGGCGCGGAGATCATCCTCGGCAACACCTTCCACTTGTACCTGCGCCCGGGCCTGGAGGTGATCGGCGCGCACGGCGGGCTGCACGGCTTCACCCGCTGGGACGGGCCGATCCTCACCGACTCCGGCGGCTTCCAGGTGTTCTCGCTGGCGCACCGGCGCAAGATCACCGAGCAGGGCGTGACCTTTGCTTCACCGACCGACGGGGCCAAGGTGTTCCTCGGGCCGGAGGAGAGCATGCGCATCCAGCAGGTGCTCGACTCGGACGTGGTGATGATCTTCGACGAATGCACGCCGTATCCGGCGACCGGAGACGTGGCCAGGCGCTCGATGGAACTGAGCCTGCGCTGGGCGCGGCGCTCGCGCGACGCGCACGACGAGCTGGGCAACGACGCGGCGCTGTTCGGCATCGTCCAGGGCAGCGTCTACCCGGACCTGCGCAGCCGTTCGCTGGACGGGCTGCAGGACATCGGCTTCGACGGCTACGCGATCGGTGGGCTGGCGGTGGGCGAGCCGGAGCACGAGCGCAACGCGATGCTCGAGCACCTGCATCCGCGGCTGCCGGCCGACCGGCCGCGCTACCTGATGGGCGTGGGCCGGCCGGAGGACCTGGTCGAGGGCGTGGCCCGCGGGGTGGACATGTTCGACTGCGTGATGCCGACCCGCAACGCGCGCAACGGCCACTACTTCACTTCTTTCGGCACGGTGCGCATCCGCAACGCCAAGTACGAGCGCGACCTGGACCCGATCGAGCCCGGTTGTGGCTGCGTGGCCTGCGCCGGTGGCTACAGCCGCGCCTACCTGCGCCACCTGGACCGCTGCAACGAGATGCTCGCGCCGATGCTCGGCACGCTGCACAACCTCTGGTACTACCAGAAGCTGATGGCCGACATGCGCGCGGCGATCGCCGAAGGCCGCTTCCAGGCCTTCCGCAGCGCCTTCTACGCCGCGCGGGGCGGGTAGGGTTCCCGGCTCGCTTTTCCTGGCGAGGGGTGCGGCATGACCGCGGGGCGCAACCGCAACCGCAACCGCAAAGTCAAAAGCGCCGGGTGTGGTCAGCTTCGGGCTGAGCCGTGGCGGGCCGGGAGTATTGCGGTCGTCTCGACGGCACATCCCTGTGCCGACTCGCCGACGCGGCCATCCCTGGCCGCTGCCGCAATACTCCCGGCCCGCCACGTCTTCGGGAGCTTTGGCGTCGTGGCTCCGTTTACAGGCGAGAAGCAATGCACAGCTCTTGTAGGAGCGGGCATGACCGCGACTCGACGCCGTCGGCCCAGGCGACGCCCTCGTGATTCCGACGCCCCTGTCGCGGTCATGCCCGCTCCTACAGAAGGCAGCGCCGTCGTGGGTTTACCCCCTCCCTTTCGCCGCACGCGAAGGGGAGGGCCGGGGAGGGGTGCTTTAGCCGTTGCTGTTGCTCCACCAATCGAAGCCACGCCCCCAAAGCTCCCGAGGCCGTCGTGCCCAGGGGGTCTGGCGCAAGCAGCACAGGGATGTGCTGCGGTCGCGACTCGGAGGCAGGACGCCGCAGCGGAGCGATGCGCCAGACCCCCTGGGCACGGCGGCCCCGGCCGAAGCCCGCGCTTTTCCTCCAGGCACCCGAACACGTCTAAGCCCCGTCCGAAGCCCGCGCTTTTCCTCCAGGCACTCGACACGTCCAAGCCCCTTCCGGAGCCAACGCTTTTCCTCCAGGCACCCCGACACGTCTAGGCCCCGCCCGGAGCCAGCGCTTTTATCAGGCATGTCCGGCCCTTCCGACGCCGGAGCTTCGGCTTCTGGCTCTTCAAGGCGCGACAGTCCATACCCCGAAGTCCTTGGAACCGAGCAAGCCGCCCGTTCATCCCGGCCAAGGCATCGCCCGTCCCCCCAGGGAACCCGCAGCCGTGAAAATGGTCACAACCCGGGCTTGCAAAGGCCTGGGCCCGCCCCTATGGCATAATCCCCGGCTATTTTCCGCACAACTGGACGATCCCGATGAGCTTCCTCGACTTCCTGATCCCGACCGCCTACGCCCAGGCCGCTGGCGGCCAGCCGCAGGGCGGTGGCTTCGGCATGCTGCTGTTCCCGATCATCCTGATCGCGATCATGTACTTTCTGATGATCCGCCCGCAGATGAAGCGGCAGAAGGAACACAAGTCCATGCTCGACAAGCTGTCCCGCGGCGACGAGGTCATCACCTCCGGCGGCGTGGCCGGCACTGTCACCGACATCGGCGACAACTTCGTGACCGTCGAGATCGCCGACAACGTGCGCGTCCGCGTGCAGAAGGGCGCCATCGGCAACGTCCTGCCCAAGGGCACCCTGAAGTCCGCCTGATCCTCCCGTCCCACCGTTGAGCGTGGTCCCGCGTGGCGGGGCCGCGCGGGGTCCCGCAATGCTCGAATTTCCCCGCTGGAAGTACTTCGTCATCCTGCTCGTGCTGGCGCTCAGCCTGCTGTACGCGCTGCCCAACATCTTCCAGAGCGACTACGCCGTGCAGGTCACCGGCAACCGCGGCGCGGCGCTGGACGATGCGCTGAAGGCCCGGGTGACCGGCTACCTGGACGAGGCCGGCGTGCAGCCGACGTCGGTGGCGGTGGAGAACGACAGCCTGCTGGTGCGCCTGCTCGACGCCGAGGCCCAGACCCAGGCCGCCGACGCCCTGCGCACCAGCCTGGGCGAGAACTACACCGTCGCCCTGAACCTGGCCTCCAACGTCCCGCCGTGGCTCGACCGCCTCGGCGCGCAGCCGATGGTGCTGGGCCTGGACCTGCAGGGCGGCGTGCACTTCGTGCTGCAGGTCGACCAGCAGGCGGCGCTGGAGAAGCGCTTGGACGCCTACGTGGAGGACGTGCGCGTCACCCTGCGCGACAACCGCATCCGCTACACCGCGGTCGACCGTCGCCCCGACCACAGCATCGTCGTCACCCTGGCCTCCGACGCCGATCCGGCCAGGGCCCGGGAGCAGCTGACCAAGGTCATGCCGACCCTGAGCGTGGAGGGCCAGGGCACCCGCCTGACCGTGCGCGTCCCGGAGGCCGAGCTGAACCAGATCGCCGGTTCGGCGATCGAGCAGAACATCACCACCCTGCGCAACCGCGTCGACCAGCTGGGCGTGGCCGAGCCGATCATCCAGCGCCAGGGCAGCGACCGCATCGTGGTCCAGTTGCCGGGCGTGCAGGACACCGCCGCGGCCAAGCGCATGATCGGCGCCACCGCCACCCTGGAGTACCGCGCGGTGTTCGACGGCAACGCCGCCGACGCGCTGGCCACCGGCCGCGTGCCGCCCGAGGCCAAGGTCTACTACCGCCGCGACGGCTCCCCGGTGCTGCTCAACAAGCGCGTGATCGTCACCGGCGACCAGATGGTCGCCGCGACCAGCGCGATCGACCAGAACGGCCAGCCGGCGGTCAGCGTGACCCTGAACAACGTCGGCGGCGACCGCATGTTCGACTTCACCAGCGCTAACGTCGGCAAGCCGATGGCGGTGGTCTATACCGAGCGCATCCCGCAGGTGACGATCGTCAACGGCGAGGAGGTGCGCAGCTTCCGGGTCAAGGAAGAGGTCATCTCGGTGGCCAACATCAGCGGCGTGTTCGGCAAGAACTTCCAGACCACCGGCTTGGAGAAGGCGGAGGCCGACGAGCTGGCCAAGCTGCTGCGCGCCGGCTCGCTGGCCGCGCCGATGGACTTCGTCGAGGAGCGCATCGTCGGTCCCAGCCTGGGCAAGGAGAACGTGGAGCGCGGCGTGACCGCGGTGCTGTACGCGTTCCTGTTCACCCTGGTGTTCTTCGCGGTCTACTACCGCATGTTCGGCCTGATCACCGGCATCGCGCTGCTGTTCAACCTGCTGATCGTGGTCGCGGTGATGTCCCGGTTCGGCGCGACGATGACCTTGCCCGGCTTCGCCGGCCTGGCCCTGTCGATCGGCCTGTCGGTGGACGCCAACGTGCTGATCAACGAGCGCATCCGCGAAGAACTGCGCGCCGGGGTGCCGCCGAAGGCGGCGATTGTCACCGGTTATGAGAAGGCCAGTGGCACCATCCTCGACGCCAACCTGACCGCGATCATCGCCGGCATCGCCCTGTACGCGTTCGGCACCGGTCCACTGAAGGGCTTCGCCCTGACCCTGATGATCGGCATCTTCGCGTCGATGTTCACCGCCATCACCGTCTCGCGCGCGATCGTCACCCTGGTGTACGCCCGCCGCAAGAAGCTCAAGTCCCTGGCCATCTGACGGGAGGAAACCGCATATGAAGATCTTCCCGCTTACCCTGGTCCCCAACGACACCCGCATCGACTTCATGCGGATGCGCTGGGTGTCGATGGGCATCGCCGCGCTGCTGTTCGTCGCCTCGGTGGCGACCATCGCCATCAACGGCTTCAACTACGCGCTGGACTTCACCGGCGGCACCGTGGTCGAGGTGCGCTTCGACCGTGCCGCCAGCGTCGATGGCGTGCGCGAGCGCCTGGCCTCGGCCGGCTACGACGGCGCGCAGGTGCAGAGCTTCGGCAGCGGCACCGACCTGCTGGTCCGGCTGCAGCCGCGCGACGGCCAGACCACCACCGACGCCAACAACCGCACCGCCCAGGACGTGCTGGCGGCGGCGTCGACCCCTGACAACCAGGCACACCTGCTGCGCACCGAGTTCGTCGGCCCGCAGGTCGGCGCGGAACTGGCCCGCAACGGCCTGTATGCCGCGCTGTTCGTGGTGGTCGGCTTCCTGATCTACATCGGTTTCCGCTTCGAGCTGAAGTTCGCGGTGGTCGCGACCCTGACCACGCTGTTCGATGTGCTGCTGGTCGCGGCGTTCTTCTCCCTGACCGGGCGCGAGTTCGACCTGACGGTGTTGGCCGGCCTGTTGTCGGTGATGGGGTTCTCGATCAACGACACGATCGTAGTGTTCGACCGTGTCCGCGAGAACTTCCGCAGCCTACGGGTGGAGCCGCTGGAGGTGATGAATCGCTCGATCAACCAGACCCTGTCGCGCACCATCATCACCTCGGTGGTGTTCTTCCTGTCGGTGCTGGCGCTGTACCTGTACGGCGGCGGCTCGCTGGAAGGCCTGGCCCTGAGCCAGATGATCGGCGCGGTGGTCGGCACCCTGTCCTCGATCTTCATCGCCTGCCCGTTGCTGACCGTCGGCCCGCTGAAGGTCACCAAGCAGGACCTGCTGCCCAAGGCCAAGGACGAGGCGGCGCTGGCGCGGCGGCCCTGACGGCTTCTGTTGCAGACATCCGTTCTGGAAGAAGCCGCCGCAAGGCGGCTTCTTCTTTGGCACTAGCGTTGCTTGCAACCGCAACCGCAAGAGTGTGGTTGCCGCAGCGCGCGGCGGCGCGTTCATCGACTTCGGCTGCCCGGACGCATCGTGGCGCGGCTTCGGTCTGAGCCGCGGCGAGCCGGGAGTATTGCGGTCGTCTCGGCGGCACATCCGTGTGCCGACTCGCCGACGCGGCCATCCCTGGCCGCTGCCGCAATACTCCCGGCCCGCCACGTCTTCGGGAGCTTCCAGGTCGTGGCTCCGTTCGGCCGGAGGACAGCCCACGGCTGCCGGTCTTGGCTCTTGTAGGAGCCGGGCTTGCCCGCGACGCGACGCCGTGGGCGCAGGCGACGTCCTCATGATCCCGACGCCCGTGTCGCCGACTGAAGTCAGCTCCTACAGAAGAGCGGTCGCGTCGTGGCTGTTGTAGGAGCCGGGTTCAGCCGGCGACCCGACGCCGTCGGCACAGGCGATGCCCTCATGATTCCGACGCCCGTGTCGCGGTCATGCCCGCTCCTACAGAAGGCAGTGCCGTGGGCTTGCCCCCTTTCTTTCTCCGCAGGCGAAGGGGAGGAGCCGGGGAGGGGTGCATTTGCTGTTGCTGTTGCTGTTGTTCCCAGATCGAAGCCGCGCCCTCAAAGCTCACGAGGCCGTCGTGCCCAGGGGGTCTGGCGCAAGCAGCACATGGATGTGCTGCGGTCGCGACTTGGAGGCAGGACGCCGGAGCGGAGCGATGCGCCAGACCCCCTGGGCACGGCGGCCCGTTCCGAAGCCAGCGCTTTTGCTCCAGGCCGCAACGACACGGCGGTCCCGTCCGAAGCCAGCGCTTTTGCTCCAGGCCGCAACGACACGGCGGCCCCGCCCGAAGCCAGCGCTTTTGCTCCAGCCGCAACGACACGGCGGCCCCGTCCGAAGCCAACGTCCCCTGTCAGAGGCAGAAAGCTGGGTCCCCGCCTACGCGGGGATGGCGTGAGTTGAACGCGGGGACGGCGGTGGTTGAACCAGAAAAAAAGCCGCCCATTGGGCGGCTTTTTCATTCATGGCAGCCGCATGGCGGCCAGCACACTCAGTTGAACGCCGCGGCGTACCCGGTGTTGACCACAAGCTTCTGCAGCTCGTCGGCGACCTTCACGTTGGCCGCGATGATCTGCCGCGCCTCCGGGCCGCGCTCGTCCAGGCGCGGGGTGCCTGCACCGCGGAAGTCGCAGATCCGGCCGCCGGCCTCGCGCACCAGCAACACGCCGGCGGCGATGTCCCAGGCCTTCACCCCGGCCTCGAAGTAGGCGTCCAGGCGGCCGCAGGCCACGTAGGCCAGGTCGAGTGCGGCCGAACCGGTGCGGCGCACATCCTCGGCCTGGACCAGCAGCGAATCCACGCACTTGAGCTGGGCGCCGGCGCGGGCGCGCTCGCGCGGCGGGAAGCCGGTGCCGACCACGGTGCCGGCCAGGTCCTTGCGGTCGGCCACGCGGATCTTCTTGTCGTTGAGCACCGCGCCGGCGCCGCGGCTGGCGGTGAACAGCTCGTTGCGCAGCGGGTCGAAGATCACCGCGTCGATCGGCTCGCCGTTGTCGACCAGGGCAATCGAGACGCAGTAGTGGGGGAAGCCGCGCAGGTAGTTGCTGGTGCCGTCGAGCGGATCGATCACCCACTGGAAGCGGCCCTGCCGGCCCGGCTGGTGGCCGCTTTCCTCGCCCAGCACGCCATAGTCGGGGTAGGCCCGGCGCAGCTCCTTGACGATCACCTTCTCGGCATCCGCGTCGACCTCGCTGGCGTAGTCCATGCGCTGCTTCTGGACCACGTTGAGCGCGTCCAGGCGGTTGATGTGGCGCAGCAGCACGTTGCCGCCGAGGCGGGCGGCCTTGACCATGACGTTGACGGCGGGGGATTGCATGGCGAAGGCTCCCGGAAGGGCAGGGACGGAACGGGCGAAGGGAAAGAGCGGTCCGGCCCGCATGGCCGGCCGCGCAGTTTACCATTTGCGCCATGGCAACTCCCCTGAACGAATCCACCGCCACCGGCGCGGCCGGTCATGTCCGCATCGTCCTGGTCGGCACCCAGCACCCGGGCAACATCGGTGCGGCCGCCCGCGCGATGAAGACCATGGGCCTGTCGCAACTGGTCCTGGTGTCCCCGGAAAAGCCCCTCGACGACGACGCCTACCGGCGTTCGGCCGGGGCCGAGGACGTGCTCGAGGCCGCCCCGGTCCACGCGACCCTGGCCCAGGCGGTGGCCGACTGCCGGCTGGTGCTCGGCTGCACCGCGCGCAGCCGGCGGGTGCAGCTGGAGCAGCTGGACCCGGACGCGGCCGCGGGCCGGCTGCTGCATTTCGCGGCCGGCGGGCCGGTGGCGCTGGTCTTCGGCCGCGAGCGCACCGGCCTGACCAACGAGGAACTGCAGCTGTGCCACGCCTCGGTGCACATCCCGTCCGACCCGGCGTTCAGTTCGCTCAACCTGGCCGCGGCGGTGCAGGTGCTGGCCTACGAATTGCGCCGCGCGCTGCTGGCCGGCGGGCCCGCGGAGGATGGGACGACGCCGCACCCGGACGGGCTGCCGGCCACGCACGAGCAGGTCGAGGGATTCTTCTCGCAGCTGGCCGAGACGCTGGAGGCGATCGACTTCCACAAGGGCCGCGCGCCGGAATCGGCCATGCGCAAGCTGCGCCGGCTGTTCCTGCGCACCGACCTGACCGTGAACGAGGTCCGGCTGCTGCGCGGGGTGCTGGCCGATGCGCAGCGGATGGCGCGGCTGGCCGGGGACGCCGGCCGTCTGTCGTCCTGAGCCGTTTCCGGCTAGGCTTTGCGCATATCAGCGAAGGGGCGTGCGTTGTCCAGAGTGCGTAGATGGATCCAGGCGGCGTGCTGGGCTGCCGTCATGGCCATGGGGTTGCCGGCCCACGCGTCCGAGGATGAGCACGTCCTGGTCCTGGGCCGCATCAGCGACGACCCCAGCGCGCACCACGACCAGCTCAAGCCGCTGCTGGACTACGTCGTGCCGCGCATGCGCGACGTCGGCATCACCGAGGGCCGCATCCTGATGGCGCGCGACCCCCAGCAGATGGCCAGCTATCTGCGCCGCAACCGGGTCGACTGGGTCACCGAGACCGCCAGCACCGCCGTGCAGCTGCAGCAGCGCGCCGCGGCCAAGCCGCTGCTGCTGACCGAGCGCAACGGGGTCAGCAGCTACCACACCGTGTTCTTCGCCAGGAAGGACGGCCCGATCCGCACCCTCGCCGACCTGCGCGGCCACACCCTGGCCCTGCAGAGCACCGCGTCCACCAGCGCCTACATGGTGCCGATGACCGAACTGCTGGACGCGCGACTGTCGCCCGAGATCCTGCTGGCGCCCTCCGACGAACCCGCGCCCGACCGGGTCGGCTACGTCTTCGCCCGCTCCGAGCTCAACATCGCCTCCTGGGTGCACAAAAGCATGGTCGACGCCGGCGCGGTCAGCAGCCTGGACTGGAACCACCCGGAACGGGTCCCGGAGGCGTTCAAGGCCGATTTCCGCGTGATCCACGAGAGCGACCCGTATCCGCGCGCGCTGGAGCTGGTGCGCGACGGCATGGACCCGCGGGTGCAGGCGCGCCTGCGCGAGGTCCTGCTGGAGGCCGCCGGCGACCCGGCCGCGCGCGACGCGCTGCGGTTGTTCTTCAACACCTCCCGCTTCCTGCCGCTCGACCCGGCTTCGCAGCGCTCGCTGGCCGCGCTGCGCAAGGGCGTGCAGCGCGTGCGTTCGGAGGTCGAATGAAGTTGCGGTTCGGCCTGCAGGCCCGCTTCCTGGTGGCGATGCTGCTGATGCTGGCCGTCGTCCTGCTGGTGCTGCTGGTACTGCTGCACCGCCAGCAGCAGATGCGCGAGGAGACCGAGGCGCTCAGCCGCGACACCATCCACAGCCTGGTCGACACCTACCTGCGCGACCATGGCGCTTCCATGGCGCGGCAGCTGGCCGAGAACCTGGCCAACCCGATGTACTACCGCGATCTGGAGGTGATCGGCGCGGTGGTGCGCGACAATGCGCGCGACAACCTGGTCGACTACATCCGGGTCTACGACCTGGAGGGTCGGCTGATCCACGACGGCTCCATCGAGATCGCCGGTTACGGGCGGACGATGGACGACGCGCTGGCGGCCGAGGCGATCGCCGCCGACGGCATGCACGTGCAGGTCTCGCCGACGGTGCTCGACGCCTCGGCGCCGATCATGGTCGGCAGCGAGCGGGTCGGCGGCGTGCGCGTGGGCCTGGACCTGCAGGTGGCCGAGCGCTACGAGCAGGCCAACCTGAGGGAGTTGCGCGAGCGGATGGACGATCTGGCCCGGCGCCACATCGTCTGGCTGGCGCTGCCGCTGGGCCTGCTGGCGCTGGCCTCGATCCTGGCCGCCTGGTACGTGCAGCGCACCCTGGTGCGGCCGATCCGCTGGCTGGCCGCCTCGGCGCGGCGGATCGAGGACGGCGACTACACGGTCGAGCGGGTGGACAGCGCGCGCAGCGACGAGATGGGCGATCTGGTCCGTACCTTCGGCCGGATGAGCGAGTCCGTGGCCCGGCACGACCGGGAAGTGCGGCGCATGGCCTACACCGATGCGCTCACCGGCCTGACCAACCGCCTGGCCTTCCGCGAGAGCCTGGACCACCGGCTGATGCTGCTGCGCGGCGGCGGCCGCCAGCTGGCGCTGCTGTTCGCCGACATCGACGACTTCAAGCGGGTCAACGACACCCTCGGCCACGAGGCCGGCGACGAGGCGCTGCTGCAGTTCTCCAACCGCATTCGCGAGGCGGTGGACAAGTACGGCGGCGATGATGCGCTGCTGGCGCGCTTCGGCGGTGACGAGTTCGTGATCCTGATCCAGGAGGGCGACGTGCGCGCCGCCGCCACCCGCCTGGCCGAGGTGCTGGTGGCCGAGCTGCGCCGGCCGCTGGACATCCAGGACCGGCAGGTGTTCCTCGGCACCTCGATCGGCATCACTCTGTTCCCGGAGGACGCCTCCAGCGCCAGTGCGCTGATGAAGAACGGCGACATCGCCATGTACCAGGCCAAGGTCGCCGGCAAGAACGGCTTCCGCTTCTACAGCCGGGCCATGGACCACGCGGTCGAGCGCCGCGTGCACATGGAGCAGGAGCTGCGCGGGGCGTGGGAGCGCGGCGAGCTGAGCGTGGTCTACCAGCCGGTGTGCCGGACCAGCGACGGCCGCGTGGTCGGCGCCGAGGCGCTGCTGCGCTGGCAGCACCCGATGCTGGGCATGATCGCGCCGTCGGTGTTCATCGACGTGGCCGAGCAGAGCGGACTGATCGAGGGCATCGGCCCGCGCGTGCTGCGCACGGCCTGCAACGAGGCGATGCGCTGGGCGAACATGGGCGAGGGTGGCGAGCGCCTGTTCGTGTCGGTGAACGTGTCGCCGCGCCAGCTGCGCAAGGGCGACCTGCCCGACATCGTCGCGGAGTGCCTGCGCGAGACCGGCCTGCCGGCCTCGTCCCTGCACCTGGAACTGACCGAGACGGCGGTGATCAGCGACGAGCTGCAGGCCGCGGCGATGCTGGCGCGCCTGCACAGCACCGGGGTGAAGGTGTGGCTGGACGACTTCGGCACCGGCTTCTCGGGGCTGAGCCACCTGCGCCGGGTGCCGGTGGACGGGGTCAAGATCGACCGCAGCTTCGTCGCGGACCTGCAGCGCGATCCGGACGACCTGGCCCTGACCACCGCGATCATCGCCATGGCCCACTCGCTGGGGATCACGGTGGTGGCCGAGGGCGTGGAGAAGGAAGCGCAGTACAACCTGCTGGCCGAACGCGGCTGCGACCTGGTCCAGGGCTACTGGCTCAGCCACCCGATCAGCGCCACCGAGTTCGCGCACCTGCTGGCGCGGCGCGGCCGCTGACTGTGCTTTAAAGCCCCTCTCCCCTCGGGGCGAGGCGATCCGCTTGCGAACCACGGGTTCGCGGATCGCTGAGCGCCCTCGCGTCAGCGCGAGGGCCGGGGCGCGGAGCGGGGGTTGGGGTGAGGGTACGGCGAAGCGGCGAGCGGTCCAGCACTCCTCGCTTCGCCGTACCCTCATCCGCCCTTCGGGCACCTTCTCCCGGAGGGAGAAGGAAGAGCCGTCCTCAAACAGGGCAGATTCCGATTGGCCTCTTGGGTTCCCGCGTTCGCGTACGTGGATGGCCGCGCAGCTACGAGAGCTTCCCCAGCCACTGGCCCACCATTTCCGCCAACTGTTCCGACAGCACCCCCATCGCCACCAGCCCGGCGGCGGACGCCAGCCACAGCGCCAGCAGCAGCGCGCCGTCGCGCTCCATCAGCGCCAGCGCGAACAGCAGCAGCACGCCGGCGAACAGGTAATTGGTCATCGGCAGCGGCAGCGCCAGCAGGATGCCCAGCGCCACCAGCAGCACGCCGGTGAAGGCGTTGGCCACGCGGTTGCCGGTCAGCACCTGCAGGCGCGGGCGGACCAGGTGCTCGAGCCGGGCGATCCACGGCGTGATCCGGTTGCAGAAGCGCACCATGGTCCTGCGCCGCGGGCCGCGGCCGCCGACGAAGCCCGGCACCCAGGGTTTGCGCAGGCCGACCAGCAGTTGCAGGCCGATCAGTACCACCAGCGGTCCGCTGACCATGCCGCCGGCGCCGGGAATGGGGATGAAGCCGGGCAGGATCGACACGAACAGGAACATGCCGAAGGCGGTGTGGCCCAGGCCCTGCAGCAGCCCCTCCATGGTCAGCACCTGCTCCGGGTCGCCGTAGGAAAACGACTGCAGCAGCCGCACGATGCCATTGCCGGGCGAACCGGACGGATCGGCCTGCGCGGGTTCAGGCGTCGCTGTCATCGCCGTCGTGCGGCCGCAGCCGGCGCAGCAGCAGCTTGTCGATGCGGGCCCCGTCCAGGTCCACGATCTCGATCCGCCAGCCGGCCCAGTCGAAGTATTCGCCCACGTTCGGGATGCGGCCGAAGTGCGCGATGCACATGCCGGCCAGGGTGTGGTAGTCGCCTTCCTCGGCGTCGGGCAGGGCGGCGCCGTCCATCAGTTCGCGCACGTCCTCGGTCGGCAGGGTGCCGCCGACCAGCAGCGAGCCGTCCTCGCGGGAGACCACCAGCGCGTCCTCGTCGGTGTTCTCCACCGACTGCAGGCGGCCGACGATCGCGCCCATCAGGTCGCTGACTGTGACCACGCCCTGGATCTCGCCGTACTCGTCCACCACCAGCGCCAGCGACTGCTGCTCCTCGCGGAAGATCTCCAGCAGCTTCATCGCGTGGGTGGATTCGGAGACGAACAGCGCCGCGCGCAGCCCGCGGAACAGGCCGTCTTCCTGCAGCGCGCCCGGGTCGTGCAGCAGCGACTTGACCTCAAGCACACCGGCCACGTCCTGGTCGCTGTCGCGGTAGACCGGGTAGCGCGAGAACTGGTGCTCGCGCATCGTCTCCAGGTTTTCCTCCAGCGGCGCGCGCGCGTCGAGCCAGGCGATGCGGTTGCGCGGCGTCATCAGGCTGGCCGCGGTGCGGTCACCCAGGCGCATGACCCGGTTGACCATGTCGCGCTCGTGGGTGTCGATCACGCCCTGCTCGTGGCTCTCGGCCACCAGCATGCGGATCTCTTCCTCGCTGATCGTGCTGGCCCCGTCCTTGCCCAGGCCGATCAGGCGCAGCACCAGCCGGGTGCTGTGCGAGAGCAGCCAGACGAAGGGAAAGGCGATCCGCGCCAGCCAGCCCATGGGCAGGGCGACGAACGAGGCGATGGGTTCGGGCGCGGTGATCGCGATGCGCTTGGGGACCAGCTCGCCGAAGATCAGGGTCACGAAGGTGATCAGGGCGACGGCCAGCGCCTTGCCGATCATTTCCGAGTACGGCTGGGGCTGGCCGACCAGGCTGAAGGTGGCCGACAGCGCCGGGAACAGGCTCTGCAGCCGGGCGCCGATGGCCAGGCCGATGGCCTCGCCGCCGAGCAGGCCGGTCAGGATGCCGATCACGGTGATGCCGATCTGCACCGTGGACAGGAAGTTTTCCGGCTTCTCCGACAGGTCCAGCGCCTTGGCCGAGCGCTTGGAAGAGGCGGCCATCTGCTTGAGCCGGCTCTTGCGCGAGGTCATGACCGACATCTCGGACATGGCGAAGAACCCGTTGAGCAGGACCAGGGCGAAAACCAGCAGGATCAGCTCAAGCACGGCGGGCGCCCCCGGCGGATGGCAGCGAGGGGGGCGTGCGACTACCCCGGGCGCCCGACAACGGGGCCCGCAGTGGCGACGGAATCAGGAGGCCGGAGCGCGCGGGGCGGGAACGGCGGCCGAAGATGGGAGGAGGGTCGTCGTCCATAGGATGTGCCGGCGGCACCGCGGGCATCTTAGCAGAGCCTCCCCGTGCAGGCCGCGTCACGGCCCGCCGGGGCGGGTACCCGGGCCCGTCTCAGGCTGTCATAATTCCGCAGCATTTGGCCGCCCCTCCCGAGGCGGCGGACCCCCGACCCATGTTTTCCCTGCAGACGATCTTCGGTTCCGGCAAGCAATTCTTCCTCCTGCTGGACGAGGCGGCCGAGGCCGCCCACGACAGCGCCAAGGCCCTGTACCAGATGATGAAGGCCTCGGACCGGCAGCCGGCGCTGGACGCCTTCAAGCTGGCCCGCCAGCGCGAGCGCACCGCCTCGGAGAAGATCGGCAAGGCGCTGGTGGACAGCTTCATCACCCCGCTCGAGCGCGAGGACATCGAGGCGCTGGGTTCGGCCCTGTACAAGATCCCCAAGCAGATCGAGAAGTTCGCCGACCGCTACTCGCTGGCCACCCAGCACCTGGCCCACATCGACTTCGCCCCGCGCGCGGCGATGCTGGAGCAGGCCGCGGCGGTGGTGGTGGAGATGGTGCGCGAGCTGCGCAGCCTCAACATCGACCGGATGACCGCGCTCAACGAGAAGCTGCGCGCGATCGAGAACGAGGCCGACCGGCTGATGCTCGAGTTGTACCGCGACATCTACTCCGGCCGCCTCGACCACCTGCAGATGTTCCTGCTCAAGGAGTTCTTCGAAATCCTGGAGAAGGCCATCGACCGTTGCCGCGAGGCCGGCGTGGTCGCCTACCAGATCGTGTTGAAGAATAGTTGATGGACGCGCTGCGCATCGTTGCGATGGCCGGCTTCGGCATGGCAGGCATCGGCTGCGCCGATGTCTGCGAGGTTTGCTTCCACAACCTCCACCTCGCCGCTGCGCGGCGAGGTCGCCCCCTTGACTCAAGGGGGCTGAGCGTAGGTCGGCCGGCCGCGCCGGCATATCGTTGCGGGGGAATGGCGCCATGCTGACCCTGGTCCTGGTGGTCATCCTGACCGCGCTGGTCTTCGAGTTCATCAACGGCTTCCACGACACCGCCAACTCCATCGCCACGGTGGTGGCGACCAAGGTGCTGTCGCCGGGCGCGGCGGTGTCGCTGGCGGCGGTGATGAACCTGATCGGCGCGCTGATGGGCACCGCGGTGGCCGCGACCATCGCCACCGGCATCGTCAACACCGAGGTGGTCGAGGCGTCCTCGCAGGTGATCCTGTGCGCGCTGCTGGGCGGCATCATCTGGAACCTGGTTACCTGGTGGTTCGGCCTGCCGTCCTCGTCCTCGCATGCGCTGATCGGCGGCCTGTGCGGCGCGGCGCTGGCGGCCGCGCACAACGACTGGGCCGCACTGATCTGGTCCGAACCGGTCGGCAACTGGGCCAAGAACAAGGGCCTGCTGTGGAAAGTGTTCCTGCCGATGGTGACCTCGCCTGTGGCCGGCTTCCTGCTGGGCGTGACCATGATGCTGATGCTGTGGGCGCTGATCGCCGGCATGGTCCGTGTCGGCGGCGTGCTGGGGCGGCTGGCGCGGCCGCGCTGGGTCAATGCGTTCTTCGGCAAGGCGCAGATCCTGTCGGCCGCGTACATGGGCTTCGCCCACGGCCACAACGACGCGCAGAAGACCATGGGCATCATCGCCCTGACCCTGATCGGCGCCGAGGCGGCCGGCACCCTGGACAACCTGCCGGGCTGGCTGGCCTTCCTGCATCCGGGCGAGGCCGGCGGCGCCGAGATCGCGCTGTGGATCGTGATCACCTGCGCGATCGTGATGGCGCTGGGCACCGCCTCGGGCGGCTGGAGGATCATCAAGACCCTCGGCCACAAGATGGTCAAGCTGCACCCGATCCATGGCTTCGCCGCCGAGACCAGCTCGGCCACGGTGCTGACCCTGGCCGCGCACTTCGGCATGCCGGTGTCGACCACCCACAGCATCTCCACCGCGATCATGGGCGTGGGCTTTGCCAAGAACCCGCGCGCGCTCAAGCTCGGCGTGGTCGAGCGGATCCTCTGGGCGTGGATCCTGACCATTCCAGCCGCCGGTGGCGTCGCCTACCTGATCTTCAGGGGCATGGAAGCACTGGGCTGGACCTGAGCACCCGGGCGCAGGTCCGCTTCCCGAGTTTCTTGTAGGAGCTGGCTTCAGCCGGCGACACGCCACGTTGGCGCAGGCGACTTCCTCATGGTTCCGACGCCCGTGTCGCCGGCTGAAGCCAGCTCCTACAAAAAAGAGAGCATCCGGTCTTGGGACCGGCAAGCGGCACCGGTCCGCCGGCCCCGCTACAGCAGATCGCCCTCGGCCGACAGCGCGCGCTCCATGCGGTCGCCCAGGCCGCCGATCTCCAGCACCAGGCGCTCGACCTCGGCCGGGTTCAGGCCGTCGTAGGGCCGGTTCTCGCACAGCTGCAGGTAGGGCACGCCGTCCAGTTCGCCGATGGCCAGGTAGCCGACGCTGCTCTGCCAGTTGAACACCAGCGCGCGGCGCGCATCGATCCCGGTGGTCGGCGCGATCACCGTGCTGACCCGCAGCAGCGGACGCTTGTCGTCGCCGTCCAGCTCCGACAGGAAGATCGACTGGTGGCGGCTGCCGCCCTCCAGCGACAGTTCCACGCAGGCGACGTAGGGGTCCTGCATGGTCAGCCGGAAGCCGGCGGTCAGCAGGTGGCTGCGGATCTGTTCGAAATTGCGCATGGCGGTCCTCGCGATCCCCCGCGGGTATGCTAGCGGTTGATGGCTGCCACGTCTCCCAGCGACGATCCCGCCCGCCGCATCCTGGCGGCGGTGCGCGCGATCCCGCACGGCCAGGTCGCCGGCTACGGCGAGGTCGCGCGCCGCGCCGGCCTGCCGGGCCGGGCGCGGCTGGCGGCGCGGGTACTGGCCGGCAACGAGGACCCGTCGCTGCCGTGGCATCGCGTGCTGCGCGCGGACGGACGCATCGCCTTCCCCGAGGGCTCGGCCGGCTGGCGCGAGCAGTGCCGGCGCCTGCGCGCCGAGGGCGTGCGGGTGGAAGGCGGCCGGGTCAGGCGCGAGCGCGGTCCGCAGGACCTGGATGCCGCGGTCTGGGGCCCGGAGTCGTTGTAGGAGCCGGGTTCAGCCGGCGACACGAGCGTCGGAATCATGAGGGTGTCGCCTGTGCCGACGTGGCGTGTCGCCGGCTGAACCCGGCTCCTACAACAAGCCAAGGCGGGTTCGTTCGCCTCCCGTCGCGCGCGATGGTGCGTTCCTCGCGTTGACGATCGGTGTGGCCGGCAACGTCTACTCCTGCAGACGGGGGGGCGGACGCCAGGCACCTCACAGACCGCCACACGGGCGTGGCCCGTTATGATGGCCCTCCGTCCTTTCCCGAGCCGCGACGCATGCTCTCGCGACTGCCTCCCGTCACCCAGGCCCTGCTGATCGCCAACGGCGTCCTGTTCCTGCTGCAGCTGCTGCTGGGCCACCGCACCTTCGATCCGTTCATGCTGTGGCCGCTGGCCGGCTTCGACCCGTTCTCGCCGGGGCAGAACTTCCAGCTCTGGCAGCTGCTGACCTACGGCTTCCTGCACGCCGACTTCGGCCACCTGTTGTTCAACATGCTGGCGGTGTACATGTTCGGCGCACCGCTGGAACTGACCTGGGGCCCTCGCCGGTTCCTGGCCTACTACCTGATCTGCGTGGCCGGCGCCGGCCTGTGCCAGCTGGCGGTGGGCTGGTGGGTGACCAGCGCCGGCGGCCCGGCCTATCCGACCCTGGGCGCGTCGGGCGGCGTGTTCGGCCTGCTGCTGGCCTACGGCATGCTGTTCCCGAACCAGCGGGTGATGCTGCTGTTCCCGCCGATCCCGATGAAGGCGCGCACCTTCGCGATCGTGTTCGGCGCGATCTCGCTGCTGCTGGGCTTCACCGGCTGGCAGCCGGGCGTGGCCCACTTCGCCCACCTGGGCGGCATGCTGTTCGGCTGGCTGGTGATCCGCTACTGGCGCGGGCAGCCACCGTTCGGGCGGCGGCGGCCTCCTGGCGGTGGCGGTCCGTCGCACCTGCGCCGGGTGAAGTAGCCCGGACCGGGCGCAGCGCCGACGCCTGCGCCGAGATGCCGCCGCACTCTAACTGCAACGGCAACCGCAACCGCAACCGCAAAGTCAAAAGCGCCGGGCGTGCGTCGGCTTCGGTCTGAGCCGCGGCGGGCAAAGCCAAGGCCGCCAGCCTCCTGTTTTGGCGTGGCCGTGGCGACGGCCCGGACCTTCTCGCAACGGGTGAGGTTCGTGGGGCGCGGTATTGCGGTCGTCTCGGCGGCACATCCATGTGCCGACTCGCCGACGTGGCCATCCCTGGCCACTGCCGCAATACCGCCGGCCCGCCACGTCTCCGGGAGCTTCCAAGTCGTGGCTCCGTTCACAGGCGATGAGCAGCACACGGTTTTTGTAGGAGCGGGCATGACCGCGACATGGGCGTCGGAATCAGGAGGGCGTCGCCTGTGCCGACGGCGTCGGGTCGCGGTCATGCCCGCTCCTACAGAAAGCAGTGCCGTCGTGTGCTTACCCCTCCCATTCGTCGCAGGCGAAGAGGAGGGCTGGGGAGGGGCCTTTGCCGTTGCTCGTCCGATCGAAGCCACGCCCTCAAAGCTCCCGAGGCCGTCGTGCCCAGGGGGTCTGGCGCAAGCAGCGCAGGGATGTGCTGCGTTCGCGACTCGGAGGCAGGACGCCGCAGCGGAGCGATGCGCCAGACCCCCTGGGCACGACGGCCCCTCCCGGAGCCGACGCTCTTGCTCCAGTCCGCAAAGACTAAGGCGGCCTTTCCCGGAGCGGACGCTTCACTTCAGAAGCGCAAAGCCGCTGGGTCCCGGGTGACCAGACATTCGTCTGTGAAAAGCGCGCCGGGACGACGGCGAGGGAACATGCCAACGCCCTGTCCGGTCAATCGGGAGAAGGCTGCGTCCAAGGCCCGACCGAAACGACGAAGGCGCGGTACTCCGCGCCTTCGTCGTCGCCACTGGATCGGGCGCGGCCCGTGCGCGGCTCAGCGCCAGATCCGCACCTGCTCGGCCTCGGCGCGCTGCATCGGCTGGCCGGCCTTGCAGCCGTAGGCGGTGCCGAACGCCGGCAGGTTGCCCAGCGGCACGTTGCTGCGCAGCGCGCCCGGTGCGTGGATTTCCGCGCTCAGGCGCTCGGTGGCGGTGTTCTCCGACACCTGCTGCCCCCACAGCTTCGACCAGGCGCCGAAGAACGCCTGCTGGTCGGCCGGCTTGGCCGCGGGCTGGGCCTTGGCATGGGCGTCCCACGCCAGTTCCAGGCCGGCCTGGTCGGACAGCGCCACGCCGCGCACCAGGGCGCCGTTGACCTTCGCGCCCTGCAGCCCGGGGTAGGGCTGGGCCGAGTACTGCGCGGCCACGCGATCGCCCAGCGTGGTCCAGGCGGCGTTGTCGGCCGGTGTCCACCAGTTGCGCAGGTTGCCCTTGGCGTCGACCTGAGCGCCCTGGGCGTCGATCGCGCGGCTGAGCTGGGTGCCGACCAGCGAGCCGTAGCCGCCGTACACGGTGGCCGTGTCCTGGACGTCGAACACCGGCGGCTGCAGTACCGCAGCGGTGACGATCAGGCGGTTCTGGGCGATGTCGTAGGCCAGCGCCGGCTGCTGCGGCAGCACGTCCCAGCGGCGGTCCGCGTTGCCCTTGCCGATCCGCTTCATCTCCTCGCGGTGGCGCCAGGTGGAGGCGATCAGCATGTTGCCGCCGAAGCTGCCGCGGCCCATCGGCTGCACGGTGTAGTCCAGGTCGCGGCGCGGGGTGCCGATCTCGATCTTCAGCGCCCGCAGCTTGGCTTCGGCCTCGGCCTTGGCCTCGGCGCTGAGCCAGGTGTTGCGCTCGAGCGCAGCCAGCAGCGCGTCGCGCACCTCGTCGGCGACCGCCGCCGCGCGGCGGCGCTCCTCGGCTGTCAGGTGGCGGTTGGCGTACTCGTGGCCGAGCATCGGGCCGGCGGCGGTGTTGATCGCCTCCAGCACGTGCTGCCAGCGCGGCGCCGGCGCGGCGTGCCCGGCCAGCACCTGGCCGCGGAAGCCGTGGCTGGCGTCGCGGAAGCTGCGTGACAGGTACGGCGCCATCGCGTCGCCCACGCGCCAGCGCAGGTAGGCCCGCCACTGCTCCGGCTTGACCCGGCCGACCATCGCGTCCAGCTCGGCGAACAGCGCCGGGTTGGACAGCGAGACCAGGTCGTCCTTCACCCCCTGCGCGTCCAGGAACTGGCCCAGCTGCAGGTTGCGGTAGCGCTTGGTCGCCTCGGCGACCGGCAGCGGCGCGTAGTTGGTGAACGGGCTGTTGATGTCGGCCAGCGACTGCGACTTGCGTGCGATCGCCGTCTCGATGTCGAGCACCGCCTGGGCGTCGGCGTCCAGGCGCGCCTGCGGCGTGCCGGTCAGCGCCAGGATCTGCTTGACGTAGTCACGGTAGCGGCCCATCAGGGTCTGGGTGTCGGCGTCGCCGCGGGTGTAGAAGGCCGGGTCGGGCAGGCCCATGCCGCCCTGCATGAAGTAGCCGATGTGGCGGTCCAGCGCCTCCAGGTCCACGTCCGGGGCGAAGTTGAAGGCGACCGGGATGCCGACCTGGTGCAGCGCGGCGATCGCCGCCGGCACGTCCCTGGCGCGCTTGATCGCGTCGATGCGCGACAGCAGCGGGGCGATCGGCCGCGAGCCGTCGGCCTCGACCGCGGCTTCGTCCAGGCCGCTGGCCCAGAAGTCGCCGAGCCGGGTCTGCACTTCGGTCTGCGGCGAGCGCATCGCCGCGTCGAGCAGTTCGCGCTGTTGCTGCAGGGCCTGGTCGGAAAGCTGGCCCAGCGCGCTGACCGCGCCCTCGGACGGCACCGGGTTGGCCTTGAGCCAGTCGGCGTTGGCCTGGGCGTAGAAATCGGTGCACTGCGGGCTGACCGCCGGGGCGGCCCTCCTGCGCTGGGCGTCGGCGTCGGCGGCGGAGAACGCGGCGGCCAGGCCAAGGCCGAGGGCGAGGACGAGCGGGCGGGGCGTGGGCATCATCGGAATGGAGGCCTCGGGGGACAGGTCGCGGGAGTGTAGCAAGGCGGCCGGCGGCTCCCGCCCCGCCGCGCGGACGCGCGGTGGCGGAAACGTGACCGGGTCAGGGGAACCGGTGGGCCGAGTCCGGCAGCGGGGCCATCGCGGGCGTCCGGCCGGCCATCCGACCGGGACTGCCGGAGCCCATGCTGGGCACAATGGGGCCCTGACTCCAGGGAGGGCAGGCCATGCAGGTCGAATTCCACGGCGCGGCCGGCGAAGTCACCGGTTCGATGCACCTGGTCGAGGTGGCGGGCCGGCGCGTGCTGCTCGACTGCGGGATGCTGCAAGGCCGACGCGAACTGGAGGCGCGCAACTTCGCGCCATTCCCGTTCGACCCGGCCGCCCTTGATGCGCTCGTTCTCAGCCATGCGCACATCGACCACATCGGCCGGGTGCCGCGGCTGGTCGCGCAGGGCTTCCGCGGGCCGGTGTTCCTGCAGCGCGCCACCGCCGACCTGCTGCCGGTGATGCTGGAGGACGCCGCCTCGCTGGCCGAGTCGGATGCCGAGCGCGGCAACCGCCACCGCGACCCGGAACAGCCGCCGCAGCCGCCGCTGCTCACCCGCCACGACGTGGCCCGGGTGCTGCCCCTGCTGCGGCCGCTGGACTACGACGCCAGGACCGCGATCGCGCCCGGCGTGGAGATCGCGCTGCGCGACGCCGGCCACATCCTCGGCTCGAGCATCGTCGAGCTGTGGGGCGACGGCCGCAAGCTGGTGTTCTCCGGCGACCTGGGGCCGAAGGGCACGCCGATCCTGTGCGATCCGTGCGCGATCGAAGAGGCCGACCTGGTGCTGATGGAGTCCACCTACGGCGACCGCGACCACCGCGACCGGATCGCGACCGTGCACGAACTGGGCGAGGTGTTCGAGCACGCCTGGCGCGAGCGCGGCAACGTGCTGATCCCGGCGTTCGCGGTCGGCCGCAGCCAGGAACTGCTGTACTGGTTCGCCCGCTACTGGGACGAATGGAACCTGGGGCGCTGGCGGGTGTTTCTCGACAGCCCGATGGCCGGCAAGGTGGTGCGCATCTACGACCGCCACCACGAACTGTTCGACGAGCAGGCGCGCGCGGTGTGGCGGCAGCGGCCCTCGCCGTTCCGGTTGCCGAACCTGCATTTCACCGAGAGCACGCAGGAGTCGATGGCGATCAACTCGATCGACAGCGGCGCGATCGTGATCGCCGGCTCGGGCATGGCCAACGGCGGCCGCATCCTGCACCACCTGCGGCACCGGCTGGGGCGGCGCGATACCCACGTGGTGTTCGTCGGCTACCAGGCCGAGGGCACGATCGGCCGGCGCCTGGTCGAGCGCGTGCCGTGGGTTCGCATCCACGGCCACGACTACCGGGTCAACGCGCAGGTCCACACCGTCGGCGGACTGTCGGCGCACACCGACCAGCAGGGGCTGATGGAGTGGTACGGGCACTTCCGCGGGACCCCGCCGCTGGTGCTGGTGCACGGCGAGGACCGCGCGCGCGAAGCGCTGGCCGGCGAGATCGGCCAGCGCACCGGCGCGCACGTGATGCTGGCCCGGCCGGGGATGCGCTGCACGGTGTGAGGACGCGCGCCGGTCGCGGTGCTAGCGCGGTGGCTGCGCGCCGCCCGGCGCGGCGGCGAGCGGCCGCAGCTCGCCGGCGCAGTCGCAGGCCTGGCCGCTGCAGCCGTGCACGCGGCCCTGCAGCGGCAGCGACACGTCACGCTCGGCCGCCTGCTGGCGGATGTCCTCGAGGATGTGCTCGGCCGCCGCCGCCGGGGTGTCCGGCAACAGCAGCGCGAAGCGTCCGGCGCCCAGGTGCGCGGCCACGTCGCCGGGGCGGCGCGCGCGCGCGCGCATCAGCTGGGCGAGCCGGGAGACGTCGGCCCTGACCTGTTCGTGGTCGCCCGCCGGGCTGGCGCCGACTTCGACCAGCAACAGCGAATGCGGCGTGCCGGCGGCGCGCGCGGCGTACAAGGCCGCATCCAGGCGCCGGCGCGAGGCCAGGCCGGGCATCCGCTGGCGCCGGCGCAGCTGCCGGCGCAGCGCGAGCACGCCCCATCCGGCCAGCGCCGCCAGGAGCACCGCGACCGTGCCGCCCGGCGCGAACCACAGCTGCCGTCCGAGCAGCCAGCCCGACAGCGCGAGCGCGGCGGCGAATCCACCCAGCAGCGCCGCCGGCGCGTGCCAGCCGCGCCCGCCGCGGCCCAGGCCGAGCAGCACCGGAATGCCTGCCAGCAGCAGCGCCAGCAGCGCCTGCGCCGCGGCCGGCAGTGGCCGTGGCGTGGAACCCCGCAGCATCGCCACCAGGGCGCGTGCCTCGTGTTCGACCGCGAACAGCGGTGCGGTGCCGGATGGGCCGGGCAGCGGCGGCTGCGACGACGCGTCGGCCAGGCCGACCAGCACCCAGTGGCCATGCAGCCGGGAAGCGCCGAGCCGGCCGGCCAACAGGTCCACCGCGCGCAGCGTCGGCGGCGCGGTGCGGTCGTCGTAGCCGATCCGCCAGCGCTCGGCGGTCTCCCAGCGGCCGCTGCCACCCGGGTTGCCGGGTTGGGCCAGCGCCAGCGGCAGCGAGGGCCAGCGGACGCCGTCGGCCGCGACCACGTGCGGCAGGTGCTGGCGGACCCGGCCATCGCGGTCGCGCGGCAGCAGCACGTGGCCGAGCCGCGCCGCGCCGGCGAACTCGATCGGTGG
Organism: Pseudoxanthomonas suwonensis; assembly: GCF_000972865.1. Lineage (NCBI taxonomy): Bacteria > Pseudomonadati > Pseudomonadota > Gammaproteobacteria > Lysobacterales > Lysobacteraceae > Pseudoxanthomonas > Pseudoxanthomonas suwonensis. Next base: position 3,384,003 of record NZ_CP011144.1, read on the forward strand.
CATCTGCGCATCCGGCGGACCGTCCGCGCCGGGTACCAGCGTGACGCCGAGCGCGACGCGGTTTTCCAGCAGGGTGCGCGCCAGGCGCGCGTCACCTTCGGGGTCGGTGGCTGCGCCGGACTGGAGCGGCAGGTCGAGGGCGACGCCGCGCACGCCGGCGTCGCGCAGCCGCTCCAGCAGGTCGGCGATGCGGCCGTTGGGCCATGGCCAGGGATCGGCATCGTCGACCACGAGCACGGCCACGGGCGCGGGCAGCGAAGTGCTCGGAGCCAGCCAGCGATGCAGCACGTCGTCCAGCGGACCGGCAAGGCCCAGGCCACCCAGCAGCGCGGCGAGCACCCCGGCGGCCAGCGCCAGTGCGCAGCGGCGCTTCCCGGGCATGGCGGAAGCGGCGTTCATCGCCCGTCGCGGCGCCCGTATGCCGGGTGCGGGCGCGACGCGCCCGCCGGCCGGGCGGACGTCCGGGAATCCGGGTTTGCGGCCATGCGTATCCCCATCGCTGGCCCCCTGCGCGCCCAGTATAGGCGCAGTGGTATACCTGTGCGGATGGACGATTTCCGGAATGATCGCGACGTGCTGCTGGTCGGCGGCGGCCACAACGGCCTGGTCTGCGCCGCCTACCTGGCCCGTGCCGGCCTCAAGGTCACCGTGCTCGAACGCCGCGGGGTGGTCGGCGGCGCGGCGGTGACGGAGGAGTTCCATCCCGGCTTCCGCAACTCGGTGGCCTCGTACACGGTCTCGCTGCTGCAGCCGCAGGTGATCGCCGACCTGGACCTGCACGGCCACGGCCTGCGCATCGTCCAGCGCAGGCGCAACAACTTCCTGCCCTTGTCCCCTGCCGATGGCGGGGGCGGCTACCTGCTCACCGGCGCCGGCCGCACCGCGGAGGAGGTGGCGAAGTTCTCCCGCCGCGACGCCGAGGCACTGCCGGCCTACGAAGCGCGGCTGGAGGCGATCGCCGACGTGCTGCGCGCGCTGGCCCTGCAGCCGCCGCCGAACGTTACCGACGGCGGCTGGTGGCGGGCGCTGCCGGAGTTGTTGCGCACCGCGCGCCTGGGCCGGCGCCTGCATTCGCTGGACGAGGCGCTGCGCCAGGAACTGCTGGACCTGTTCTCGATCTCCGCGGCCGAATACCTGGACCGCTGGTTCGAGAGCGATCCGATCAAGGCGCTGTTCGGCTTCGACGGCGTGGTCGGCAACTACGCCAGCCCGTACGCGCCGGGCACAGCTTACGTGCTGCTGCACCACGTGTTCGGTGAAGTGAACGGGGTCAAGGGTGCGTGGGGCCACGCGATCGGCGGCATGGGCGCGATCACCCAGGCGATGGCGCGCGCGGCCGCGGCCGCCGGTGCGGAGATCCGCACCGGGGCCGGCGTGCGCGAGGTCCTGGTCGAGCGCGGCCGCGTGGCCGGCGTGGTCACCGAGGCCGGCGAGCAACTGCGCGCGCGCGCGGTGGTGGCCAACGTCAACCCGAAGCTGCTGTACCAGCGGCTGCTGCCGGCCGCCGCGGTGACGGAGGCCACGCGCGAGCGCATGGCGAACTGGCGCTGCGGCTCGGGCACTTTCCGCATGAACGTGGCGCTGTCGCGGCTGCCGGACTTCGCTGCATTGCCGGGGGAGGGCGATCATCTGACCGCGGGCATCATCCTGGCGCCGTCGCTGGACTACATGGACCGCGCCTGGCGCGACGCGCGCGAGCATGGCTGGTCGCGCGAGCCGATCGTGGAGATGCTGATCCCGTCCACGCTCGACGATTCGCTGGCGCCGCCGGGCATGCACGTGGCCAGCCTGTTCTGCCAGCACGTGGCGCCGGAACTGCCGGGCGGGCGCAGCTGGGACGACCACCGCGAGGAGGTGGCCGACCTGATGGTCGCCACGGTCGATCGGTATGCGCCGGGTTTCGCCAGCTCGGTGCTGGGGCGGCAGGTGCTCAGTCCGCTAGACCTGGAGCGGGTGTTCGGCCTGGTCGGCGGCGACATCTTCCATGGCGCGCTGAGCCTGAACCAGTTGTTCTCGGCGCGGCCGATGCTGGGGCAGGCGGGGTATCGCGGGGCGATCCCGGGGCTGTACCTGTGCGGGTCGGGGACGCATCCAGGCGGTGGCGTGACCGGTGCGCCGGGGCATAACGCGGCGCGGGTGGTGATTGCGGATCTGCGTTGATGCGGTGGAAGTAGGGCAGGGGCTGGAAGCAGGAGCGATGGGTCCGGGAGGGGCCGTTGCCATCATCCCTGCATTGCCGTCGTCCGCGCGTAGGCGGGGGCCCAGTGACTTTCTGCTTTGAAGTGGTGCATCGCCTTCGGATGGGTCGTGTCGTCTTGGGGGCAAGAGCGCTAGCTTTGGAGGGGGCCGCCGTGCCCAGGGGGTCTGGCGCATCGCTCCGCTGCGGCGTCCTGCCTCCGAGTCGCGACCGCAGCACATCCCTGTGCTGCTTGCGCCAGACCCCCTGGGCACGACGGCCTCGGGAGCTTTGAGGGCGTGGCTTCGATTGGTGGAGCAACGGCAACCGCAAAAAGCACCCCTCTCCGGCCCTCCCCTTCGCGTGCGGTGAAAGGGAGGGGGGGTAAACCCACGACGGCACTGCCTTCTGTAGGAGCGGGCATGACCGCGACACGGGCGTCGGAATCACGAGGGCGTCGCCTGGGCCGACGGCGTCGGGTCGCGGTCATGCCCGCTCCTACAAGAGCTGTGCACTGCTTCTCGCTTGTGAACGGAGCCACGACCTGGAAGCTCCCGAAGACGTGGCGGGCCGGGAGTATTGCGGCAGCGGCCAGGGATGGCCGCGTCGGCGAGTCGGCACAGGGATGTGCCGCCGAGACGACCGCAATACTCCCGGCCCGCCGCGGCTCAGCCCGAAGCCGACCACGCCCGGTGCTGTTGCCTTTGCCCTGGCCGTTGTTCCCGCGGCTTTCCCTTGCCACCACTGAACCCTGTTGCTGCTACGTCACCGATCAACGCCGAGCGCGCCGCCGGCGAGACCGGCTCCTACAGGAGCACGGTCTTCTTGCGGTTGTCGCCGGAGTCGCGGTCGATCAGCTTGTTGTAGGGGTCGATGCCGGCCTCGTAGGGCAGTTCGTCGACCACCAGCTCCAGGGTGGTGTCGGCCTCGGTGATGCGGTGCTTACGCAGGTACAGCACCTTCTCGTCGGCCTCCTTGCCGCCCGGCGGACGTGCGAACACCCCGATGTCCACGCTGACGTCGATCGGTTCCTCGGTCTCCTTGCCCTTGCCGTCGGTGGAGACCTTCTCGGCGTGCACCTTGAGCGTCACCGCGTACTTGCCGTCGTCGCGCTTGCGCACCTCGGCCGTGGTGACCCGGTGGTTCCAGAACACGATCCGCTCGAACAGGTCGCGGATGAACGGATGGTGCTCGGCATCGGTGCGCGCGTAGAGCAGGTCGAGGAAATCACGGGTGGTCGGGTAGGGCGGGCCCTTGAAGCCCCATTCCTGCACGAATTCGGACAGGACCGCGTTCAGCCGGTCCTCGCCGATGGCGTCGCGCAGCGCGTAGAACACCACCGAACCCTTGTTGTAGTGGATGTACTGCTGGTTCTCGTTGAGCGCCAGCGGCTGCTCCTCGACCCGCTCGGTGGCACGGCTCATCAGGTAGCGGTCCAGCTCGTACTTGAGGAACCGGCGCATCTGCCGCGGCCCGTACTCCTCCTCCATCACCATCAGCGCCGAGTATTGTGCCAGCGACTCCGAAAGCATGGTCGCGCCCTGCACGTTCGCGCCGATGAGCTGGTGCGCCCACCACTGGTGCGCGGCCTCGTGCGCGGTGACGTAGAACACGTAGTCGATGTCCTCCTCGTCGCGCAGGTCGGCGATGAAGCCGATCGCCTCCGAGTACGGGATGGTGCCGGCGAAGGCCTGGGCGAACTGCTGGTAGCCCGGGAACTCCAGGATCCGGAACTGGCGGAACTGGTAGGGCGAGAAGTTGCGGCTGAAGTAGTCCAGCGACTTCTTGGTCGAGTCGATCATCCGCGGCACGTTCCAGGCGTGCGTGGGATGGTGGTAGACCTCGATCGCCACGTCGTTCCAGCGGTCGCGCGCCACCTGCCAGTCGGCCGACAGCCACGAGAAGAACGGCAGCAGCCTGGCCTCGGACTTGTAGTGGTAGTAGCGGCGGCCGTCCTGCTCCCATTCGCGCTGCAGGTAGCCCGGCGCCAGCGCGATCTGCCCGCCGCTGGTGGAGACGGTGGTCTCGAAATCGACCCAGTCGCCGGTGCTGGTCAGGTAGTTGGAACCACGCGCGGCCACGTCGCCGATCGGGTTCATCCGCGGCAGCTGCGGCAGGTCGTGCTTGCGCCGGTCGTTGCGGTCCTGCAGCTGGCGGCGCTCGTCGTAGCCGAACTGGGGCAGGGCGGCGTAGTTGTTGAAGAACGTGCCGTTGTAGACCACCGCGGTGCTGCCGCCGCCCATCGGGAAGCCGTGCGGCTGGCCGGACAGTTCGAACTCGAAGTCCATCGCCGCGCCCGGGGCCAGCGGCGTGGCCAGCCGGTAGATGGTGTAGCCGTGGACCTCGTCGGTCTTGACCACGGTGTGCGGGCCGAACTCCAGGCGCCGCACGTCCGCATCGGGATTGATGACGACGTGCAGTTCGGAGATCGGGGCGTCGGTGCGGTTCTCCAGGCGGTAGTGGCCGCGGATGTCGACGCTGCGGCGCTCCGGGAAGATGTCCACGTCGGCGCGGATCGAGGCGATGCGCGGCTGCGGCAGGTCCTTGTACTGGCGGTAGTCCTTCTCGTACTGCGCCGACCGCTCCTTGGCCAGGTCGCCGGGCACGTACTCGTTGAGCACGTTGGTGTTGTAGAAGATCCAGCCGCCGAGCCCGGCGAACACCAGCAGCGACGCCGCCAGCGTGGCCAGCGCCGGGCCGCGCAGCCGCGCGCGCGCCTGGCGCAGGCGGTCGCGCAGGGCCAGCGAGGTGCCGCGCGGCCAGAACAGCAGCGCCACCACCAGCAACGCCGCCGCGAACGCGGCCCAGTAGGCGCGCAGCAGCAGGTGCGGGCCGACGAAGTGGCCGTAGTGGTTCATGTCCGAATACGGGGTGGGCGTGGCCGAGCCGTAGCGGTACAGCAGGTGGTCCAGGTCGAGCATGCCCATGGTCGCGCGCGCGACCAGGTACACGATCATCAGCAGGTAGCCGATGAACTTGTTGCCGCTGACCGCCTGCAGGAACACCGCCAGCGCCGCCATCAGCACGAACGGCACCACCGACAGGGCGATGCCCTTGAGGTAGAGCAGCGGCTCGAGGTCGGTATAGCCGTGGGCCAGCTGCCAGCCGGTGGTGAACAGCGCCCCGGCCAGCAGCAGGACGACCGCCAGCCCGGCCAGCGCGGTCATCTTGGACGCCAGCGGGATCCAGTCGGGCAGGGCATAGGCGTCGGTCGCCTCGGCCACGCGCAGGCTGCGCTCGCGCCAGACCAGTTCGCCGGCGTAGAAGGTGACGATGATGACCAGGAACAGGGCCATGCCGCCGTCGATCGCCGAGAGCATGCGCCGGGTGACCGGGTACAGCTCGGTGCCGTACATGCTCGCGCCGAACTTGAGCACGGTGAAGATCATCAGCAGGCCCAGCACCAGCATCACCAGGAACGGGGCGCTGGTCAGCGCCCCGCGCAGGTCGAACGCGGCCAGCTGGCGGTACTGGGTCCAGCGCGCCGCCGCGCCCTGGCGCAGGGTGGTCGCCGGCAGGGCCAGCGTGGCGGTGCCGGCGGCCACGCCGGGCAGGGGCGCGGCCTCGGCCGGTGCGTCGTCAGCTTTGCGCCGGCGGCGCAGGACGATGCCCTCGCGGTCGGCGCGGAACAGGCGGAAGGCCGCCAGCAGCAGCACGATCGCCACGCCCAGCCACAGCGCGCGGTTGACCAGCAGCAGCCCGGTCAGCGCCGGCAGCTGCTGGTTGTACTGCGCGCTGGACCAGTAGCGGATGTGCTCGCCCACGGCGGTGGTGCCGGACGGGTCGAGCAGCGCGCCGATCCAGCGCGAGTCCAGGTCCTGGGTCAGGAAGCCGGAGACCGTCCACAGCACGAAGAACGCGATCACGCCGATGTAGCTGTAGAGCATCGAACGGGTCAGCGTGGCCAGCAGGAACAGCAGCGCCGACAGGAACAGCAGGTTGGGGATCACCAGCACGGCGAACGCCCAGGCGTAGGCCGACCAGGGCGTCGGTCCCAGCCGCGCCTGGTCCAGCCATGGCATCAGGCTGCCGATCCACAGGCCCAGCGCGGTGGCCAGCATGATCGCCAGGCTGGCGAAAAAGCCGCCGCCGAAGCGCCCGAGCAGGTAGTCGCGCTTGCGCAGTGGAGTTGCGAAGAACAGCTCGGCGGTGCGCTGCTCGAAGTCGCGCAGCGCGATGCCGGCGACGAAGATCGTGGTCAGCAGCACCGCCAGCACGCTGAAGCTGCCGAGCAGGACGATCACTACCGCCGGCGCGTTGCGCATGATGTTGCCGACGCCGCCGCCGAAGCTGACGTTGTCCGAGGCCATGCTGCCGAAGCCCAGAAGGGCGAACACCAGCATGACGATCCAGAACACGCCGTTGCGCAGGAGCAGGCGGCGCTCGAAGGAGAGGAGATGGCGCAGCATCGGTCAGGCCGCCTGCGCAGTGTTGGCGGCCAGCGCGACCTTGCGCAGCTCGCCGAAGTACACGTCCTCCAGGTTGGCCGGCACCGCGGCGAAACCCTCGCCCGGGTCGGCGTCGGCCAGCACGTGCACCACCGGCTGCCCGGCGACCAGGCGCGAGGACAGCACAGCGTGCCGCTGGATCACCTCGCCCAGTTCGGCCTTGTCCACCCGCTTGCGCCAGATCCGGCCCTCAAGCGAGCGGATCGCCTCGCGCGGTTCGCCGGCCAGGCGCACCTGGCCGGCGGCGATGATGGCCATGCGCGGGCACAGGTCGGTCACGTCCTCGACGATGTGGGTGGACAGGATCACCACCGTGTTCTCGCCGATCTCCGCCAGCAGGTTGAGGAAGCGGTTGCGCTCCTCCGGGTCCAGGCCGGCGGTGGGCTCGTCGACGATGATCAGTGAGGGCTGGCCGATCAGCGCCTGGGCGATGCCGAAGCGCTGGCGCATGCCGCCGGAGAAGGTGCCGAGCTTGCGCTTGCGCACGTTCCACAGGTTGACCTGGCGCAGCAGCGCCTCGACCAGCGCCTTGCGCTCGCCGCGCGCGGTCACGCCCTTGAGTACGGCGAAGTGGTCGAGCATGGCCTCGGCCGAGACCTTCGGGTACACGCCGAACTCCTGCGGCAGGTAGCCCAGCCGGCGCCGCGCCTCGGTCTTGTCCTTGAGCACGTCCAGCCCGTCGAGGTGGACGCTGCCGTTGTCGGCGTCCTGCAGGGTGGCGATGGTGCGCATCAGCGTGGACTTGCCGGCGCCGTTGGGGCCGAGCAGGCCGAACATGCCGCGCGGGATGTCGAGGGTGACGTCCTTGAGTGCCTGCACGCCGTTGGCGTAGGTCTTGGACAGCGAGCGGATCTCGAGCATGCGGCACATCCTCCGTTGATGAAGGCCCGATCCTGGGGTCTCGGGCGCGGTGGCGCTATCGGCTGGAAGTCATGGACGGGGGCGGCGGGCCCGGCGCCTGTCGGGCATGGGCCCGGGCGGGTCAGGGCGGGGCGGGGTCGCGGAACAGCCGCGCGATCTCCAGCGCCAGCGGGTAGGGCCGGGGTCCGTTGCGGTTGCTCAGCACCACCACGGTCAGCCGCTCGCCGGGCCAGCGTACGATCGCGTTGCGGAAGCCGATGCTCTCGCCGCTGTGCCAGGCGCTGTCGCCGTTCAGGCGCCAGCCGAAGCCGTAGTGCGGTACGTCCGGTTCGTCCGTCGGCGTGGCCGGCGAGAACATCCGCGCCAGCGACTCCGGCTGCAGCAGGCGGTCGTCGTACAGCGCCGCGTCCCACCGGGCCAGGTCGTCGATCGAGGAATAGATGCCGCCATCGCCCAGCACCGCGCTGGTCCGGCTCTGGTCGGTGCGGGTCCAGCGGCCGTCGGCCAGGCTGTAGCCCCAGGCGCGGTGCGCCACGGTGTCCACGCCGTCCTGGTGGGCGACGGTGTTGTCCATGCCCAGCGGCCGGAAGATGCGCTCGTGCAGGAAGCTGGCGAAGTCGCGGCCGGAGGCCTCGCCCACCACCAGCGCCAGCAGCGCGTAGCCGCTGTTGCTGTAGCGGTAGGCGCTGCCCGGCGGGAAGTAGGTGCGGTCCTGGTCTTCGAGGATGCGCAGCACGTCGGCATCGCGCAGTTGGCCCGGGAAGTCGTCCGCGACGTAGTCCTCGTAGTCGACCAGGCCGGAGGTGTGGGCGAGCAGCTGGCGCAGGGTGACCGCGTCGGCGGCGGCTGGCAGCGACGGCAGCCAGCGCTTCACCGGGTCGTCCAGCGACAGCCGGCCGTCCTCGGCCAGCAGCAGGATCGCCGCGGCGGTGAACTGCTTGGTGATGGAGGCGAGCCGGTAGTTGGTCTCCGGCCCGGCGGCGGTGCCGGCCTCCAGGTCGGCCAGCCCGTAGCCGCGCCGCAACAGCGGCCGGCCGTCGCGCAGCACCAGCACCGCCGCGCCGGGCACGTGGCCGTCGTAGTCGCGCATCAGCGCGTCGACCGCCGTCGACGGATCGGTGGGCGGCGCCGTGGCTGCCGCGGACAGCGCAGCCAGTGCGAGCAGTGGAAACAGGCCGGTCACGCGCATCCCCGGGATTGCAGCCGTCGGGAGCGAGGTTAACCCGGCTGGCCCTGGCGTGTCGCGATCCAGGCGTCGACCTTGGCTTCCAGCACGTCCAGTGGCACCGAGCCATCCTTGAGTACTTCGGCGTGGAATTCGCGCATGTCGAAGCGCGGCCCGAGCGCCGCCTGCGCCTTGCGCCGCAGTTCCATGATCTTCAGCTCGCCGATCTTGTAGGCCAGCGCCTGGCCGGGGATGGCCATGTAGCGTTCGGCCTCGGCGACCGCCTCCACCTGGCTCGTCGCCGAGTTCTTCAGCATGTAGTCGATCACCTGCTCGCGGGTCCAGCCCTTGGCGTGCAGGCCGGTATCCACCACCAGCCGGATCGCGCGCCACAGCTCGTTCTGCAGGTAGCCGAAATAGGAGTACGGGTCTTCGTACAGGCCCAGGTCGCGGCCCAGCGACTCGGCGTACAGGCCCCAGCCCTCGGTGAAGGCGGTCTCGCCGCCGAAGCGGCGGAACGCCGGCAGGCCGGTCAGTTCCTGCTGCAGGGCCAGCTGGAAGTGGTGGCCGGGAATGGCCTCGTGCAGGAACAGGTCCTCCGCGTCCCAGGTCTTGCGCGAGGGCAGGTTGTAGGTGTTGACGTAGAACACGCCCGGGCGGCTGCCGTCCTCGCTGGGCCGCATGTAGGACCCGCCCGCGGCCGACTGCGCGCGGTACGCCTCCACCGGGCGGATCTCGAAGCCGGCCTTGGGCAGCAGCGAGAACTGCTCCGGCACCTTGTTGGCCACCTTCGACTCCAGGCCGCGGTAGTAGGCCAGCAGCGCGGCCTCGTCGGCGAACTCGAAGCGCTTGTCCTCCTGCATGAAGCGGAAGAACCGCTGCATGTTGCCGCGGAACTTCACCTCCTTCATCACCTTGCGGATCTCCTCGTGGATCCGCGCCACCTCGTCCAGGCCGATCCGGTGGATCTGCTCGGGCGTCAGCTCGGTGGTGGTGCTCTGCCGCGCGTTGTACGCGTACCAGTCCGCGCCGTCGGGCAGGGCGCCCAGGCCGGCGCTGGCGCGCGTGGCCGGCAGGTAGCGGGTGGCGATGAAACCGCGCAGCCGGCGGTAGGAGGGCATCAGCCGGTACTCGATCAGCCAGCGGTAGTCGGCGGTCAGCCGTTCACGGTCGGCCTCGGAGAAGTCGGCCGGCATGTTCCGGATCGGGTTCCAGAACAGGGTCTGCTCGGCGGTCGGCTTGATCAGCGCGTCCAGCTGCGGCAGTACCTTCTCCATCAGCGGCCGCGGCTGGACCACGCCGGCGGCCATGCCCTGCTCCATGTTGGCGATGGCCTGCTCGAACAGCGCCGGCACCTGCGCGGCGCGCTTGAGCCAGTTCTCGTAGTCCTTGACCGTGCGGAACGGCTGCGCGCTGGCGCCGGAGCCGAGCATGGCCATCAGCGTGGCGGGGTTGTTGAACTGGTTGACCGGCTGCATCCAGCCGGGGAAGCGCTCGCCCTCCAGCGCGTCGCGGGCGTTGCGCACGAAGATGCGGTAGCTGAGCAGGTCCTGGCCTTCCAGGCCGTCCTCGCCGACCGCTTCCACCTTGGCCAGCCATTCGGTGGTGAAGTCGTGGGCCTGCCTGCGGAACTCGGGCGATAGGTAGTTGGGCAGCTGGTCGTTCCAGCGCGGATCGCCCTGGAACGTGGCCTGCAACGGGTTGAGCTTCAGCGACGCTTCCCAGTAGTCGGCGTACAGGTGCTGCAGTTGCTCGGCCGGGGTCTGGGCCTTCTTCGCCGGCTTTGGCTTGGCCGCCGCGGCAGCCGGCTGCTGTGCTTTCTTGCGCGCGGCCTCGACGGGCGACGGCGAAACCAGCAGCAGGGCGACGGGCAGGGCCAGCCAGCGCAGGCGGGTCAGGGACATGGGCGACTCCGGAAAAAACGAAGACCCGGAGAGTGCCGCATCCGGCCGGTCCAGGCCAGCGCGCATCGCGATGACATTCATGGTTTGCCATTGCATGCCAAGTCGGCACAGGCGACTTTCTCGTGGTTCCGACGCCCGTGTCGCCGACTGAAGTCAGCTCCTGCAAAAGGTGGCGTCGCCGTTGATTCTTGTAGGAGCTGGCTTCAGCCGGCGACACGCCACGCTGGCGCAGGCGGCTCCGGAAAATCCGGATTTTCATCTCCCGCACGCGGCGATGCGTTTCTCGCTCCCGGAGATTCATGCCGCACCATGGCGCGATCCGACGCCCGTGTCGCCGGCCGTAGCCCGGCTCCTACAACGCGGCGTGCTCGCGCAGCTGGCGGGCGCGGTCGGCGCCGAGGTAGCCGGTGATCCAGCGCCGCATCAGGTACAACAGCGGGATCAGCGCGATCGCCGCGAGCATCTTCCAGGCGTAGTTGAGCGTGCTCACCGCCAGGAACAGCGAGGTCGGCCACTTCTGCGGGCCGAGCACGAACGCGATCCAGATCACCACGAAGCTGTCCACCAGCTGCGACACCGCGGTCGAGCCGGTGGCGCGCAGCCACACCCAGCGCTCGCCGGTGGCGCGGCGGATGCGGTGGAACACCACCACGTCGATCATCTGCCCGACCAGGAACGCCACCAGCGAGCCGGCGATCGTCCACAGGCCCTGGCCGAACACCACCGCGAACGCGGCCTGGTAGTCCGGCACGCCCTGCGCCTGGGCGGCGCCGCGCCACCAGGGCGCCGGCGCCAGTTCGATCGCGGCGAAGGCGAACAGGAAGCCGTACACGATCAGCCCCGCCGCCAGCCACGAGATGAAGCGCACCCCGCGGCGGCCGAAGAACTCGTTGATGGTGTCGGTCATGATGAACACCAGCGGCCACAGCAACGTGCCGGCGGTGAAGTTCAGCGAGCCGGTCTGGCCGAACAGGTTCCACTCGAACGGATCCAGGCCCAGGGTGTCCTCCAGGGCGAAGATCTTGACCCCGATGAACTCGGCCAGGGTCGCGTTGACGCAGAAGAACGCCGCCAGGGCGATGAACAGGCGGACCGCGCGGTCGTCGAGCAGGCGCGCGGCCGGCGGGCTCACTTGCGTTCGCCCGCCCGGGTGAACGGCATGGTCTCCGGCGCCACCGCGCCGCCGGAGATGATGAAGCCCATCGCCTGGTCGACGGTCCAGTCGGTCGGCGTGAGCAGTTCGACCGGGACCACCTCGAGGTAGCCGGAGGTCGGGTTGGGCGTGGTCGGCACGTACACCGCGGCCAGTTCGCGGCCGCTGCCTTCCTCCTTCAGCACCCGGGTGACCAGGCCGATGGCCTTCATGTCGCGGTGCGGGAAGTCGATCAGGACCACGCGCTGGGTGCTGCCGGGCTTGGTCTGCAGGATGTCCAGCAGCTTGCGCACGCTGGTGTAGACCAGGTTGGCCAGCGGCACCCGGGCCATGAACGCCTCGAACCAGCCGAGCAGGCGCTGGCCGATCACCCGCCGCGCCAGCACGCCCACGCCGAGGATCACCAGCAGCGTGGCGACCATGGCGATGGTGTTCTGCACCCACAGCGCCTTGCCCCAGCCCATGTAGTTCGGGAACGAGTCCGCGATGCTTTCGGACAGCGGCACCACCCACGGTGCGCTGATGCTCGACAGCAGCACGAACACGAACTTGATCACGACCCAGGTCAGCCAGATCGGCAGCAGGGTCAGCAGGCCGGTGAGGAACAGGCGCTGCAGCGAAGCGCGCGGCGGCGCGTGGGAGGCATGGGGGGCGGGGGACATGGCGCGATTGTAGCGCCGGCCGCGGTTATGCTGGCGGCGCATCCGGGGGCAGGGACGGCGGGGGGAACATGCTGCGGTTGCTGAAGTGGCTGGCGCTGGCGCTGCTGGCGGTGGTGTTGTTCGTGGTCGCGGTCTGGCTGGTATCGCGGGCGATGGGGCCTTCCGCCGCCGAGCGCGAGGCGCTGGCGCTGATCGACGCGCCGCCCGAGAACGAAGGCCGGGACGGTTTCGCCGCGCTGTACACCGTCGCCCGCCAAGTGCCGGAAGCGGAGCAGGCCGGGGTGCTGGCCGAGGACGTCCGCCGCTTCGCCGCTACGCCGCCGGCGCCGGATGGGTCGCCGCCGCCATGGCGCAGCGCGCTGGAGGACTGGCCCGACCTGGTGGCGACGCGCGAGGACGACCCGGCCTGGTGCACGCTGCGCGAGCCAGGCTGCCTGGAGCGCGTGCGCGCCGCGCCGCAGGCCTATGCCGCCCTGCTGGAGCGCAATGCCACGCTGCTGGACCGCGCGGTGGCGCTGGCGGCCTGGGGCCATTTCCGCAACCCGTTCGCGGTGCGGTTCGACACGCCGCTGCCGGCCTACCAGCCGATGACCCGGCTGGCCACGCGCGACGCCTGGCGCTTCGCCGCCGGGGACGTCGATGCCGCGTTGGCCGGCGTCTGTTCGGGGGTGCTGCAGGGGCGCCGGATGGTCGAGGCCGGCGACAGCCTGATCGGCAGCATGATCGGCGCGACCCTGGTCCAGGGCAACGCGACCCTTCTGGCCGAGATGCTGGCCGAACTGCCTCGCGGGCATGCACTGCCGGCGCGGTGCGACGCTGCCTTCGCGCTGCCGCTCGCGCTGGAGGACGGTGTCTGCCGGACCATGCTGGCGGAAGGCCGCTTCGCCACCGGTGGGCTGCGGAGCCACGTCACCACGGCCGTCGCGGCCGAGGTGGCCGACCGGGATTGGCCCAAGTGGGGGGCGCGGCTGCTGTTCGATCCCGAACGCACGGTCGCGCGCGGCGCGCCGAAGTTCGCCTGGTACTGCGGCGCACAGGCCCGCGAACTGATCGCACGGGACCGCCCGTTGCGCGATCCGACGCCGCCGCCGTCGCGCTGGTCGCTGGCCTGCGCCTCCAACGCGGCCGGCTGCATCCTCGCCGACATCGCCGCGCCGGCCTATGCCGACTATGGCCTGCGCCTGCAGGACGCCGATGCCCGCCTGCGCACGATGGCCGCGCTGCTGTGGCTGCGCGGCCGCGACGGCGAGATCGACGAAGCGGCGCTGGCGCAGCTGCCGGCGCCGATGCGCAGCCCGGCACGGCCGCTGCGGCTGGACGCCGTCGCCGGTACGCTCGTCACCGCACTCCACGAGCGGCCGCGCGAGGGCCCGGGCGGGCACGCCGGCAACTGGTCGGTGCCACTGCCGGCCAGCCGTCTTCAGGCCGCCGGTGCCCCGCCCTGAGCCGGACGCCGGTCCGGCTTGCGCCGCACGTAGACCTGCTTGCGCACCCGGGCGACCACTTCGCCGTCCGCGTCGAGCACTTCGTTCTCGAACCAGTGCAGGTACTTGCCGCCGTCGGCGGTGGCGGCGCGGATCTCCTCCAGGATGGCGTCGTCGACCGTGAACGAGGTGACTACGGTGCCGCGCCCGGGTTTGATGAAGTCGATGGCGCCGGACTGGTCCCAGACGTAGTAGTCGCGGCCCAGCCGGTGCATCAGCAGCAGCATCCAGAACGGGTCGGCCATCGCGAACAGGCTGCCGCCGAAGTGGGTCCTTACGTAGTTGCGGTTCCACGGCCGCATCCGCAGTTCGACCCGGGCGTGGCGCCAGTCCGGGGCGATGTACGCCACGTGGATGCCGGTGAACAGGAACGGCGGCCACAGGTTCATGCCGTGGCGCAGTGTGGAGGCTTTCATGGGCGGGACGATGCGGGGGAAGGGATCGAAGTCTAGCGTACGCCCCGGTACGGACAGGGCGCGGTTCTTGTGTAGGAGCCGGGTTCAGCCGGCGACACGCCACGTCGGCACAGGCGACTCCTAATATTCCCGACGCCCGTGTCGCCGGCTGAACCCGGCTCCTACACGATCCTCGCCAGACGTGACGAGGCGTCTTCGCCCCCCAGCACCGCCCACGGGTCCCTGAGCTAGACTGTCGCCCTTTTCCGGCCGGCGACGGCCCCTGAACGGAACCGACCTTTCCGCATGAGCTGGCTCAGCAAACTGATGCCCTCCGGCATCCGCACCGACAACGCCGCCAACCGCAAGCGCAGCGTCCCCGAGGGCCTGTGGGAGAAGTGCGACCGCTGCGGCGCGGTGCTGTACCGGCCCGAGCTCGAAGAGAACCTGGAGGTCTGCCCGAAGTGCGATTTCCACATGCCGATCCGCGCCCGCGCCCGGCTGGCCTCGCTCTTCGACCCGGGCAGCACCAGCGAGATCGCCGCCACCCTGGCCCCGACCGACGTCCTGAAGTTCAAGGACCAGAAGAAGTACGCCGAGCGGATCAAGGCCACCCAGAAGTCCACCGGCGAGTATGACGCGCTGGTCGCGATGCACGGTCTGCTCAAGGGCCGGCCGCTGGTGGCCAGCTCGTTCGACTTCGCCTACATGGGCGGCTCGATGGGCTCGGTGGTGGGCGAGAAGTTCACCCTGGCCGCCGAGAAGGCGCTGGAGATCGGCGCCCCGTTCGTCAACTTCTCCGCCAGCGGCGGCGCGCGCATGCAGGAAAGCCTGTTCTCGCTGATGCAGATGGCCAAGACCTCCGCCGCGCTGGGCCGCCTGCGCGCGGCAGGGCTGCCCTACGTCTCGGTGCTGACCCACCCGACCACCGGCGGCGTGTCGGCCAGCTTCGCCATGCTCGGCGACCTGAACATCGCCGAGCCCGAGGCGCTGATCGGCTTCGCCGGCCCGCGGGTGATCGAGCAGACCGTGCGCGAGAAGCTGCCGGAGGGCTTCCAGCGCTCGGAGTTCCTGCTCGAGCACGGCGCGATCGACCAGATCTGCGACCGCCGCGAGCTGCGCGACCGCCTGGCCGAGCTGCTGGCGATGATGACCCGCCAGCCGCGGCCGGAAGACAGCGACACCCTGGACGCGGCATGAGCGGCGCCCGGCGTTATTTCGGTACCGACGGCATCCGCGGCCGGGTCGGCGAGGGCGCCATCTCGGCCGACTTCGTGCTGCGCCTGGGCAACGCCCTGGGCCGGGTGCTGGCTGCCGGGCGGCCGGGCCGGCGCACCGTGGTGATCGGCAAGGACACCCGCATCTCCGGCTACATGTTCGAGTCGGCGCTGGAGGCCGGGCTGGTCGCCGCCGGCGTGGACGTGCAGTTGCTCGGGCCGATGCCGACCCCGGCGGTGGCGTTCCTCACCCGCACCCTGGGGGCGGACGCAGGCATCGTCATCAGCGCCTCGCACAACCCGCACTACGACAACGGCATCAAGTTCTTCTCGGCGCAGGGCGAGAAGCTGGACGACGCCACCGAGCTGGCGATCGAGGCGGCGCTGGACGGCGATTTCGCCACGGTCGATTCCGAAAGGCTGGGCAAGGCGGTGCGCGCGCGTGACGCGGTCGGCCGCTACATCGAGTTCTGCAAGTCCTCGGTCCCACGCGGCTTCGACCTGCGCGGGCTCAAGGTGGTGCTGGACTGCGCCCATGGCGCGACCTACCACATCGCCCCGCTGCTGTTCCGCGAACTGGGCGCGGACGTGGTGGCGATAGGTGCCGCGCCCGACGGCCTGAACATCAACGCCGGGGTCGGCTCGATGCACATCGACAACCTCGCCGCCAAGGTCCGCGAGGCCGGCGCCGACCTGGGAATCGCCTTCGACGGCGACGGCGACCGGGTGCTTATGGCCGACGACCAGGGCAACCCGGTCGACGGCGACGGCCTGCTGTACGTGCTGGCCCGGGCCTGGCAGGCCAGTGGCCGCCTGCGCGGGCCGGTGGTCGGCACGCTGATGACCAACTACGGGCTGGAGCAGGCGCTGGCCGAGGCCGGGATCCCGTTCCAGCGGGCGAAAGTGGGTGACCGCTACGTGCACCAGGCGCTGGTCGAGGGCGATGGCGTGCTTGGCGGCGAGGCCTCCGGCCACCTGTTGTGCCTGGACCGCGCCACCACCGGCGACGCCATCGTCAGCGCGCTGCAGGTGCTGGACGTGCTGCGCCGGTCCGGCCGCAGCCTGCGCCAGGCGCTGGACGGGCTGGCGATGGTGCCGCAGAAGACGATCAACGTGCGCCTGGACGGCGCCTCGGCCAAGACAACCGTGGAGGCCGACGGCGTGCGCGGGGCGCTGCATGACGCCCAGGCCGCGGTGCAGGGCAGGGGCCGTGCTTTCCTGCGCCCGTCCGGCACCGAGCCGGTGGTGCGGGTCACGGTCGAAGCCGACGACGCCGCGCTGATGCAGGACACCCTGGACCGGCTGGCCGCCGCCGTGCGCCAGGCCGCCGCGGCCTGATCACGATCAAGAACCCTTGAGGCGCGGCGTGGTCGAATCGCCGCCCACGATTCCCCGGAGCACGCAAGATGGCTGCACGCATTCCCACCCTCGACATCAACCGCTTTGAGAGCGACCGCGACGCGTTCGTCGCCGAGCTGGGCGCGGCCTACCGCGAGTGGGGCTTCGCCGGCATCCGCAACCATGGCATCCCGCAGGCCGAGATCGACGCGGCCTACGACGTGTTCAAGCGCTTCTTCGCCCTGCCGGAAGAGACCAAGAAGAAGTACCACGTGCCCGGCGGCGGCGGCGCGCGCGGCTACACCCCGTTCGGCGTGGAGACCGCCAAGGGCGCCCAGCACTTCGACCTCAAGGAGTTCTGGCACATCGGCCGCGAGATCCCGGACGACTCGAAGTACCGCGAGGTGATGCCGCCGAACCTGTGGCCGGAGGAGGTCCCCGGCTTCCGCGAGCACGGCTACGGCCTGTACCAGGCGCTGGACCGGCTCGGCTCGCGGGTGCTGTCGGCGCTGGCACTGCACATCGGCCTGGCGGAGGACTGGTTCGCCGACAAGACCGACTTCGGCAACTCGATCCTGCGCCCGATCCACTATCCGCCGATCACCGCCGACGACATCCCCAACGTGCGCGCCGGCGCGCACGAGGACATCAACCTGATCACGCTGCTGGTCGGTGCCAGTGCCTCGGGCCTGGAAGTGCTGTCGCGCAAGGGGGAGTGGGTGCCGTTCACCGCCGACGCCGACACCATCGTGGTCAACATCGGCGACATGCTGCAGCGCCTGACCAACCACGTGTACCCGTCGACCACCCACCGCGTGGTCAATCCGCCGGCCGCGGAGGCGCGCAAGCCGCGTTATTCGGTGCCGTTCTTCCTGCACCCGAACCCGGATTTCCTGATCGACGTGCTGCCGTCCACGGTCACCGCCGACAACCCCAGCCGCTATCCCGAGCCGATCACCGCCCAGGGCTACCTGGAGGAGCGGCTGCGCGAGATCAAGCTGAAGTGATCCGCCGTGGTCCGGCCGCGTGCCCCGCGCCACGCGCGCGGGACGGGCGGCCGGGCACGCTATCCTTCCGCGCACCACCAGCCAATCGGAGTCGGACATGCGTCGCAGGATCGTCGCGGGCAACTGGAAGCTGCACGGCACCCGGGCCTTCGCCACCTCGCTGGTCGGCGGGATCGCCGACGGGGCGCCGGTGCCGGGAGTGGAACTGGTGGTCCTGCCGCCGCTGCCCTACCTGGGCGACCTGATCGAGGACTTCGAGGACACGCCGCTGGCCTTCGGTGCCCAGGACGTGAGCAGCAACGAGGAGGGCGCCTACACCGGCGAGGTCTCGGCCCGGATGCTGGTCGACGTCGGCGCCCAATACGGCCTGGTCGGCCACTCGGAGCGGCGCCAGTACCACGGCGAGAGCAGCGAACTGGTGGCGCTGAAGTTCCAGGCCGCGGTCCGGGCCGGGCTGCGGCCGATCCTGTGCGTGGGCGAGGGCCTGGCCCAGCGCGAGGCCGGGCTGACCGAGGATGTGGTCGCCGGGCAGCTGCGGCCGGTGCTGGAACGGGTGGGGGTGGCGGCCTTCGCCGACGCGGTGGTGGCCTACGAGCCGGTCTGGGCGATCGGCACCGGCCGCACCGCCAGCCCGGACCAGGCCCAGGCCGTGCACGCCTTCATCCGTCGCCAGATCGCCGCGCACGATGCTAGAATCGCCGATTCCCTGCCGATCCTGTACGGCGGCAGCGTGAAGCCCGACAACGCCGCCGCGCTCTGTGCGCAGCCGGACGTGGACGGCGGGCTGATTGGCGGCGCCTCGCTGGTGGCCGCGGATTTCCTGGCCATCGCCCGGGCGGCCTCGCCGGCCCCCTAGGCTTCGCTTCAGGGCAATAGTACGGGCCGAGAAGACAAGAGCAACAGACGATGCTGATGACGATCCTCAATGTGGTGTACGTGCTGGTGGCGATCGCGATGATCGCGCTGATCCTGCTCCAGCGCGGCGCCGGCGCCGCGGCCGGGTCCGGCTTCGGGGCGGGCGCCTCGGGCACGGTGTTCGGCGCCCGTGGCGCGTCCAACTTCCTGTCCAAGAGCACCAAGTGGCTGGCCGTGGTGTTCTTCGGCATCAGCCTGTTCATGGCCTGGTACGCGACCCACAGCGCGCGTCCGACCGTCCAGGCCGCGCCGAGCCTGATGAACGAGCAGCCCGCGCCGGTCCAGGGCGGCGCCCCGGCGCCGGGCGAGATGCCGGCGCTGCCGGCCGCTCCGGCCGAGGTGCCGGCCGCCACCCCGGCGGCTCCGGCGCCCGCGCCGGCCGACAGCTCGGTTCCGGCGCCGCAGCCGACCGAGGCTGCGCCGCCCGCGCAGTAAGGCGTACAATGCGCCGCGCCGCGCGGCCGGCGCACGGTTTCATTGCCCAGGTGGCGGAATTGGTAGACGCACTACCTTGAGGTGGTAGCGACGAGAGTCGTAGGGGTTCGAGTCCCCTCTTGGGCACCACATGTGAAAGCCGGCGCGCCATGCGTGCCGGAGGCGGCAAGGCCAAGGCCCGCGCGAAGCGGGCTTTTTTCTTGCTTTCTGCGGCGCTGCGGCAGGGTTGCAAGCGTTTACTCCCGAACGGGGCACCCGCTACAATTCCGCTGCTGTGCACAATCGCAGCGGACACCGGCACATGCGCCCGTCCGCGGCATCGCCGGACCCCCGGCGGCGAGGACGCAACAGGCGCTCCGCGGCCTTCGCGGAAACGGACCCAAGCCCGGCGCGCCGGGCAGAGGCAAGAGAGAACCGCACGTGCTGGCCCAATACCTGCCGACCCTGTTGTTCCTGATCGTGGCCACCGGGATCGGCATCGCGCTGATCATCGTTGGTCGCGTGCTCGGCCCGCGCCGTCCGACCCTGGAGAAGCTGTCACCCTACGAGTGCGGCTTCGAGGCCTTCGAGGACGCGCGCATGAAGTTCGACGTGCGCTACTACCTGATCGCCATCCAGTTCATCGTCTTCGACCTGGAAATCATCTTCATCGTGCCGTGGACCCTCGTGTTCCAGGAACTGGGGCCGCGCGCGCTGGTCACCATGGGCCTGTTCGTCGGGATGCTGTTCCTCGGCTTCGTCTACGTCTGGAAGAAGGGAGCGCTCGAATGGGAGTGATCCAAACCATCGATCGCCTGATGACCAATCCGATCCCGGAAGGGCGGGTTGACGACATCCTGCGCCCCGAGGGCGACAATCCGCTGCTGGAGAAGGGCTACGTCACCACCAGCGTCGACGCGCTGATGAACTGGGCCCGTACCGGTTCGATGTGGCCGATGACCTTCGGCCTGGCCTGCTGCGCGGTGGAGATGATGCACGCCGGCGCCGCGCGCCTGGACCTGGACCGCTACGGTGTCGTGTTCCGGCCGTCGCCGCGCCAGTCCGACGTGATGATCGTGGCCGGCACCCTGGTCAACAAGATGGCCCCGGCGCTGCGCAAGGTCTACGACCAGATGCCCGACCCGAAGTGGGTGATATCGATGGGCAGCTGCGCCAACGGCGGCGGCTACTACCACTACTCCTACTCGGTGGTGCGCGGCTGCGACCGGATCGTGCCGGTGGACATCTACGTGCCGGGCTGCCCGCCCACGGCCGAGGCGCTGGTCTACGGCATCCTGCAGCTGCAGAAGAAGATCTGGCGCACGCAGACCGTCGCGAAAAAGAACACGATCGACCGCTGACCCCCTCCAAGCACCCTCCGGATACGCCAAGCCCCATGGCCGAGCCAGCTGCCTCCTTCGCCCAACGCCTGCGCGACCGTTTCCCGGCCGCGGTGGTGACCGTGGCCGAACCCCGTGGCGAGACCACCCTCGAGGCCGCCGCCCAGGACTGGCTGGACACCTGCCGCGCGCTGCGCGACGAGTTCGGCTTCGAGCAGCTGGTCGCGGTCAGCGGCGTCGACTACATGGGCTACGGCAGCGACGAGTGGGACACCGAGGGCGTGTCCTCCGGCGGCTTCAGCCGCGGCGTGGAAGGCAAGGGCACCGGCCGCTTCGGCTGGGGCGAGCGGCCCAGCCAGGAGGAGGACGGCCGGATCACTCCGGTGGTCGCGCCGCAGCACCGCTTCGCCGCAGTCCTGCACCTGCTGTCCTACGCCAACAACCAGCGCCTGCGCGTGCGCTGCTTCGCGCCCGACGACGCGCTGCCGGTGGTGCCGTCGGTGACCGGCCTGTGGCCGGGCGCCAACTGGTTCGAGCGCGAAGCGTTCGACCTGTACGGCATCGTCTTCGAGGGCCATCCGGACCTGCGCCGGATCCTGACCGACTACGGCTTCGTCGGCCACCCGTTCCGCAAGGACTTCCCGCTGATCGGAAACGTCGAAGTGCGCTACGACGAGGAACGCAAGCGCGTGGTGTACGAGCCGGTCACCTCGGTCGAGCCGCGCGTGGGTGTGCCGCGGGTGATCCGCGACGACTCGCGCTACCAGACCGCGGCCGGCGAGACCGCGCAGCGGGAGGCCGCCAAGTGAGCGCCCAGATGCACGACGACGCCCCGCGGCCCGCCGCCGCCGCTCCCGCCGAGGTTCCCCGGCAGGAGATCCGCAACTACACGATGAACTTCGGCCCGCAGCACCCGGCCGCGCACGGCGTGTTGCGCCTGATCCTGGAGATGGACGGCGAGACCATCGTCCGCGCCGACCCGCACGTGGGCCTGCTGCACCGGGGCACCGAGAAGCTGGCCGAGTCCAAGCCCTTCAACCAGTCGATCGGCTACATGGACCGGCTCGACTACGTGTCGATGATGTGCAACGAGCACGCCTACGTGCGCGCGATCGAGACCCTGCTCGGGATCGAGGCGCCGGAGCGGGCGCAGTACATCCGCACCATGTTCGACGAGATCACCCGGATCCTGAACCACCTGATGTGGCTCGGCTCCAACGCGCTGGACCTGGGCGCGATGGCGGTATTCCTGTACGCGTTCCGCGAGCGCGAGGAGCTGATGGACTGCTACGAGGCGGTCAGCGGCGCGCGCATGCACGCGACCTACTACCGCCCCGGCGGCGTCTACCGCGACCTGCCCGGGCAGATGCCCAAGTACAAGGAGTCGCCCTGGCACAAGGGCGCCAAGCTCAAGCGCTTCAACGAGGCGCGCGAGGGCTCGCTGCTCGACTACCTGGAGCACTTCACCCGCGACTTCCCCAAGCGCGTCGACGAGTACGAGACCCTGCTCACCGACAACCGCATCTGGAAGCAGCGCACCGTCGGCATCGGCGTGGTCACCCCGGAGCAGGCCCGCGCCTGGGGCATGACCGGCGCGATGCTGCGCGGCTCGGGCATCGAGTGGGACCTGCGCAAGAAGCAGCCCTATGCCAAGTACGACGCGGT
Organism: Pseudoxanthomonas suwonensis; assembly: GCF_000972865.1. Classification (NCBI taxonomy): domain Bacteria; kingdom Pseudomonadati; phylum Pseudomonadota; class Gammaproteobacteria; order Lysobacterales; family Lysobacteraceae; genus Pseudoxanthomonas; species Pseudoxanthomonas suwonensis. The sequence continues at coordinate 3,406,147 of NZ_CP011144.1, forward strand.
GGACTTCGACATCCCGGTGGGCAAGGAAGGCGACTGCTACGACCGCTACCTGGTCCGCATCGCCGAGATGCGCCAGTCCAACCGGATCATCGCCCAGTGCGTGCAGTGGCTGAAGGCCAATCCCGGCCCGGTCATGGTCCAGAACTTCAAGGTCGCCCCTCCCAAGCGCGAGGAGATGAAGGACGACATGGAAGCGCTGATCCACCACTTCAAGCTGTTCTCCGAAGGCTATTGCGTGCCGGCCGGCGAGACCTACGCCGCGGTCGAGGCGCCCAAGGGCGAGTTCGGCTGCTACCTGGTCTCCGACGGCGCCAACAAGCCGTTCCGCGTGCACCTGCGCGCCCCGGGCTTCGCGCACCTGTCCTCGATGGACGAGATCGTGCGCGGCCACATGCTGGCCGACGTGGTGGCAATGATCGGTACTTATGACCTTGTGTTTGGTGAGGTGGATCGATGAAGGCCACCGGTAATTTCGAGAACGCGCGCCACGTCGACCCGATGGTCGTCCTGAGCGCCGACACCCGCGCGCACATCGACCACTGGCTGACCAAGTTCCCGCCCGACCGCAAGCGGTCGGCGGTGCTGCAAGGGCTGCACGCGGCCCAGGAACAGAACGGCGGCTGGCTGACCGACGAGTTGATCGCCGGCGTGGCCAAGTACCTGGAGCTGCCGCCGGTGTGGGCCTACGAGGTCGCCACCTTCTATTCGATGTTCGAGACCCAGCAGGTCGGCCGCAACAATGTCGCCTTCTGCACCAACATCAGCTGCTGGCTCAACGGCGCCGAGCAGCTGGTCGCGCACGCGGAGAAGAAGCTCGGCTGCAAGCTGGGCGAATCGACCGCCGACGGCCGCGTCTACCTCAAGCGCGAGGAAGAGTGCGTGGCCGCCTGCTGCGGTGCCCCGGTGGTCGTGATCAACGGCCATTACCACGAGAAGCTCACCGCCGAGAAGGTGGACGAGCTGCTCGACGGACTGAAGTGAGGCCACCCCAGATGGCGCACCACACCCCCAAGGTGTCCGAGGGCTACGGCCCGGTCGGCCCGGCCCCGAAGGAGCACCAGGCGGTCTACACGACGCTGCACTTCGACAAGCCGTGGTCGTACGAGAACTACCTCAAGACCGGCGGCTACCAGGCGCTGCGCAGGATCCTGACCGAGAAGATCCCGCCGGCCGACGTGGTCGAGATGGTCAAGGCGTCGGGCCTGCGCGGCCGCGGCGGCGCTGGCTTCCCGACCGGCCTGAAGTGGAGCTTCATGCCCAAGGGCGACATGCAGAAGTACATCCTCTGCAATTCGGACGAGTCCGAGCCGGGCACCGCCAAGGACCGCGACATCCTGCGCTACAACCCGCACTCGGTGATCGAGGGCATGGCCATCGCCTGCTACGCCACCGGTTCGACCGTGGGCTACAACTACCTGCGCGGCGAGTTCCACCACGAGCCGTTCGAGCACCTGGAGGAGGCCACCGCCGAGGCCTACGCCAACGGCTGGCTGGGCAAGGACATCCTCGGCTCGGGCGTGGACATCGACCTGTACAACGCGCTGGGTGCGGGCGCCTACATCTGCGGCGAAGAGACCGCGCTGATGGAGTCGCTGGAAGGCAAGAAGGGCCAGCCTCGGTTCAAGCCGCCGTTCCCGGCCAACTTCGGCCTGTACGGCCGGCCGACCACGATCAACAACACCGAGACCTACGCCTCGGTGCCGGCGATCGTGCGCAACGGCCCGGAGTGGTTCATGAACCTGGGCAAGCCCAACAACGGCGGCTGCAAGATCTTCTCGGTCTCCGGCCACGTCGCCCGCCCGGGCAACCACGAGATCCGCCTGGGCACGCCGTTCGCCGAGTTGCTGGAGCTGTGTGGCGGCATGCGCGAGGGCAGGAAGATCAAGGGCGTGATCCCGGGCGGCTCGTCGATGCCGGTGCTGCCGGGCGAGACCATGATGGGCCTGACCATGGACTACGACGCGATCCAGAAGGCCGGTTCCGGCCTGGGTTCGGGCGCGGTCGTGGTCATGGACGACACCACCTGCATGGTCCGCGCCTGCCAGCGCATCGCCCGCTTCTACTTCAAGGAAAGCTGCGGCCAGTGCACGCCGTGCCGCGAGGGCACCGGCTGGATGTACCGCATGCTGACCCGGGTAGCCGAGCACAAGGCCACCCTGGAAGACCTGCACACCTTGCGCGCGGCCGCCGGCCAGATCGAGGGCCACACCATCTGCGCCTTCGGCGAGGCCGCGGCGTGGCCGGTGCAGGGCTTCCTGCGCCACTACTGGCACGAGTTCGAGTACGCGATCGTCAACGGCCGCTTCCTGGTCGACGACGAGCGCGACGGGACCGTGGTGCGCTCCAGCCTGGAGGTGGCCGCGTGAGCGCGCAGCCCGTCAATCCGAACCTGCCGCCCGACCACGTCACCGTCTTCATCGACGGGGTTGAGCTGGCCGCGCCCAAGGGCTCGATGATCATCCATGCCGCCGACAAGGCCGGCATCCCGATCCCGCGCTTCTGCTACCACGACAAGCTCGCCGTGGCGGCCAATTGCCGCATGTGCCTGGTCGACACCGAGGTCGGCGGGCGCTCGGCACCGAAGCCGTCGCCGGCCTGCGCCACCCCGGTGATGGACGGCCTGAAGGTCTTCACCCGCAACGAGAAGGCGCTGAAGGCGCAGCGGAACGTGATGGAGTTCCTGCTGATCAATCACCCGCTCGACTGCCCGATCTGCGACCAGGGCGGCGAGTGCGAGCTGCAGGACGTCTCGCTCGGCTACGGCCGTTCGGTCAGCCGCTACGTCGAGCGCAAGCGCGTGGTGCCGGACGAGGACATCGGCCCGCTGGTCGCCACCGAGATGACCCGCTGCATCCAGTGCACCCGTTGCATCCGCTTCACCGGCGAGATCGCGGGCACCTACGAGCTGGGCGGCATGTACCGCGGCGAGAACCTGCAGATCGGCACCTACGACGGCAAGCCGCTGACCACCGAGCTGTCCGGCAACGTCATCGACGTGTGCCCGGTGGGCGCGCTGACCAACAAGGTGTTCCAGTTCCGCGCCCGCCCTTGGGAGCTGACCGCGAAGGAATCGCTCGGCTACCACGACGCGATGGGTTCCAACCTGCACCTGCACGTGCGCCGCGGCGAAGTGCTGCGCACCGTGCCGCGCGACAACGAGGCGGTCAACGAGTGCTGGCTGTCCGACCGCGACCGCTACTCACACCAGGGCCTGTCCGCCGCCGACCGCGCCACCGCGCCGCTGCGCAAGGTGGACGGGCAGTGGCGCGAGGTCTCCTGGGCCGAGGGCCTGGCCGCGGCGACCGAGATCCTGCGCGCGAACCCGGGCGACGCGCTGGGCGTGCTCGCCCATCCGTCGACCTCGAACGAGGAGGGCGGCCTGCTGGCGTTGCTGGCCCGGGAACTGGGCAGTGGCAATGTCGACCACCGCATCGCCGCGCGCGACTTCTCCGACGCCGCTGTGGCCGAGCCGTTCGCATTGCCGCTGGCCGAGGTCGGCCAGGCCGACGTGATCGTGCTGGTCGGCACGAACCTGCGCCATGAACTGCCGCTGCTGCACGCGCGCCTGCGCCAGGCCCAGGTCAAGCGAAATGCGCGCATCCACGCGGTCAACCCGGTGGACTTCGATTTCACCTTCGACCTGGCCGGCAAGGCCATCGTGCCGCCGTCGCGCTTCGCCGAAGCGCTGGGCGACGCCGCGCTGCGCGAAGCGGCCAAGGACGCGACCCGCGCGGTGGTGATCGTCGGCGCGATCGCCGAGAACCATCCGCAGGCGGCCGCGATCCGCGCCGCCGCGCGCGAGTTCGTGACCGCCACCGGCGCCTCGCTGTGCCGGATCCCGCAGGGCGCCAATGCCGTGGGCCTGGCCCGTGCGGGCGTGCTGCCGGCCGCGCGCGACGTGGTCGGGATGTTCGCCGAGCCACGCGCCGCCTACCTGCTGTACGGCATCGAACCTGGCCTGGACTTCGCCGACACCGCTGCTGCGCTGAAGGCGCTGAACGCGGCGCAGGTGGTGGCCTTCAGCCACTTTGCCTGCGAGTCCACCCGCGCGGTGGCCGACGTGATCCTGCCGGTCGGCGCGCTGCCGGAAATCGAGGCGACGCTGACCAACCTGGACGGCATCGAGCAGGCCGCGCACGCCGGCGGCAAGCTGCCGGGCCAGGCCCGCGAGGGCTGGCGCGTGCTGCGCGCGCTGGGCGGCGAACTGGGCCTGCCGGGCTTCGAGTTCACCGACCTGGCCGGCGCGCGCGCGCTGCTGGAGGGCGGGCACCGGGTCGATGTCAGCGCCGGCCGCGCCGGCAACGCCGGCACGGGCGGGCTCGAGCTGGCCCTGGTCCCGGCGATCTACCGCACCGATGCGGTGGTCCGCCGCGCGCCTGCCTTGCAGGCGCATCCGCTCAACGTCGAGGCGCGCATCGTGCTGAACCCGGCCGATGCCGGCGTCGCCGGCCTGGCCGGCGGCACGGTGGCCAAGGTCAGGGGCGCCAGCGGCACGGCGACGCTGCCGGTGGAAGTGGACGACCGCGTCGCGGCGGGCGTGGCATGGATCGAGGGCGGCCACGGCGCCACCGCGCCGCTGGGCGCGGGCCGGGTCGAGGTGGTGAAGGCATGAACGAGCTGCTGATCAACGCGGTCGCCCCGCTGCGCGAATGGTTCTTCGGGCTGGGCGAGCTCGGCCCGGCGATCTGGATCGTGCTCAAGATCCTGGCGATCGCCATGCCGGTGATCATCTCGGTGGCGTTCTACGTGGTCTGGGAACGCAAGCTGATCGGCTGGATGCACGTGCGCCACGGGCCGATGTACGTGGGCATGGGCATCTTCCAGGCCTTCGCCGACGTGTTCAAGCTGCTGTTCAAGGAAGTCATCCAGCCTTCCAGCGCGCACAAGACCATGTACCTGCTGGCGCCGCTGATCGTGCTGGCGCCGGCGTTCGCGGCCTGGGCGGTGGTTCCGCTCGACTACCAGCTGGTCCTGTCCAACGCCAATGCTGGCCTGCTGTATCTGCTGGCGATGACCTCGCTGGGCGTGTACGGCGTGATCATCGCCGGCTGGGCCTCGAACTCGAAGTACGCGTTCCTGGGCGCGATGCGCTCGGCCGCGCAGGTGGTCAGCTACGAGATCGCGATGGGCTTCGCCCTGGTCGGCGTGATGATCGCCGCCGGCAGCCTGAACCTGAGCGAGATCGTGCTGGCGCAGTCGGGCAACGCCGGCTTCTTCGAGTGGTTCTGGCTGCCGCTGCTGCCGCTGTTCGTCGTCTACTGGGTGTCGGGCGTGGCCGAGACCAATCGCGCGCCGTTCGACGTGGTCGAGGGCGAGTCGGAGATCGTGGCCGGGCACATGGTCGAGTATTCGGGCTCCGCGTTCGCGCTGTTCTTCCTGGCCGAGTACGCCAACATGATCCTGGTCAGCTTCCTGATCACGATCTTCTTCATGGGCGGCTGGCTGAGCCCGATCCAGGGCTGGGTCACCGGCGACGTGTCGCCGTGGATCGACTGGATCTGGAAGGGCGGCTGGCCGTGGACGCTGCTGAAGGTGTTCTTCTTCGCCAGCGCCTACATCTGGTTCCGCGCCAGCTTCCCGCGCTACCGCTACGACCAGATCATGCGCCTGGGCTGGAAGGTCTTCATACCGATCACGATCGCCTGGATCGCGGTCACCGCGCTGCTGGTGTTCTATGGCGTGTTCGAGAAGGGCGCCTGACCGATGAACAAAGTCGTCCACTACTTCAAGAGCCTGATGCTGCTGGAGCTGCTCCAGGGCCTGGGGCTGACCTTCCGGTACCTGTTCCGTCCCAAGTACACGCTGATGTACCCGATGGAGAAGTTCCCGCAGTCGCCGCGCTTCCGCGGCCTGCACGCGCTGCGCCGCTACCCGAACGGCGAGGAGCGCTGCATCGCCTGCAAGCTGTGCGAGGCGGTGTGCCCGGCGCTGGCCATCACCATCGATTCGACCCGGCGCGAGGACGGCACCCGCCGCACCACGCGCTACGACATCGACCTGTTCAAGTGCATCTACTGCGGCTTCTGCGAGGAAAGCTGCCCGGTGGATTCGATCGTGGAGACGCACGTGCTGGAGTACCACTTCGAGAAGCGCGGCGAGAACATCGTCACCAAGCCGCAGCTGCTGGCGATCGGCGACCGCCTGGAGGCGGAGATCGCCGAGCGCCGCGCCGCCGACGCCGCCTACCGCTGAGGCCACGATGGACTGGATCAAGATCGCCTTCTACGCCTTCGCCGCCACCGCGGTCGTATCCGCCGGCGCCGTGATCAGCGTGCGCAACCCGGTCAACGCGGTGCTGTGCCTGATCCTCACCTTCTTCTCGGTGGCCTGCGTGTGGCTGCTGGTCGGCGCCGAGTTCCTCGGCGTGGCCCTGATCCTGGTCTACGTCGGCGCGGTGATGGTGCTGTTCCTGTTCGTGGTGATGATGCTGGACATCGACGTGGCCGCCCTGCGCGAGGGTTGGGTGAAGTTCCTGCCGGTCGGGCTGCTGGTCGCGGTGGTGATGCTGGTGCAGATGCTGGCCCTGATCGGGGTGAAGGCCCGCGCCGCCGCGCCGTTCCCGGACAACGCCGCCTCGGCCGCCGCCGACCTGTCCAACACCAAGTGGCTGGCCGGTTACCTGTTCACCGACTTCATCCTGCCGTTCGAGTTCGCCGCGGTGATCCTGACCGTGGCGGTGATCGCGGCGGTGATGATCACCCTGCGCAAGCGCACCGGGATCAAGACCCAGAACCCGTCCGAGCAGTCGCGGGTCAAGGCCGGCGACCGCCTGCGGATGGTGTCGATGCCGGCGGAGAAGCCGGCGCCGGCCGCCGCGCCGGCGGAAGGGGAGGGCCAGGCATGATCGGCATTACTCTCGGACACCTGCTCGCGCTCGGCGCGGTCCTGTTCTGCATCAGCATGGCCGGCATCTTCCTCAACCGGAAGAACGTCATCGTCCTGCTGATGTCGATCGAGCTGATGCTGTTGGCGGTCAACATCAACTTCATCGCGTTCTCGCGCGAGCTGGGCGATGCGGCCGGGCAGATCTTCGTGTTCTTCATCCTGACGGTGGCCGCCGCGGAGGCGGCCATCGGCCTGGCGATCCTGGTCGCGCTGTTCCGTACCCGCGGCACGATCAACGTCGGCGAGGTGGATACGCTCAAGGGCTGAGCCCGATCGAACCACTGGTTCGATCGGGCTCAACGCCCGGCCATGGATGGCCGGGCAGGGTTCTCCGGAGCCCACGCGGTACCGCCATGGATGGCGGGGAACCAACGATTGCACGGCGCTTCGGCTTTGAAGCAGCCACCCGGCAAGGCAGCGCGCCGGCAGAAGTTTGGAAGTTGCGGCATGCGCCCGCGGCGGACCCCGGTCCGCGCGGCCGGAAGCATCGACAGGCACGTACTGGAACAGACGGCACACCATGATCATCTCCAAAACCCACCTGCTGCTGATCGTGCTGGCCCCGTTGCTGGGCAGCATCATCGCGGGTCTGTTCGGACGCCAGGTCGGCCGCAAGGGCGCGCAGTTCGCGACGATCCTCGGCGTGGCGGTCAGCTGTGCGCTGTCGTCCTGGGTGCTGTACCAGCTGGTGGCCGGCGGCGCCTCGCCGTTCAACCAGAACGTCTACACCTTCTTCGAGGTGGGCAATTACTCGGCCCATGTCGGCTTCATGGTCGACCGCCTGAGCGCCATGATGATGGTGGTGGTCACCTTCGTCTCGCTGCTGGTCCACATCTACACCATCGGCTACATGGCCGACGACCCGGGTTACCAGCGCTTCTTCAGCTACATCTCGCTGTTCACCTTCAGCATGCTGATGCTGGTGATGAGCAACAACTTCCTGCAGCTGTTCTTCGGCTGGGAAGCGGTGGGCCTGGTCTCGTACCTGCTGATCGGCTTCTGGTTCAAGCGGCCGAGCGCGGTGTTCGCCAACATGAAGGCGTTCCTGGTCAACCGCGTGGGCGACTTCGGCTTCCTGCTGGGCATCGCCGGCGTGCTGCTGTGGTTCGGCACCCTGGACTACGCCACCGTGTTCGCCAAGGCGCCGGAGCTGCGGGGTGCCTACGTGCAGATCTTCGAGGGACACGCCTGGAGCGTGGCCACGATCATCTGCGTATGCCTGTTCATCGGCGCGATGGGCAAGTCGGCGCAGGTGCCGCTGCACGTCTGGCTGCCGGACTCGATGGAAGGCCCGACCCCGATCTCGGCGCTGATCCATGCCGCGACGATGGTGACCGCGGGCATCTTCATGGTCGCGCGCATGTCGCCGCTGTTCGAGCTTTCGGACGCCGCGCTGGCCTTCGTGCTGTTCGTCGGCGCGACCACCGCGTTCTTCATGGGTCTGATCGGCATCGTCCAGAACGACATCAAGCGCGTGGTCGCCTATTCGACCCTGTCGCAGCTGGGCTACATGACCGTGGCGCTGGGCGTGTCGGCGTATTCCGGCGCGGTGTACCACCTGATGACCCACGCCTTCTTCAAGGCACTGCTGTTCCTGGCGGCCGGCTCGGTGATCATCGGCATGCACCACGAGCAGGACATGCGCAAGATGGGTGGCCTGCGCAAGTACATGCCGATCACCTACTGGACCAGCGTGCTCGGCACCCTGGCCTTGATCGGCACGCCGTTCTTCTCCGGCTTCTACTCCAAGGACACGATCATCGAGGCCGCTGCGCACCACGCGCACGCCGTCGACGGCGCGACGGGCTGGGCATGGTTCATCCCCAACTATGCCTACTGGGCGGTGCTGGGCGGCGTGATCGTGACCAGCTTCTACAGCTTCCGCCTGCTGTTCCTGACCTTCCACGGCCGGGAGCGCTTCCGCGACCCGCAGGTCGAGCACGTCCAGTCGCACGGCGCCTCGGCGCATACCGACGCCGAGGCGCAGGTCCACGCGCACGACGACGGTGACCACGGCCATGGCAGCCACGACGACCATGGCCACCATGGCTCGCACGAACCGCATGAATCGCCCTGGGTGGTGACCGTGCCGCTGATCCTGCTGGCGATTCCGTCGGTGCTGATCGGCTTCTTCACCGCCGGTCCGATGCTGTTCGGCACCGACTGGCTGGGTGCCCGCCATGAAGCGGCGATCCCGGGTCAGCTGGTGACCTACTTCACCGGTGCCATCGACTTCATCGATCCTGCGCGCGACACCGTCGCCGCGGTCGGCGAGGAGTACTGGCACGGTCCGGTCGCCTACGCCCTGCACGGCATGCTGATGCCGGCGTTCTGGCTGACCGTGGCCGGCTTCCTGCTGGCGGCGCTGCTGTACCTGTGGAAGCCGGACCTGGCCGGCCGCGCGCGCCGCGCGTTCGCGCCGGTGGTGCGGGTCCTCGAGGAGAAGTACGGCTTCGACAAGCTGTGGATCGACGGCTTCGCCGCCGGTGGCGTCAAGCTGGGCCGGATCTCGCGCTGGATCGACAGCACCGTGATCGACGGCTTCTTCGTCAACGGCAGCGCGCGCGTGGTCGACCTGGCGGCGACCCTGCTGCGCCGCACCCAATCCGGTTACCTCTACCACTACGCCTTCGCCATGATCATCGGCCTGATCGCACTTCTGGCCGTGCTCATGCGTTTCTGGCAATGACCGCACGGAAGAACGAGACGTGGCGAACACGCATCTGCTGAGTGTCCTGATCTGGCTGCCGGTCATCGGTGGCGCGCTGATCCTCGCCCTGGGCGAGGCGCGCGCGTCGGCCGCCCGCTGGGCCTCCGTGACGGTGGCCCTGGTCACCTTCCTGGCCAGCCTGCGGCTGCTGACCGGCTTCGACTACGCCGACCCGGGCATGCAGTTCGTCGAACGGCACGCCTGGATCCCGGCCTGGGGCATCCACTACAACCTGGGCGTGGACGGCATTGCGATCGCGCTGATCCTGCTGACCACCCTGGTCGGCCTGCTCGCGCTGATCGGCGCCTGGGGCGTGGTCAACAAGCGCGTGCACCAGTACGTGGCCTCGTTCCTGATCCTGCAGGGCGTGACCGTCGGCATCTTCGCCGCCACCGACGCGATCCTGTTCTACGTGTTCTTCGAGGCGATGCTGATCCCGATGTTCCTGATCATCGGCGTCTGGGGCGGGCCGCGCCGCATCTACGCGGCGATGAAGTTCTTCCTGTACACCTTCCTCGGCTCGGTGCTGATGCTGGTGGCGCTGGTCTACCTGTACATCAAGGGCGGCAGCTTCCAGCTCGCCGACCTGTACGCGCTGCCGCTCACGGCCAGGGAACAGACCTGGATCTTCTTCGCCTTCATGATCGCCTTCGCGGTCAAGGTGCCGATGTTCCCGGTCCACACCTGGTTGCCTGACGCGCACGTGGAGGCGCCGACCGCCGGTTCGGTGATCCTGGCGGCGATCGCGCTGAAGATCGGCGGCTACGGCTTCCTGCGCTTCAACCTGCCGATCACCCCGGACGCCGGCCACGAGTGGGCCTGGCTGGTGATCGCGCTGTCGCTGATCGCGGTGGTCTACGTCGGCCTGGTCGCGCTGGTCCAGGACGACATGAAGAAGCTGGTCGCGTACTCATCGGTCGCACACATGGGCTTCGTCACCCTGGGCACCTTCATCGTCTTCACCCTGGTCCGCGACTTCGGCTCGCTCGACGCGGCGCGGCTGGGCCTGCAGGGCGCGATGGTGCAGATGGTCTCGCACGGCTTCGTCTCCGGCGCGATGTTCACCTGCATCGGCGTCCTCTATGACCGCATGCACAGCCGCCGCATCTCCGACTACGGCGGCGTGGCCAACGTGATGCCGTGGTTCGCCGCCTTCGCCATGCTGTTCTTCATGGCCAACGCGGGCCTGCCGGGTACCAGCGGCTTCGTCGGCGAGTTCATGGTGATCCTGGCCAGCTTCCAGAAGCACCCGGTCATCGCGTTCCTGGCCGCTACCACCCTGGTGATCACCGCCGCCTACACCCTGTGGCTCTACAAGCGGGTGTTCTTCGGCGAGGTCGGCAATGCGCACGTGGCCGAGATGAAGGACCTCGACACCCGCGAGACGCTGGTCCTGGGCGTGTTCGCCGCCGGCGTGCTGCTGCTGGGCGTGTGGCCCAAGCCGCTGACCGACCTGATGGAGCCGTCGATCGCGCAACTGGCGATCCAGATCGCCACCAGCAAGCTGTAAGGATTTCCCGAAGATGACCATCCCCTCTGCCATGCCGACCGCCGCCGACCTGCTGCCGCTGCTGCCGGAGCTGGTGCTGATCGGCGGCGCCTTCACCCTGCTGATCGCCGACCTGTTCATCGAGGCCCGGCACAAGGTCTGGACCCACTTCCTGTCGGTGCTGATCCTGGTGGTGGTGCTGGCGATGCTGGCCACCGGCACGGGCGGGCAGGGCACGGTGTTCAACGGCATGTTCGTGCGCGATACCGCCGCCGACGTGATGAAGCTGGCGATCGTGCTGATGAGCGGCCTAACCCTGGTCTATGGCTGGAGCTACCTGCGCGAGCGCAAGCTGTACCAGGGCGAGATCCCGGTGCTGGTGCTGTTCGCCACCGCCGGCATGATGATGCTGGTCTCGGCCGGCAGCCTGGTCATGGTCTACCTGGGCCTGGAACTGCTGGCGCTGTGCTCCTACGCGCTGGTCGCCGCCGACCGCGACAACGGCAAGGCCACCGAGGCGGCGATGAAGTACATCGTGCTCGGCTCGCTGGCTTCGGGCCTGCTGCTGTACGGCATGTCGCTGCTCTACGGCGCCACCGGCACCCTGCACCTGGACGCGATCAACGCCGCCATCGCCACCTCAGACGAGCGCACCTTGCTGCTGACCGGCACGGTGTTCATGGTCGCCGGCGTGGCGTTCAAGCTCGGCGCCGCGCCGTTCCACATGTGGCTGCCGGACGTGTACCAGGGCGCCACCGCGCCGGTCGCGCTGTTCGTCAGTTCGGCGCCCAAGCTGGCCGCCTTCGGCATGGCCTGGCGCCTGCTGGAAACGGGCGTGGGCCCGCTGGCTGACGAATGGAAGTGGCTGCTGGCCGGCCTGGCCGCGATCTCGCTGGTGGTCGGCAACCTGATGGCCATCGCCCAGTCCAATCTCAAGCGCATGCTGGCGTACTCGACCGTTTCGCACATCGGCTTCCTGCTGATGGGCCTGGCCGGCGGCGACGAGCGCGGCTACGCGGCGGCGCTGTTCTACGCGATCGCCTACGCGCTGATGTCGACCGCGGCCTTCGGCGCGATCATCGCGCTGTCGCGGCAGGGCTTCGAGGCCGAGAACATCGACGACTTCAAGGGCCTGAACGCGCGCAACCCGTGGATGGCGGGCCTGGTCCTCTGCATCATGGCCTCGCTGGCCGGCGTGCCGCCGTTCCTGGGCTTCTGGACCAAGCTGGCGGTGCTCGGCGCGGCGGTGCAGGGCGGGATGCTGTGGCTGGCGCTGCTGGGCGTGGCCTGCGCGGTGGTCGGCGCGTTCTACTACCTGCGCGTGATCAAGGTGATGTACTTCGACGAGCCGGTCGGCGCGCCGCTGCCGGCGCACAACGACCGCGTGCTGGGCATCGTCCTGGGCGTGAACTCGCTGGCGCTGCTGGTGCTGCCGCTGGGCCTGAATCCGATCCTGGCGTGGTGCCAGCGCGCATTCATGTGATTCCAGTGTCGGCCTCAGGGTCGGCACGAGACATCCAGGCGATCCAGGGAAGCCCCCGGTGCCAGAGCATCGGGGGTTCTTCTTTTGCACGACCGTCATTACGGCAACCGCAACGGCAGGGTCAAAAGCGCCGGGTGTGGTCAGCTTCGTGCTGAGCCGTGGCAGGCCGGGAGTATTGCGGTCGTCTCGACGGCACATCCCTGTGCCGACTCGCCGACGCGGCCATCCCTGGCCGCTGCCGCAATACTCCCGGCCCGCCACGTCTTCGGGAGCTTCCAGGTCGTGGCTCCGTTCACAGACGATTAGCAGCGCACGGCTTTCTGTAGGAGCGGGCATGACCGCGACCCGACGCCGTCGGCCCAGGCGACGCCCTCATGATTCCGACGCCCGTGTCGCGGTCATGCCCGCTCCTACAGAAGGCGGCGCCTTCATGGGTTTACCCCCTCCCTTTCGCCGCAGGCGAAGGGGAGGGCCGGGGAGGGGTGCTTTTGCGGTTGCTGTTGCTCCACCAATCGAAGCCACGTCCTCAAAGCTCCCGAGGCCGTCGTGCCCAGAGGGGATGGCGCAAGCAGCACATGGATGTGCTGCGGTCGCGACTCGGAGGCAGGACGCCGGAGCGGAGCGATGCGCCATCCCCTCTGGGCACGATGGCCCCCTCCGAAGCCAGCGCCCTTGCTCCAAGCCGTGAGCCGCGACTACCCCCTCTGAAGCCAGCGCCCTTGCTTCAAGCCGTGAGCCGCGACTACCCCCTCCGAAGCCAGCGCCCTTGCTTCAAGCCGTGAGCCGCGACTACCCCCTCCGAAGCCAGCGCCCTTGCTCCAAGCCGCAAGCCGCGACTACCCCGTCCGAAGCCACCGCTTTAGCTTGCTTCGAGCCCCAACGGGACGGCGCCCCGTATAAAGGGGCCAAGGGGTTCCCAGCCGGATCGGTACGATTCAGGCCAAGAGCCCCCTAAGGCTTGCAATAGGCCACGCCGATCGCCATAATTCCGCCTCTGCTGCGGGGTGGAGCAGTCTGGCAGCTCGTCGGGCTCATAACCCGAAGGTCGCAGGTTCAAATCCTGCCCCCGCTACCACGTTTCGCGGTTCCGTCTTCCCGGTGTTGGTGGGCAGGCGGCAACCGCAAAGCCTGGGCTTGCAACGGCGCATGTTCCCGCCGTTGCGCCGATTCCAGCATCATCGGATGGGAAGCCCAGGCGGGCCTCCTGTCGGACACGGGGCCCAAGCGGGCCCTTTGTCGTTTCCGGGGTCCGGTTTTTTCCCGAAGCATGTCCCGCCGTTCCGTTCCTGCGTTCGAGTAGCCGCCGCAATGAGCGACAAGCACAGCGAAATCACCCAGCTGCTGGGCCCGACCGTCGAGTCGCTGGGCCTGGAACTGCTCGGCATCGAGTACCTGCCGGCGCCCGGCGGCGCGACCCTGCGCCTGTACATCGACGTGCCGTCCGCCGAGGGCGATGCGCGCACCGTCACCATCGAGGACTGCGAGGCGGTCAGCCGCGAGGTTTCGGCGCAGCTGGACGTGGCCGACCCGATCTCCGGCAACTACACCCTCGAGGTGTCCTCGCCGGGCCTGGACCGGCCGCTGTTCACCCCGGCGCATTTCGCCCGCTTCCTCGGCGAGCAGGCCAAGGTCGGGCTGAAGCTGCCGCAGGACGGCCGCCGCCGGCTGCAGGGCACGATCCTGCGGGTCGAGGACGGCATGGTCGTGTTCGGCCTGGACAGCGCCGAGTTCGTGGTGGCCGCCGACAACATCGACAAGGCGCGGCTGGTCCCCGACTGGGCCGCGCTGGGCCTGGCGCCCACCAAGCATTCGCCTTCGAAAGGCAAGCCCGGCCACGGCACGGGCAAGAGCATTGGCAAGCAACCCTCCAACAAGCCGGCGGCCGGCAAGCCGCACGCGGAGTAAATAGATGAGCAAGGAACTTCTTCTGGTAGTGGATGCGGTCGCCAACGAGAAGGGCGTGCCGCGCGACGTGATCTTCGACGCGCTGGAGGCCGCGCTGGCCTCGGCGGCCAAGAAGCGCTACGTCGACCAGGACGTGGTCACCCGCGTGGCGATCGACCGCAAGGACGGCAGCTACGAGACCTTCCGCCGCTGGGAAGTGGTCGCCGACGACGTGGTTATGGAGTCGCCCGATCGCCAGATCCGCCTGATGGACGCGGTCGACGAGGCCGACGGCGTCGAGGTCGGCGACTGGATCGAGGAGCAGATCGAGAACCCGGAGTTCGGCCGCATCGCCGCCCAGGCTGCCAAGCAGGTGATCGTCCAGCGCGTGCGCGAGGCCGAGCGCCAGCAGGTCGTGGACGCGTGGACCGACCGCGTCGGCGAGCTGGTCACCGGCGTGGTCAAGCGCGCCGAGCGCGGCAACATCTATGTCGACCTGGGCGGCAATGCCGAGGCCTTCATCCCCAAGGACAAGGGCATCCCGCGCGACGTGCTACGCACCGGCGACCGCGTGCGCGGCTACCTGTACGAGGTCCGCAGCGAGCCCCGCGGCCCGCAGCTGTTCATCAGCCGCGGCGCGCCGGAGTTCATGATCGAGCTGTTCAAGCTCGAGGTGCCTGAAGTCGGCCAGGGCCTGGTCGAGATCAAGGCCTGCGCCCGCGACCCGGGCGACCGCGCCAAGATCGCGGTGATCGCCCACGACACCCGCACCGATCCGATCGGCGCCTGCATCGGCATGCGCGGCTCGCGCGTGCAGGCGGTGTCCAACGAGCTCAACGGCGAGCGCGTGGACATCGTGCTGTGGAACGACAACCCGGCCAACTTCGTCATCAACGCGATGGCCCCGGCCGAGGTCCAGTCGATCATCGTCGACGAGGACAAGCATTCGATGGACCTGGCCGTGGCCGAGGACCGCCTGGCCCAGGCGATCGGCAAGGGCGGCCAGAACGTGCGCCTGGCCAGCCGCCTGACCGGCTGGCAGCTCAACGTCATGACCCAGGACCAGGTCGCGGCCAAGTCCGAAGCCGAGCAGGCCGTGGCCCGCCAGCTGTTCATGGACAAGCTGGAGGTCGACGAGGAGATCGCCGGGATCCTGGTGGCCGAGGGCTTCAGCACGGTCGAGGAGATCGCCTACGTGCCGGTCGGCGAGCTGCTGGCGGTGGAGGGCTTCGACGAGGACATCGTCGAGGAACTGCGCTCGCGCGCCCGCGACGCCCTGCTCAACGAGGCGCTGGCGGTGGAGGAGGAGCTGGACGAGCACCAGCCGGCCGAGGACCTGCTGGCCCTGGAGGGGATGGACGAGGAGACCGCCTTCGCCCTGGCCAGCCACGGCGTGCGCACCAGCGAGGACCTGTCCGACCTGGCCGCCGACGAGGTCGCCGAGTTCGGCATCGAGGGCCTGGACGAGGCCCGCGCAGCGGCGTTGATCCTGGCCGCCCGCGCCGAGGAAATTGCCCGTCTGGAGCGTGGCGCATGAGCGCCACAGGGGCCCGCCTGGAGCGCGGCGAATGATCCGGCGATGAACACCGCCCTGCACCGTCCAGGGCTTAGAATCCGCGCTTCCCTTGCTCTCGGCGAGGGGGCGCCACCAAGAGCATAGGATCCGAATGTCGCAGCAAACCACCATCCGCAAGCTCGCCGAGCTGGTCAATACCCCCGTCGAGAAGCTGCTGGAGCAGCTGGCCGAAGCCGGCATGCCCTTCAGCGACCCCGACCAGGTCGTGACCAGCGCCGAGAAGCTCAAGCTGCTCGGTTTCCTCAAGCGCGCGCACGGCAAGGGCGACAGCCAGGCCGAGGAGATCGCCGCGCCGAAGAAGATCACCCTGGCCCGGCGCAAGGTCCAGGAGCTGACCGTCGGCGGCGGCCGCAGCAAGACCACGGTCAACGTCGAGGTGCGGCAGAAGCGCACCTACGTGAAGGGCGGCGAGAACGCCGCCGACACCGCTACCGCCCGGCCTGCCGGTCCGGTCAGCGACGAGCACGCCGAGGTCCTGCGCAAGCTGGAAGAGTCGCGCCAGCGCAACCTGGCCGAGCAGCAGCACCTGGCCGAGGTCGACCGTGTCCGCGCCGAGGAACTGGAGCGCAAGCGCCAGGAAGAGGAAGCGCAGCGCCAGGCCGAAGCCACCCAGCGCCAGGCCGAGGAAGAGCGCCAGAAGGGTCCCGCCGGGCGACCCCCGGCCGACGGCGAGGCCGCGGCCCCGCGTCCGGCACGCGCGCCGGCAGCCGCCCACCGTCCGGCGCCCGACCGTGGCGCCGACGACGGCCGCGGCCACAAGCACAAGACCCGTGGCTCGCACGCCATGGTCGCCGGCATCGAGGACGATTCGGCGGCCAGCCGTTTCGCCGGCCAGCTGCACCTGTCGGCCGCCGATCGCGCGCGTCGTACCAGCACGCGCCCGGGCAGCAAGCCCAAGCCGCGTCGCCAGGAGACGCGTGGAGGGTCCTCCGCCGGCGGCGCCGGCGGCTTCGAGCGTCCGACCGCGCCGGTGGTGCGCGAAGTGGCGATCGGCGACGCGATCACCGTGGCCGACCTGGCGCAGAAACTGGCGCTGAAGGGCGGCGACGTGGTCAAGGCGATGTTCAAGATGGGCGTGATGGCCACCATCACCCAGACCATCGACCACGACACCGCCGCACTGGTTACCGAGGAGCTGGGCCACAAGGTGATCCGTGCCGGCAGCGACGACGCCGAGAGCGAACTGCTCGCGCACGTGGAGCAGGCCGAAGGCGATCTGGCCGCGCGTCCGCCGGTGGTCACCATCATGGGCCACGTCGACCACGGCAAGACCTCGCTGCTGGACTACATCCGCCGCACCAAGGTCGCCCATGGCGAGGCCGGCGGCATCACCCAGCACATCGGCGCCTACCACGTCGAAACGCCCAAGGGCGTCATCAGCTTCCTGGATACCCCGGGCCACGCGGCCTTCACCTCGATGCGCGCGCGCGGCGCCAAGCTGACCGACATCGTGGTGCTGGTGGTGGCCGCCGACGACGGCGTCATGCCGCAGACCAAGGAAGCGATCCAGCACGCCAAGGCGGCCGGCGTGCCGCTGATCGTGGCGATCAACAAGATCGACAAGTCCGACGCCGACCCGATGCGGGTCAAGAACGAGCTGCTCGCCGAGCAGGTCGTGGCCGAGGACTTCGGCGGCGACACCCAGATGGTGGAGCTGTCGGCCAAGACCGGCGACGGCGTGGACGACCTGCTCGACGCGATCTCGCTGCAGGCCGAAGTGCTCGAGCTCAGGGCGGTGTCGGACGGACGCGCCAGCGGCGTGGTCATCGAGTCGGCGCTGGACAAGGGTCGCGGCCCGGTCGCCACCGTGCTGGTCCAGCAGGGCCAGCTGAAGAAGGGCGACTACCTGGTCTGCGGCATCCAGTACGGGCGCGTCCGCGCGCTGTTCGACGAGACCGGCGGCCAGCCGGCCTCGGCCGGCCCGTCGATCCCGGTCCAGGTGCTCGGCCTGTCGGGCGTGCCGGACGCCGGCGACGACTTCGTCGTGGTCAAGGACGAGCGCCTGGCCAAGGACGTGGCCCAGCAGCGCGACGCCAAGCGCCGCGAGTCGCGCCTGGTCCAGGCCGCGGGCAACCGCATGGAAGACGTCCTCGCGCAGATGGGCAAGGGCGAGGGCCAGCAGGTCCTCAACCTGCTGGTCAAGGCCGACGTGCAGGGTTCGGTGGAGGCGCTCAAGCAGTCGCTGACCGCGCTGTCCAACGACCAGATCCGGATCAACGTGATCAGTTCGGGCGTGGGCGGCATCACCGAGTCCGACGCCAACGTCGCCGCCACGACCAAGGCCACGGTGATCGGCTTCAACGTGCGCGCCGACGCCTCGGCGCGCAAGATCATCGAGTCCAACGGCGTGGACCTGCGCTACTTCTCGATCATCTACGACGTGATCGACCAGGTGAAGCAGGTCGCATCGGGCCTGCTGGGCGTGGAGATCCGCGAGGAGATCATCGGCATCGCCCAGGTGCGCGACGTGTTCCGCAGCTCCAAGTTCGGCGCGGTGGCCGGCTGCATGGTCATCGAGGGCGTGGTCAAGCGCAACAAGCCGATCCGCGTGCTGCGCGACAACACGGTCGTCTTCGAGGGCGAGCTGGAGTCGCTGCGCCGCTTCAAGGAGAACGTGGAGGAGGTCCGCAACGGCACCGAGTGCGGCATCGGCGTCAAGGAGTACAACGACGTCAAGCCGGGCGACCAGATCGAGTGCTTCGAGCGCATCGAGGTCCAGCGCACGCTGTAACCGTGCATCCGCCGGCGCCGCCGGCGCCTGCGCGATGACGGGACGGCCCCTGCGGCCGTCCCGCCGTTTCCGGGGAGCGCCACGTGCCTGCACGGCAGCGGGGCGCGCCACCCTCCGTCGGACCGGCCAGCCGGCCCGCGGGCAACACCACGGGCCGCAGCGGCGGCCCGGCAAGGAGATCGGGCCGCCGCGCCCGGCGAGGAGTCCGACATGCCGACCAAGTCCTTCCACCGCACCGATCGGGTCTCGGCGCAGCTGCGCCGAGAGCTGGGCACGCTGGTGCACGAGGCCGTGCGCGAACACGGACTGCCGTCGGTCAGCGTCTCCGACGTCGAGGTCAGCCGCGACCTGGCCCACGCCAAGGTGTTCGTCACCGCGCTGCTGCCGGAACGCTCGGCCGAGGCGGTGAAGGCGCTGAAGGAGCTGGCCAAGGTGCTGCGGACCGAGCTGGCCCGCCGGGTCAAGCTGCGCCACGTCCCCGAGCTGCACTTCCACTACGACGATTCGGTCGACCGCGGCGAGCGCATCGAAGCGCTGCTGAAGGAGAACCCGCCCTCCGGTTCCGATTCGTAGGAGCCGGGTTCAGCCGGCGACACGGGCGTCGGAATCATGAGGGAGTCGCTTGTGCCGGCGTGGCATGTCGCCGGCTGAACCCGGCTCCTACAGAAAAAACCGCGCCTCCCTCCGGTCCGGCATGAATTCCCCACGACGCTTCCGCCCCCTCGACGGCATCCTCCTGCTCGACAAGCCGGCCGGGATGAGCTCCAACGCCGCCCTGCAGGCGGCGCGGCGCCTGTTCCGCGCCGAGAAGGGCGGCCATACCGGCAGCCTGGATCCGCTGGCCACCGGCCTGCTGCCGCTGTGCTTCGGCGAGGCGACCAAGCTGGCCGGCCTGCTGCTGGGCTCGGACAAGGCCTACGAGGCCGGGATCGTGCTCGGCGCGACCACCGATACCGACGACGCCGACGGCCAGGTCCTGCGCCAGCGGCCGATGCCGGCGCTTGACCGCGCCGTGCTTGAGGCCGCGCTGGCCCCGTTCACCGGCGTCCTGCAGCAACGTGCCCCGGTCTATTCGGCGCTCAAGCAGGGCGGCGAGCCGCTGTACGCCCGTGCCCGGCGCGGGGAAGCGATCGAGGCGCCGGTGCGCGAGGTCGTGGTCCAGGCCATCGAACTGCTCGACTTCGGCCCGGACCGCCTGCGCCTGCGGGTGACCTGCGGCAGCGGCACCTACATCCGCAGCCTGGCCCGCGACCTGGGCGAGGTGCTGGGCTGCGGGGCGCACATCGCCAGCCTGCGCCGGCTCTGGGTCGATCCGTTCAGGCAGCCGCGGATGCGTACCCTGGAAGAGCTGGCGGCGCTGGCCCATACCGGTGGCGAAGCGGCGCTGGATGCCTGCCTGCTGCCGCTGGCGGCGGGACTGGCCGACTTTCCCCGGGTCGAGCTGGCGCCGGCCGAGGCGGTCCGCTTCGGCCAGGGGCAGCGCCTGCGGGGGCCCTGGCCGCCCGCCGATCCGGCCGGCGTGTTCGGCCTGGACGGGGCGCCGCTGGGACTGGCCCGGGTCGACGCCGACGGGCGGCTGTCGCCACAGCGCCTGTTCCGGGCCGTGGCCTGAGCGCAGGCTGCGCGTGCACGGCCAACGCCTTGTCCCGCAAGGCGCCGGCAGGTACAATTCGCGCGCCTTTTTCCCGGGCAATCCTTTCCGTCCTTTACCCCCATTCCCATCGGGGGCGGGGCGGTCTTCCGCAAGCGGCGGGTCAGGCGGTGCGCGCAGCGCGTTCCTGCCGGCCTCGCATCCACGAGAACACACCATGTCCATCGACACCCAGAAGATCATCGCCGACAACGCGCGCGGCACCAACGACACCGGTTCCCCGGAAGTCCAGGTCGCCCTGCTGACCGGCCGCATCGAGCAGCTGACCGAGCACTTCAAGACCCACAAGAAGGACCACCACAGCCGTCGTGGCCTGCTGCAGCTGGTCAACCGCCGCCGCAGCCTGCTCGACTACCTCAAGCGCAAGGACAACGAGCGCTACAAGGCCCTGATCGAGAAGCTCGGCCTGCGTCGCTGATGCAAGACCCCGCCGCGGCGCAGAGATGCGCCGCGGTTTGCATTTCGGGCATCGGCAAAGAATTCCGACGTCACTCCGGCCCCGCCGGAGCGCAACATCCGCCAGCGGCCGGGCTTTCCGGCCACCCGCATGCGGCAGGGGTCGCATCCGGTCTATCCGCCAGCAGCATCCTCAAGGAATCAACGTGGCAAAAATCACCAAAACCTTCCAGTACGGCAAGCACCAGGTCACCCTGGAAACCGGCGAAGTCGCCCGCCAGGCCGGCGGTGCCGTCGTCGTCAAGTTCGATGACACCGTGCTGCTGGTCACCGCCGTGGCGGCGAAGTCGGCCCGCGAAGGGCAGGACTTCTTCCCGCTGACGGTCGACTACCAGGAGAAGTTCTACGCCGGCGGCCGCATCCCGGGTGGCTTCTTCAAGCGCGAAGGTCGCGCGACCGAGAAGGAGACGCTGATCTCCCGCCTGATCGATCGCCCGCTGCGTCCGCTGTTCCCGGAAGAGTTCCGCAATGAAGTGCAGGTCATCGCCACGGTGATGTCGCTGAACCCGGAAGTCGACGGCGACATCCCGGCGCTGATCGGTGCTTCCGCCGCCGTCGCCCTGACCGGCGCGCCGTTCAACGGCCCGATCGGTGCCGCCAAGGTCGGCTACATCAACGGCGAATACGTGTTGAACCCGACCGTGAGCGAGCTGAAGACCTCCAAGCTGGAGCTCGTCGTCGCCGGCACCGCCAACGCCGTGCTGATGGTGGAATCCGAAGCCGCCGAGCTGTCGGAAGAGGTGATGCTGGGCGCGGTGATGTTCGGCCATCGCGAGATGCAGAAGGTCATCGCGGTCATCAACGAACTGGTCGCCGAAGCCGGCAAGCCGAAGTGGGACTGGCAGCCGCCGGCCAAGAACGAAGGCCTGATCGCAGCGCTGCGCCACGCCGTGGGCGACAGCCTGGCCGGCGCTTTCCAAGTGCGCGACAAGCTGGAGCGCCGCGACACCATCTCCAGCCTGAAGAAGGCCATCCTGGGCACGCTTGCGCCGGAAGCCGAAAGCAATGCCTGGAGCCCGGGCGAGCTGTCCAAGGAGTTCAGCGAGCAGGAATACCAGACCATGCGCAACTCGGTCCTCAAGACCAAGGTCCGCATCGATGGCCGTGCGCTGGACGAAGTGCGTCCGATCACCTCCAAGGTCAGCGTGCTGCCGCGCGTGCACGGCTCTTCGCTGTTCACCCGCGGTGAAACGCAGGCGATCGTGGCCGTGACCCTGGGCACCGCGCGCGATGGCCAGGTCATCGACGCCGTCGCCGGCGAGTACAAGGACCACTTCCTGTTCCACTACAACTTCCCGCCCTATTCGGTGGGCGAAGCCGGCCGCATGATGGGCCCGAAGCGCCGCGAGATCGGCCACGGCCGCCTCGCCAAGCGCGGCGTGCTGGCGGTGATGCCGACCATGGAAGCCTTCCCGTACACGATCCGCGTGGTCTCGGAAATCACCGAGTCCAACGGTTCCTCGTCGATGGCCTCGGTCTGCGGCAGCTCGCTGGCGCTGATGGATGCCGGCGTGCCGATCAAGGCGCCGGTGGCGGGCATCGCGATGGGCCTGGTGAAGGAAGGCGACGACTTCGTGGTGCTGTCGGACATCCTGGGCGATGAAGACCACCTGGGCGACATGGACTTCAAGGTCGCCGGCACCGCCGAGGGCGTGTCCGCCCTGCAGATGGACATCAAGATCGAAGGCATCACCGAAGAGATCATGAAGCAGGCGCTGTCGCAGGCGAAGGCCGGCCGACTGCACATCCTCGGCGAGATGGCCAATGCATTGACGTCGCCGCGCCAGGAGCTGAGCGAGTTCGCGCCGCGCCTGATCACCATCAAGATCCACCCCGACAAGATCCGCGAAGTGATCGGCAAGGGCGGTTCGGTGATCCAGGCCATCACCAAGGAAACCGGCACCCAGATCGACATCCAGGACGACGGCACCATCACCATCGCCTCGGTCAACGGTGCCGCCGGCCAGGCCGCCAAGGCCCGCATCGAGCAGATCACGTCCGACGTCGAGCCGGGCCGGATCTACGAGGGCAAGGTCGCCAAGATCATGGACTTCGGTGCCTTCGTCACCATCCTGCCGGGCAAGGACGGCCTGGTCCACGTGTCGCAGATCTCCAACGACCGCGTCGAGAAGGTCAGCGACGCACTGAAGGAAGGCGACCTGGTCAAGGT
The DNA here is from genome assembly GCF_000972865.1 of Pseudoxanthomonas suwonensis. Lineage (NCBI taxonomy): Bacteria > Pseudomonadati > Pseudomonadota > Gammaproteobacteria > Lysobacterales > Lysobacteraceae > Pseudoxanthomonas > Pseudoxanthomonas suwonensis. Next base: position 3,429,182 of record NZ_CP011144.1, read on the forward strand.
CAAGGTGCTGGAAGTCGACAAGCAGGGCCGCATCCGCCTGTCGATCAAGGCCGTCGAGGAAGGCGAGGACGTGGCCGGCTGAACCCGGACGCACATTGCGTGGTTTCATGAGGGAGCGGGCTTATGCCCGCTCCCTTTTTTTTGGGGGATCTTGCAAGACCGATCTCGCCATGGCATGAGACGGCGGACAAAATGTGATGTATGTCTCTGATATGAGCTAGGAATCCCGCCAGTCTGCCCGCTATCGCGAGCCTGCCGTCATCACGCAAAGCAGACCATTTGTTAACGACACTTTAATTTCTCTTCAAGGACGACTAGTATCGGGCGCAACTTGCCGGTCCTGGTCGGCGGGTTCCCAGGGGATTAAACCCAAGACTTACTTGGAGAGAGAGATGACTTTGAAGACCACCAAGCTCCGCGACGCGATCACCTTCGCGCTCGCTGTGTGCGCCACCGCTGCCGCCGGAACCGGCGTAGCGCTAGCTCAAGAAACCAGCGGACAGCCGCAGACGCTCGATCGCATCGACGTGCTCGGTTCCCGCATCAAGCGCGCCGAGGCCGAAACGGCCCTGCCGGTGCTCTCGATTTCCCGCCAGGAACTGCAGCGCACGGGCCTGACCCAGGTTGCGGACGTGCTGCGCGAGATCAGCGTGGCCGGCCCGTCGCTGAGCCTGAACACCAACAACGGCAACACCAGCGGCAACTCCAGCATCAACCTGCGCAACTGCGGCTCCAACCGCACCCTGGTGATGGTCAATGGCCGCCGCTGGGTCACCGACAACGGCCTGGCCGGTGCGGTCGACCTGAGCTCGATCCCGATGGCCGCCGTCGAGCGCATCGACGTGCTGAAGGACGGCGCCTCCGCGCTGTACGGTTCCGACGCGATCTGCGGCGTGATCAACATCCAGACCCGGTCCGACTTCGACGGCGCCCAGTTCAACGCCTACCGCGGCCAGTACAGCCAGGGCGACGGCGTCCGTGACGCCTACGACTTCACCGTCGGCGGCAACACCGACCGCTTCTCCGGCCTGCTGAACCTCGCCTTCACCGAGCAGGGTGCCGTCTCCGCCGGCGACCGCGACATTTCCGCCATTCCGCTGTACGGCTTCCCGGCCAATGTCTCCACCCCGGGTCGCGCCAGCCCGGTCGGGCCCTATGGCAACTACACCGTGACCGGTCTCGGCAACATCATCCTCGACCCGAGCCGCCCCGGCTGTCAGCCCGGTCAGGTTTGCGCACCCGGTACCGCCGGTGATTTCCGTCCGTTCAACTTCCTGACCGACGGCTACAACTTCGCGCCGGACAACCATCTGATCCAGCCGCAGCGGACCTATTCGGTGTTCGGCCAGGTCGGTTACCAGCTGTTCGACCAAGTTCGTTTCAGCAGCGAAGTGTTCTACACCAACCGTGTGGGTGACGCGCAGCTTGCGGCCCAGCCGCTGTCGCCGCTGACGATCTCCGCCCAGAGCATCTACAACCCGTTCGGCGTCAACGTCACCGGTGGCGCGTTCCGCCCGACCAACTTCCCGCGCGTGTTTGGTCAGGAGCAGGACACCTGGCGTTTCAACGCGGCGCTTGATGGCCACTTCGACATCAACGATCGCTACTTCGCCTGGGACGTCGGCTATACCTACGCCGAGAACAAGCAGCTGCAGCCGAAGAACGGCTTCTACTTCTCGACCCGGGTCAACCAGGCGACCGGTCCGTCGTTCATCGACAGCTCGGGCGTGGCCCGCTGCGGCACGCCGACTGCGATCATCGCCGGCTGCGTCCCGATGAACGTGATGGGCGGCCCGACCGGCTTCACCCAGGAAATGTTCGACTGGATCGCGGTCAACCCGAAGAACCTGCAGAAGGCCACCCAGGAGGCGATCACCGCCAACCTGTCCGGCGACCTGTTCTCGCTTCCGGGCGGCACGATGGCGTTCGCGTTCGGCCTCGAGCACCGCAAGGAATTCGGTTCGAACGAGCCCGACCCGCTGACCGCCGCAGGCCTGGTGCTGGGCGACAACCCGTTCCTGCCGACCCGCGGCAGCTACAGCGTCGACGAAGCCTACCTCGAGCTGCAGATCCCGCTGCTGTCGGACGTGGCCTTTGCCGATTCGCTGGAACTGTCGCTGGCCGCGCGCTACTCCGACTACTCGAGCTTCGGCACCACCACCAACCCCAAGGCCAGCCTGCGCTGGCAGATCAACGAGCAGATGCTGGTGCGCGGCTCGTGGGGTGAGGGCTTCCGTGCGCCTTCGGTCTCCGAGTTGTACCAGGGCTTCGCCACCGGCCGTCCGGCGTTCCAGGACGTCTGCAGCGACAACAACCCGAACTTCGTCGGCAGCGCCGCCGTGCGCCAGGCGTGCTACAACACCGGCGTTCCGGTGGGCTTCCGCAGCCAGCTGTCGCAGACCTTCGCGACCACCGGCGGCAACCCGGACCTGCGTCCGGAGACCTCCGAGTCGCAGACCCTGGGCTTCGTGTACTCGCCGTCGTGGCTGTCCGGTTTCGACGCCTACGTCGACTGGTACAGCATCGTGATCGAGAACTCGATCGGCTCGCTCGCCGCGCAGACCATCATCAACGAGTGCTACCTGCAGGCCAATGCCGGCAGCTGCGCCCTGATCACCCGCGACACCGTCGGCGCCGTCAACGGCAACCCGGGCGAGATCTCGGCCATCATTGCGCAGAACCGCAACTTCGTCGGCGGCATCGAGACCGAGGGCTTCGACTTCGGCGCTTCCTACCGGTTCGAGACCGACGACTGGGGCCTGTTCCAGTTCCGCCTGGACAGCACCTACGTCAGCTACTACGGCGACGTCGGCCAGCCGTCGCGCGGCGAGCTCAACGGCGACGGCCGCATCTCGTCCGGCAACACGGCCGGCCAGCTGCCGGCCGGCTCGTCCACCGGCGCTCCGCGTCACCGCCTGCGTTCCAACCTGACCGCCAACTGGCAGTATGGCGCGTTCGACGCATCGGTGACCATGGAATACCGGAGCCGCGTGCGCGAGAGCTGCAACAACGTGTACAACACCGCCAACGCGCTGGCCGCGGTCGATCCGTCCTACCGCGACCTGGTCAACCTCTGCTCCGATCCGGACCGGATCATCAACGACTACACGTTCGTTCCGGGTACCCAGGACGTCGTCGCCAATCCGGCGCGCCGGCCGGTGAACATGCTCGGCGGCACCACCTACACGCACGTGCAGGCGGGCTGGACGGCTCCGTGGAAGGGCAAGGTCACGCTCGGCATCCGCAACCTGTTCGACAAGAACCCGCCGTTCTCGTCGGATGCGTTCGCGAACTCGTTCGACGCCCAGTACCTGGTCCCCGGTCAGTTCTTCTACATGAACTACCAGCAGAACTTCTGAGGCAGATCCAACGGCATTGTGGGTTCCGACCCACGGACAACGGCCCCGCAAGGGGCCGTTGTTTTTTTGGGCCGACCGGTGGTGGGCCAGCATGGCTTGCATCGGGGAGAAGCGACGGTGGCTACAGGCTCGACCGGGTGCTCCGCCACGCGGAAGCGGAGCCCGGGCCGGTGGCACACAAGCCCGGCGCAGGCGACGCACTCGCGTCCCGTCGCCGGTATCGCCAGCAGGATGCCTCAGGCCGCTCAGGCCGCTCAGGCCGCCTTGAGCGTCTCCAGCCCGCGCAGGTCGAGGATGTCGACCCGGTAGGTGCCGGGCAGGGCTATCAGGCCGCGGTTGCGCAGGGCGGTCAGGCAGCGGCTGACCGTCTCCACGGTCAGGCCGAGGTGATCGGCGATGTCGGCGCGCGGCATGGGCAGGTCGATCGACGGGCCGGCGATGCCGGCGCGCGCCTGCCGCTCGGCCAGGGTCAGCAGGAAGTCGGCCAGGCGCTCGGTCGGGTTCATCCGCGCCAGCGCCATCATCCGTTCGTGCGCCGAATCCAGCTCGGTGCAGGCCCGCTCCAGCAGCTTGCCCTGCAGGTGCGGGTACTGCGTGCCCAGGCGCTGCATGGCGTCCACGCCGAAGCGGCACAACTCGGTCTCGCCCAGCGCCTCGATGTCGTGCTGGTTGAGCTCCGCGCCGCTGAGCCCGACGAAGTCGCCCGGCAGGGCGAAGCCGGCCACCTGGCGGCGGCCGTCGGCCGACAGCCGCACCAGGCGCAGGGCGCCGCGGGTGACGGTGTACACGTGCCTGCGCGGTTCACCCTGGCGCACCAGCACCGCGCCGGGGGCCAGCACCTGCAGCGCGGCGGCGGAGTCCAGCGCCCGCATTTCCTCGCGCGAGAGTACCGAGCAGACCGCCAGGTGGCGGACCTGGCAGTGCAGGCACGGGCCCATCGGACCGGCGTCTTCCGGTGGCGGGTTCAGGCAGGGGTTGTCGAACGGGGGCCAGGACATGAGCGCGCCACGGTGCGGTTGGACCCATGATAGCGGCGTGCAGAGGGCCGCGGGGCCGTCTTCGCCCAAGGTAGAATTGCCGCCCCAGTGCGTTCAGCAGGAGTTTTCCGCTTGATCAGGCCCCGCACCCCGCCCGGCGTCATGGAGCTGCTGCCGCGCGAGCAGATCGCGTTCCAGCGCATGCTGGACGTGATCCGCCGCAACTACGAGCGCTTCGGCTTCCTGCCGGTGGAGACGCCGGTGTTCGAGCTGTCCGACGTGCTGCTGACCAAGTCCGGCGGAGAGACCGAGCGGCAGGTGTACTTCGTCCAGTCCACCGGCGCGCTGGCCAATGCCGCGGCCGACGCGGAGGCCGGCAAGGGCGAGGGCGGGCTACCCGAGCTGGCCCTGCGCTTCGACCTGACCGTGCCGCTGGCCCGCTACGTGGCCGAACACGAGCACGAGCTGAGCTTCCCGTTCCGCCGCTACCAGATGCAGCGCGTGTACCGCGGCGAGCGCGCCCAGCGCGGCCGCTTCCGCGAGTTCTACCAGTGCGACATCGACGTGATCGGCAAGGACGCGCTGAGCATCCGCTACGACGCCGAGGTGCTGGCGGTGATCCACGCGGTGTTCTCCGAACTGGGGATCGGCGCGTTCCGGGTGCAGCTGAACAACCGCAAGCTGATGCGCGGCTTCTTCGAGGCCCAGGGCGTGGCCGACCCGCAGCGGCAGGCGCTGGTCCTGCGCGAGGTCGACAAGCTCGACAAGCGCGGCGCCGATTACGTGCGCGAGACGCTCACCGGCCCGGACTTCGGCCTGCCGGCCGAGGCTGTGGCGCGGATCCTGGCCTTCGTCGAGGTGCGCTCGGAATCGCACGACGACGCCCTGGCGAAGATCGACGCGGTCCTGGCCGAGGCCGGCGACGCCGCCGGCGAGGTCCTGCGCGCCGGCGCCGCCGAGCTGCGCGAGGTGCTGCAGCTGGTCAAGGCGCTGGGCGTGCCCGAGGCGGCCTACTGCCTGAACTTCTCCATCGCCCGCGGCCTGGACTACTACACCGGCACCGTCTACGAGACCCAGCTGGTCGACCATCCCGGGATCGGCTCGATCTGCTCGGGCGGCCGCTACGAGGACCTGGCCAGCCACTACACCAAGTCGAAGCTGCCGGGCGTGGGCATCTCGATCGGCCTGAGCCGGCTGTTCTGGCAGCTGCGCGAGGCCGGGCTGATCGAGGGCGCCGCCGAAAGCAGCGTGCAGGCGATGGTCGCGCTGATGGACGAGTCGCAGCTGCCGCAGGCGCTGGACATCGCCCGCCACCTCCGCGCCGGCGGCATCAACACCGAAGTGCAGATGGAGCCGCGCAAGGTCGGCAAGCAGTTCCAGTACGCCTCGCGCGCCGGGATCCGCTTCGTGGTGCTGGCCGGGGAGGACGAACTGGCGCGCGGCGTGGTCGCGGTCAAGGACCTGGTCCGCGAGCAGCAGTTCGACGTGCCGCGCGAGGAACTGGCCGGCACCCTGCGGGTTGAACTGGAACAGGCGCGGGCGCTGGCCGGCCGCTGAGCCGCGCGCGCCGCGCGGTACGCAACACGGAACACGAACATGCAGACGATCCGCCTCGACGGACAATCCCTGACCCGCGACCGCCTGGTCGCGGTCGCCCACGGCGCCCCGGTCGAACTCGACCCGCGCGCGCTGGCCGCGGTGCAGCGCGCCGCAGACTTCCTCGCCGAGCAGGTGCGGCGGGAAGAGCCGATCTACGGCGTCTCCACCGGCTTCGGCAGCAACGCCGACAAGCTGCTCGGGGCGCACCCGCTGCGCGACGAACTGCCGGGCGCCACCCCCTCGGGCCGCTCGCTGCACGAGGAACTGCAGCGCAACCTGATCGTCACCCACGCGGTGTGCGTGGGCGAGCCGATGGCCGCCGACGTGGTCCGGGCGATGCTGTGCATCCGCATCAACACCTTGCTCAAGGGCCATTCGGGCATCCGCGTGGAGACGCTGCAGGCGCTCACCGCGCTGCTCAACGCCGGGATCGTGCCGGTGGTGCCGCAGCTGGGCTCGGTCGGCGCCTCCGGCGACCTGGCGCCGCTGTCGCACCTGGCCATCGTGCTGCTCGGCGGCGGCGAGGCCTTCCTCGAGGGCGAGCGGTTGCCCGGTGCCGAGGCGCTGCGCCGCGCCGGCCTGCAGCCGGTGTCGCTGTCGTACAAGGAAGGCCTGGCGCTGAACAACGGCACCGCGCAGATGCTGGCGATGGGCGTGCTGGCGCTTCACCGGCTGGAACAGATGCTGGATACCGCCGACCTGGCCGCGGCGATGACCATCGATGCCTTCGCCGGCCGCCTGGGCGCTTTCGCCGAGGAAGTGCATGCGCTGCGCCCGCACCCGGGCCAGGTCCAAGTCGCCGCGAACCTGCGCAACCTGCTGGCCGGTTCGACCCTGGCCGACATCGCCTACCACCTGGTGCCGAGGTTCCGGTCGTGGTTGCCGTCGAGCTGGGATACGCAGGAGTCGCGCGAGCTGCGCTTCGACATCGGCTGGGACTGGGTCCCGGCCGACCAGCGCCACGGACGCGAGAAGTTCTACCTGCGCTTCCTGCCGTTCCGCGGCGGCAAGAAGCACCAGCCGCAGGACAGCTATTCGCTGCGCTGCATCCCGCAGGTGCACGGCGCGGTGCGCGACGCCGCCGCCCAGGCTGCGCGCGTGCTCGACATCGAGCTCAATGCGGTCACCGACAACCCGCTGGTGTTCCCGGACAAGGCCGATGCCGAGTACGTGGAACAGCAGGTGATCTCCGCCGGCCACTTCCACGGCATGCCGCTGGCGCTGGCGCTGAGCTACCTCAAGGCGGCGATCCCGACCCTGGCCTCGATCTCCGAGCGCCGGCTCAACAAGCTGGTCGACCCGGCCACCAGCGACGGCCTGCCGGCGTTCCTGATCGGCAACGAGGACGGCACCGAGTCGGGGCACATGATCGTGCAGTACACCGCCGCGGCGATCGTCAACGACCTGGCCAGCCGCGCGCATCCGGCCTCGGTGTTCTCGGTGCCGACCAGCGCCAATGCCGAAGACCACGTGTCGATGGGCGCCAACGAGGCGCGCCACGTGCTGGCCATGGTCGAGGACCTGGGCAAGGTACTGGCGCTGGAGCTGTACACCGCGGCGCAGGCGCTGGACCTGCGCCGCGACATGATCAACGCCGCACGTGCGCTGGCGCGCCGCGCCGACGCGGCGGCGCTGGCGGCCAAGGTGCAGGGCAGCCCGGCCGCCGACGGCGCCGGCCGCGAGCGCTTCCTCGATGAAGTCGAGGCGCTGCGCGCGCAGCTGGCGCAGGCCGAGGCCTTCCACCCGGGCACGGCGGTGGCCGCAGCGCACGCGCGGATCCGCGCCGCGGTGCCGTTCCTGGAGCGCGACCGCGCGCTGGATGGCGAGGTCGCGGCGATGGTCGCCCTGGTCGCTTCCGGCGCGCTGCTGCCGGCGGCGGGAGCGGGCGCCTAGCCGTCCGCGACCCGCACCTGGTCGCGGCCGCCGGACTTGGCCGCGTACAGGGCGTTGTCCACCACCTGCAGCGCCTGGTCGGTGGCCAGATCCTCGTCGGCGCCGGTATCCACCGCATGCACGCCGATGCTGGCGGTGACGGTCACCGCCGGGCCGCGGGTGCGCATCGGCTCCTCGCGCAGCCGCATGCAGATCTCCTCGGCCAGGTCCCGCGCCTTGTAGATGTCCACGCCGGGCAGGGCGGCGATGAATTCCTCGCCGCCGTAGCGCGCCACCAGCGCGCCGTACGGATGCAGGATGCCTTCGACCACCCGCGCACTCCGGCGCAGGCAGTCGTCGCCGACCAGGTGGCCGTAACGGTCGTTGATGTCCTTGAAGTGGTCCAGGTCGACCATCAGCAGCGACAGTGGCTGCCCCTGCAGGCGCGCGGCCTCCAGCAGCGAATCGAAGCGCTCGCGGAACCAGCCGCGGTTGTACAGGCCGGTCAGTGCGTCGTGGCGGCTTGCCTCGCGCAGCCGTGCGTGCGCGGTCTCCAGCTGGGCCAGCGCGCTGCGCAGCTCGCCGGTGCGTTCCAGCACCTGCGACTCCAGCTGCAGCTTGGCCCGGCGCACGATCCGCTCGTTCTCGTTGCGCAGCGCCGCATAGCGATAGCTGAGCGCGATCGACAGCAGCAGCATCTCCAGCGCCGAGCCGATCTGCACCCCGTACACGGTCACGAACGACTTGGGCAGCAGGCCGAAGGCCAGCGCCGTGTACATGCCGGTGCCGAGCAGGAACATGCTCCAGGCCAGCAGGAACAGGCGCGCGGAGCGGTCGCCGCGGCGCATCGCCACCAGGGTCACGGTCAGGATCCAGCCGATGCTGAAGAACACCGAGGCGGCGGCCAGCGGGGTGGCGATGCGGTACGGCAACCAGAACGCGGCCGTGCCCAGCACCACGTAGAACGCGATTATCCCCAGCGAGATCCAGTTGCCCAGTGGCCATACCGCGCGCAGGCGCAGGAACACGCGTGCGAACTGCTGCATGCCGATCTGCGCCAGGCAGATCGACAGCGGCACCGACAGGTCGGCCAGCCACGGCGAGTTCGGCCACAGGTATTCGAAGCCCAGGCCGTTGAGCGTCATCAGCACCAGGCCGAAGGCGCTGAGGTGGAACAGGTACCAGAAGTAGCTGGCCTCGCGCAGGGCCAGCCACAGCACCAGGTTGTAGAAGAACAGCGCCAGCAGGATGCCGTAGTACAGGCCGATGCCGAACTGCGCGTCGCGCGAGATCTCGATGAACGCGGCCGGCGTGTACAGGGTCAGCGGCACCTGCATCGAGCTCTGGCTCTGCACCCGCAGCAGCACCTCGACCCGGCTGCCGGCCGGCAGGTCGAGCAGGAAGTTCGGATGGCGGTAGCTGACGCTGCGCGCGTCGAACGGCAGGTGGTCGCCGCCGGCCTGGTGCAGGACGCGGCCGTCGGGGTGGCGCAGGTACAGGTCGAGCCGGTCGCTGAGCGGATAGTCCTGCACCAGCAGCCAGTGCGGCTGGTCGGGGTCCGCGTTCTCCAGCACCACATGGAACCAGTAGGCACCCGGCTGGAAGCCGAAGGCGGCACCGGCGTCGGGCAGCGGCGCGAAGTCGCCTGCCTCCAGCTGCCGCCAGGCCTGGGTGGCGTCGATCGCGCCGGACTCGTCGTGCAGGTAGCGGGTATGCGGGCCCAGGGCCAGTTGCGGCTGGGCCGTGTCCAGCCGCGCAGGCGCCTGCGCCAGGGCCGGAATGGCGACGGCCAGCAGCAGGAGCATCCAGCCCCCTATCCAGATATTCCAGGTCCTCCAGTACTGCCGCTGCTCCATGCGCCCCCCGGAAGGTCCCTCCATGCTGACCGGCATGGACGGTACGCCGCAGTGTACCGGGCAGGCCAGGGGTTGACCCGGGTCGCTGACCGCTGGTCTAATGTGTTAACGCGTTAATACATTGGATCGACGGCCATGAAGCGGCGGATGCAGGGCAACGGCGGGGAGGCGGACGATCGGCTGGATGCGCTGGCCCGGGCGCTGGCGGCCCTGGACAACGCCGATGCGGTCCGCGCCTTCCTGCAGGACCTGTGCACGCCGGCCGAGCTGGAGGCGATGACCGACCGCTGGCGGGTGGTGCCGCTGCTGCAACAGGGCGTGCCGTACCGCGAGATCCACGACCTGACCCAGGTCAGCGTCACCACCATCGGCCGGGTCGCGCGCACGCTGGAGCGCGGCACCGGCGGCTATGCGCTGGCCCTGCGGCCAGACTTCCCCCCGGCCAGCGCCAAGGAAGCACGATGACTCCCCCCCTGGGTACCGCCACCCGCGACCGCCTGCGCATCGCGATCCAGAAGAGCGGTCGCCTGGCCGAACCGGCGCGCAGCCTGCTGGCCGCCTGCGGGCTGAGCTGGCGCGAGAGCCGCGACAAGCTGTTCTGCTACGGCGAGTCGCTGCCGGTGGACCTGCTGCTGGTCCGCGACGACGACATCCCCGGGCTGATCGCCGACGGTGTCTGCGACCTGGGCGTCGTCGGCCGCAACGAACTGGACGAGCAGGCCGGCGAACGCGCCCGCAACGGCCTGCCGCCGGCCTACCGCGAACTGCACGGCCTGGGCTTCGGCCAGTGCCGGTTGATGCTGGCGGTGCCGGAGGAGTGGGAGTGGCAGGGTCCGCAGCAGCTGCAGGGCCTGCGCATCGCCACCAGCTATCCGGCGATCCTGGCCGGCTGGCTGCAGCGGCAGGGCATCGACGCGCACGTGGTCGAGTTGTCCGGCTCGGTGGAGATCGCGCCGCGGCTGGGCACCGCCGACCTGATCTGCGATCTGGTCTCCAGCGGCGCCACGCTCGCTGCCAACCACCTCAAGCCGGTGGAGAACCTGCTCGACAGCGAGGCGGTGCTGGCCGGTCCGGCCGGCGGTTTCGACGACGCCCGCGCCGGCCTGGCGCAGATGCTGCTGCGCCGGGTCGACGGCGTGCTCCAGCTCAAGGACCGCAAGCTGCTGATGTTCAGCGCCGCGCGCGAGTCGCTGCCGGCGCTGGAGCGGCTGCTGCAGGACGCCGGCCCGCTGGTGATCGTGCCCACTCAAGGCGGGCCCGCCCAAGGTGGGTCCGGCCAGAACGGCGCGCTGTCGCTGCAGACCATGTGCGAAGGCGCGGTTAGCTGGCAGCAGCTGGAGGAACTGGAGCGCGCCGGCGCGCGCGGACTGATGGTGCTGACGGTGGAGAGGTCGCTGGCATGAGCGCCGATCCCGCCGACATCGCCGTGTCCGGCGCCGCCCGCGCCTGGAACCGCCTGGAATGGGCGGCGCTGGATGCCGCCGCGCGCGCGCAGGCGCTGACCCGGCCGGTGCAGATCGTGGCCCAGGCCACCCGCGAGGCCGTGGCCGACGTGCTCGGCGCGGTGCGCGCCCGCGGCGACGATGCGCTGCGCGAACTGACCGCGCGCTTCGACCGGGTCGAACTGGAGCGCTTCGAGGTGGCGGAGGCCGAGTTCGCCGCGGCCGAGGCCGTGGTGGCGCCGGAGCTGCGCCAGGCCATGCTCGACGCCGCGCAGCGCATCGAGGCCTTCCACCGCGCCGGCATGGCCGGCGGCTACGCGCTGGAGACCGCGCCCGGGGTGGTCTGCGAGCGCATCATCCGGCCGGTGCCGCGGGTCGGCCTGTACGTGCCCGCCGGCAGCGCGCCGCTGCCGTCCACCGCGCTGATGCTGTGCGTGCCCGCGCGCCTGGCCGGTTGCCGCGAAGTGGTGCTGTGCACGCCGCCGCGCGCCGACGGCCGCGCCGATCCGGCGGTGCTGGTGGCCGCGCGCCTGACCGGCGTCGGCCGGGTGTTCAAGCTCGGCGGCGCGCAGGCGATCGCCGCGCTGGCCTTCGGCACCGCCAGCGTGCCCAAGGTCGACAAGGTCTTCGGCCCCGGCAACGGCTACGTCGACGAGGCCAAGCGCCAGGTTGCCCGGTCCGGCGCGGCGGCGATCGACATGCCGGCCGGGCCTTCGGAAGTGCTGGTGATCGCCGACGCCGGTGCCGACGCGGCCTTCGTTGCCGCCGACCTGCTGTCGCAGGCCGAGCATGGCCCCGATTCGCAGGTGCTGCTGCTGTCGGACAGCGCCGCGCTGATCGACCGGGTCGAGGTCGAACTGGCCGCGCAGTTGGAGGCGCTGCCGCGCGCGGAGATCGCGCGGCGGGCGCTGGCGGCATCGCGGCTGGTCCGGGTCGAAACGCTGGAACAGGCGTTCGCGATCAGCAACGCCTATGCGCCCGAACACCTGATCCTGGCCTTGCGCGAACCGCGCGCGTGGCTAGACCGGGTGGAGGCGGCCGGCTCGGTGTTCCTCGGCGACTGGACGCCGGAGGCGCTGGGCGACTACTGCAGCGGCACCAACCACGTGCTGCCCACGAACGGTGCGGCGCGCGCCTGGAGCGGGGTCAGCGTGGCCAGCTTCCAGAACACGGTCAGCGTGCAGGCGGCCAGCCGCGAAGGCATCCGCGCCATCGGCCACTGCGCGGTCACCCTGGCGCGTGCCGAGCGGCTGGACGCGCATGCCAACGCGGTCGTACTGCGCCTGCGCGGAGCAGCGGCATGAGCGCGAGCGGTCAGGCAGCGGACGAGGCGCTGCTGCGGCTGGTCCGCGAGGACCTGCGCGGCTTCGCCGGCTACGCCTCGGCGCGCACCCACGACCTGCGCGGCGAGGTCTGGCTCAACGCCAACGAGAATCCCTGGGCCAACCCGGCCGATGCCGGCGGCGGCAGCCGGCGCTATCCGGAGCCGCAGCCGCCGGCGCTGCGCGAGGCGCTGGCACGGCTCTACAGCTGCCGCCAGGAGCAGCTGCTGGTCGGCCGCGGCAGCGACGAGGCGATCGACCTGCTGGTGCGCGCGCTGTGCGTGCCCGGCCGCGACGCGGTGCTGGTGACCCCGCCGGTGTTCGGCATGTACGCGGTCAGCGCGCGGCTGCAGGATGCACCGCTGCTCGAGGTGCCGCTGGTCGACGGTGAGGCCGGCTTCGAGGTGGACCTGGAGGCGGTCGCGCAGGCCGCCGAGCGCAGCGCAGCCAAGCTGGTGTTCCTGTGTTCGCCGTCCAACCCGACCGGCGGAAGCGTGCCGCTGGCCGGCATCGCCGCGCTGGCCGCCCGGCTCGCCGGCCGCGCGCTGGTGGTGGTCGACGAGGCCTACGGCGAGTTCTCCGACCAGCCCTCGGCGACCACGCTGATGGACGCGCATCCGAACGTAGCCGTGCTGCGCACCCTGTCCAAGGCGCACGCGCTGGCCGCCGCGCGCATCGGCGTGCTGGTCGCCGCACCGGCGCTGGTGCGCGTGCTGCGCGCCTGCCAGGCCCCATACCCGGTCCCCACACCGTGCGCCGAGCTGGCCGTGGCCGCGCTGTCGGACGAGGCGCTGGCCCGAACCACCGCGCGCGTGGCCCAGCTGCGCGGCGAGCGTGCCCGCCTGCAGCATGCGCTGGCCACGCTGCCAGGCGTGCGGCGCGTGTATCCCTCCGACGGCAACTACCTGCTGGTGCGCTTCGCCGACGCGAAAACCGCATTCGAGCGGCTGCTGGCCGCCGGGGTGGTGGTGCGTGACCAGCGCGCCGCACCGCAGCTGGCCGACGCGCTGCGCATCACCGTCGGCACGCCCGAACAGAACGACCGCGTGCTGGCCGCACTGGACGCGAAGGAAGCCGCCGCATGACGCCGATCCTCTTCATCGACCGCGACGGCACCCTGATCGAGGAGCCCGAGGACTTCCAGATCGACGCCTACGAGAAGCTGCGCTTCGTCCGCGGCGTGATCCCGGCGCTGCTGAAGCTGCGCGACGCCGGCTGGCAATTCGTGATGGTCTCCAACCAGGACGGGCTGGGCACCGAGAACTACCCGCAGGCCAGCTTCGACGGCCCCCACAACCTGATGATGCAGGTGCTCGAGAGCCAGGGCATCGTCTTCCGCGACGTGCTGATCGACAGCAGCTGGCCGCACGAGAACAAGCCCACGCGCAAGCCCGGCATCGGCCTGGTGCTGCCCTATATCCAGGACCGGAGCATCGACTGGAAGCGTTCGGCCATGGTCGGCGACCGCCCCACCGACAACCAGTTCGCCGACAACCTCGGCATCCGCGCGTTCCAGCTGAAGACCCCGCAGTTCGGCGGCGAGTGGGACTGGGCCGGGATCGCGCACGAACTGGCCGACGCGCCGCGCCGCGCCGTGGTTCAGCGCGACACCAAGGAGACCAGGATCCGGGTCGAGGTCGACCTGGACCGCGCCGCCGACCCGCAGGTCCACACCGGCCTGCCGTTCTACGACCACATGCTCGAGCAGATCGGCAAGCACGGCGGCTTCGCGCTGAAGGTCCATGCCGACGGCGACCTGCACATCGACGAGCACCACACCATCGAGGACACCGCGCTGGCCCTGGGCCAGGCGCTGCGCGAGGCGCTGGGCGACAAGCGCGGGATCGGCCGCTACGGCTTCACCCTGCCGATGGACGAGACCCACGCCAGCGCCGCGCTGGACTTCAGCGGCCGGCCGTACCTGGTCTACGAGGGCGAATTCCGGCGCGAGCGGGTGGGGGACATGCCGACCGAACTGGTGCCGCACTTCTTCCGCTCGCTGTGCGACGCATCGGGCATGAACCTGCACATCAAGGTGGACGGCGACAACGACCACCACAAGATCGAGGCCAGCTTCAAGGCGCTGGCGCGCGCGCTGCGCCAGGCCATCCGCCGCGAGGGGGCGGACCTGCCCTCGACCAAGGGAGCGCTGTGATGCGGGTGGCGCTGGTGGACGCGGGCGGCGCCAACCTGGGGTCGGTGTGCTACGCGCTCAACCGGCTGGGGATCGAGCCGGAGGTGACCGCCGATGCGGGCGCCATCCGCGCCGCCGACCGGGTGCTGCTGCCCGGGGTCAGCACGGCCGCGCAGGTGATGGGCCGGCTGCGCGAACTGGGACTGGTGGACACGCTGCGCGGCCTGGACGCGCCGTTGCTGGGCGTGTGCGTCGGCATGCAGCTGCTGTACGAGCGCTCGGAGGAGGGCGAGGTGGAGTGTCTGGGCCTGCTGCCGGGCGTGGTCCGCAAGCTGCCGGCGGCCCCGGGCATCCGAATCCCGCACATGGGCTGGAACGCCCTGCGCCGCATGCGCGACTCGACCCTGCTCGACGGTGTGGCCGAGGGCGCCAACGCCTATTTCGTGCACAGTTATGCGGCACCCATCACAGCCGACACCGTGGCCGCCACGGATCATGGCAGCCTGTTCTCGGCTGTGGTCCAGCGCGGACGCCTGTGCGGCGCGCAGTTCCACCCCGAGCGCTCTGCCGCCACCGGCGCGCGCATCCTGCGCAATTTCATCGAAATGGATTTCTGATGGGTTTCACCGTCTATCCCGCGCTGGACATCCGCAACGGCCGCGTGGTCCGGCTGGCGCAGGGCGACTATGCGCGCCAGACCGACTACGGCGACGATCCGCTGCCGCGCGCCGGCGCCTTCGCCGCCGGCGGCGTACGCTGGATGCACCTGGTCGACCTGGACGCGGCCAAGGCCGGCGGTTACACCCTGCTGCCGCTGCTCGCCGCGATCGCGCGCGGCACCGGCCTGCGCGTGCAGACCGGCGGCGGCGTGCGCTCGCGCGAGGACGTGGCCCGGATCCTCGATGCCGGCGCGGCGCGGGTGGTGGTGGGCTCGCTGGCGGTGCGCGAGCCGGAGACGGTGGTCGCGTGGCTGGCCGAGTTCGGAGGTGAGCGCATTACCGTGGCCCTGGACACGCGCCAAGACGCAGACGGCCGCTGGAAACTGCCGGTGCACGGCTGGACCGAGGACGCCGGCGCCGACCTCGACGGGCTGCTGCCGCACTACCAGCGCGCCGGCCTGCGCCACTTGCTGTGCACCGACATCGCCCGCGACGGCATGCTGTCCGGGCCGAACCTGGACCTGTACGCGCACCTGCACGCGCTGGCACCCGGCGTGGCGGTGCAGGCCTCCGGCGGCGTGCGCGACGCCGACGACGTGCGCAACGCGCGCCAGGTCGGCTGCGCCGGCGCCGTGCTCGGCCGCGCCCTGCTCGAAGGCCGGCTGGAGCTGGCCGATGCGCTGGCCCAGGAGGCGCTGCCGTGCTGAGCCGCCGGATCATCCCCTGCCTGGACGTGCGCGGTGGCCGCGTGGTCAAGGGCGTGCGCTTCCGCGACCACGTCGACATGGGCGACATCGTCGAACTGGCGCTGCGCTACCGCGACCAGGGCGCCGACGAACTGGTGTTCTACGACATCGGCGCCAGCCCGGAAGGACGCTCGGTCGACTATGCCTGGGTCGAGCGGGTGGCGCGGCTGATCGACATCCCGTTCTGCGTGGCCGGCGGCATCCGCGACGTGGAGACCGCGCGCGACGTGCTGCACGCCGGCGCCGACAAGATCTCGGTCAACTCGCCGGCGCTGGAGCGGCCGGCGCTGGTGGCCGAACTGGCCGACGCCTTCGGCGTGCAGTGCGTGGTGGTCGGCATCGATTCGGTGCGCGAGGCCGACGGCCAGTGGCGGGTGCGCACCAACACCGGCGACCCGGACAAGACCCGGGCGCTGCCGGTGCGCACCCTGGACTGGATCGCCGAGGCGCAGCGGCTGGGCGCCGGCGAGATCGTGCTCAACTGCATGGACAGCGACGGCGTGCGCCGTGGCTACGACATCGCCCAGCTGCGCCAGGCGCGTGCCGTGTGCGGCGTGCCGCTGGTCGCCTCCGGCGGCGCCGGCGAGATGGCGCACTTCGCCGAGGCGTTCGAGCAGGCCGACGTCGATGGTGCGCTGGCCGCCAGCGTGTTCCACGCCGGTACCATTCCCATCCCCGCCCTCAAGCGCTTCCTGCGCCAGCGGGAAATCGAGGTGCGCGATGCCTGAGCCTTCCACCGACGCGCCGCGCCTGCCGCGCAGCCCGACCCTGCTGCCCGAGTCGATGGACTGGGACAAGGGCGGCGGCCTGCTGCCGGCGATCGTGCAGGACGCCGACAGCCTGCGCGTGCTGATGCTCGGCTACATGGACGTCAACGCGCTGCGCGCGACCCTGGCCAACCGCCTTGTGACCTTCTACAGCCGCAGCCGGCAGCGGCTGTGGACCAAGGGCGAGACCTCCGGCCACGTGCTGGAACTGGTCTCAGTGGAAGCCGACTGCGATTCCGATGCACTGCTGGTGCTGGCGCACCCGCGCGGGCCGACCTGCCACCTGCAGCGGGCGAGCTGCTTCGACCACGCGCCGGCGCTTGCCGAGGTGCCGGTGGTCGTATCGGCCGACGTGGGTTTCCTCGGCGAACTCGACGCGCTGGTCGCCACCCGCGCGCGCGAACGGCCCGAAGGCAGCTACACCACCCGCCTGTTCGAGGCCGGGATACGCCGGATCGCGCAGAAGGTGGGCGAAGAAGGCGTGGAGACCGCGCTGGCCGGCGTGGCCCAGAACGATGAGCAGCTGCTGGGCGAGTCGGCTGATCTGATCTACCACCTGACCGTGCTGCTGCATTCGCGTGGCCTGTCGCTGGCCGATGCGGTGGAGGTGCTGGAGCAGCGACACAAGGGTTGAGTGCTGCCTGGCCGGGGGCAGCGCCACCGACGCCGACAGCGCGGTACCAGTGCCACCATCAACTCCGTCGTCCCGGCGAACGCCGGAACCCAGCGTCTTTGCATGTGTCTGGGCGGTCGCTGGAAGGAAAAAAGTCACTGGGTCCCGGCGTTCGCCGGGACGACGGTCGTGTGCGTGCAGCGCATCGGCCGCTCCGACGTTGCCGGACGGACGCCGACACGGCCTAGAATCCCCGGCGACCCACAACGGAGCCGCCATGTCGATCCGCCATCTGCCGGGAATCCTGCTGGCCTGCGTTGTCGCCGCGCAGGGCGCTGCCGCGCGCGCCGCCGATGCTTCAGGCGCCGATACCGCAACCGTCTCCGGCCATGTCCACCTGGAACGCGACGGCAGGGCCGGGCGCGATCCCAGCGAACCCGGGCTGCCCGGCGTGGCGGTCTCCAACGGCGTGGACATCGTCCGCACCGATGCGCAGGGACGCTTTCGCATCGGCGCGCGACCGGGCCAGGCGGTGTTCGTGATCAAGCCCGACGGCTACCGGTTCGTCGCCGGCGCCGACGGACTGCCGGCGTTCTGGCATCGGGTGCCGGCCGCCGCAGGCGCGGACGTCGACTTCGGCCTGCTGGCGCGAACCCGCCCCGTCGCGGCCGTGCCCGGATCGAAGGCGTTCGAGGCGCTGCTGTTCACCGACACCCAGGTCAAGAGCGAACGCGACGTCGACTACTACCACCGCGACATCGTCGCGCCGATCGTCGGCAGGCACCCGGCCGCACTGGGCGTGACCCTGGGCGACCTGGTCGACGACCAGATGCACCTGTATCCGGCGCTCAACGCGGTCACCGCGCAGCTGGGCGTGCCCTGGTTCCACGTGCCGGGCAACCACGACGTCGATCCGGGCTCGCCTTCCGACGAGGGATCGCTGGCCAGCTGGAGCGCGGTGTACGGCCCGGACACCTACGCGGTGGAGGAGGGCGGAGCGGCGTTCGTGTTCCTGGACGACGTGGTCGTGCAGCCGGGCCAGGGACCGGGCTACGTCGGCGGCCTGCGCGAGGACCAGTTCCGCTTCCTCGAGAACTACCTCGCCCAACTGCCGCACGAGCGCCTGCTGGTGCTGGGCATGCACATCCCGGTGTTCGACACCGGCGGCCGCCGGACCTTCCGCGCCGGCGACCGCGCGCGCCTGTTCGCGCTGTTGCAGGATCGGCCGCGGGTGCTGCTGCTCAGCGGCCACAGCCACGTCCAGCAGCACTACTGGCACGGCGAGGCCGACGGCTGGCGGGGCGCCGCGCCGCTGCACGAGTACAACCTCGGCGCGGCCTGCGGCGCGTACTGGTCGGGCGCGCCGGACGCCGAGGGCATCCCGGACGCGACCATGGCCGACGGCACGCCGAACGGCTATGCGGTGCTGTCGGTACAGGGCGACGGCGCATACGCGCTGGCCTACCATCCGGCGCGTCCGCCCACCGGCGATCCGGCGTTCACCGCGGCGATGGCGCTGCATGCGCCGCGCGCGCTGCGGCGCGGCGCGTATCCGGCCTGGGGCGTGTTCGCCAACGTGTTCATGGGCGATGCCGAGACCCGCGTCGAATACCGGATCGACGGTGGCCAGTGGAAGCCGATGCGGCGCGTGGAGCGCGCCGACCCGCGTCTGCTGGTCGAGAACGTGGCCGACGACCTGGCCCCGTCGTTGCGCGGCTTCGACCGTTCGCCCGAGGCGGTGCCGTCCACCCACCTGTGGCGCGGTGCCCTGGCCACCGACCTGGTCGCAGGGGAACACCGGGTCGAGGTGCGCGCCTTCGGCCGCTGGCGCGGCGAAGTGGTCGCATCCACCACCTACGTCCTGCAGGACGCGGCGGATTGAGGCAGGCAAGGCACTGCGAATCGATCTTTGTAGGAGCGGGCATGACCGCGACGCGACGCCGTCGGCACAGGCGACGCCCTGACGGTTCCGACGCTCGTGTCGCGGTCATGCCCGCTCCTACAAAAGGCGCGGCACGACGGTGCAGAAAAACGAAACGCCCCTTGCGGGGCGTCCGGAGATGTCCACGGCGGGCTGGCGATTGCTGGCTGGCGGTGGATTGCGTGGCTGGCGCGCGGTGCGTGCTGGCTACGTGGCGCGCAGTCTAGCCAGCGCCGCCGGGTGCCGTTCAAACGCGAAGCATTCTCAGCGCGAGGCGCGCGTGCTCAGCCAGGCGCCAGCCAGCAGCAGTGCCAGCGCCACGGCCTGCAGCGGATGCGGCTGCGCCCGGCCCGACAGCACCAGCAGCACGGTCGACAGCAGCGGCGCCAGGTAGGACAGGCTGCCGAGCAGGGCGATGTCGCCGCGCTTGGTGCCGTTGTCCCACAGCCAGAAGGCCGCGCCGGTGGGGCCGATGCCCATCGCCAGCAGCGCCGCCCACTGCCACGGCGTCGGCGCCACGGTGCGCTCGACCAGCAGGTGGACGAGCGCGCCGAGCAACGCGACGGCCAGGCAGGCCACGGTGATCGCCGCGCTGGGCACCTGCGCATGGCGCCGGTTGAGCACCGAATAGCTGGCCCAGACCACGGCCGCCGAGATCGCGGCCAGGTAGCCCGGCAGGTAGCCGGCGTCGACCTGCAGCCGCTGCCCGCCGGTCACCAGCAGGACCGCCGCGGCCAGGCCCATCAGGGTGCCGAGCCACTGCAGCGGACGGATCCGCACGCCCGGCAGGAAGCCGGCGAAGACCACGATCAGCAACGGCCACAGGTAGTTGAGCAGGTTGGCTTCCACCGCCGGCGCACGCTTGAGCGCGATGAAGTACAGCGCGTGGTAGCCGAACAGCGCGGCGGTCGACAGCGCCAGCGCCGCGGGCGGCTGGCGCAGTTCGGCCCAGCCGGCGTCGCCGCGCAGGGCGGCGCGCAGCAGCCCCAGCGTGCCGGCGACGGAGAAGGCGATGGCCAGCACCTGGAACGGCGGCAGGCCCACGGTGGCCACGGTGAGCAGGGCCAGCGAGGACCAGAGCAGGATCGCCAGCAGGCCGGCGAGGGTCGCCTTGCGCGAAGCGTCCATGCGGCGCGGGCCTACAGCGGCAACTCGATCTCGAGGAAGCTGGCCACGTGCGTATGCCCGTGCGCCGCATCGCCGTGGCGCGGTTGCGGGTAGTCCTCGAGCCGGTCGACCAGCACGGTGTGCAGCCCGGCCGCGCGCGCCGCGTCCAGTTCCTCGACCACGTCGGACAGGAACAGGATCTCGTGCGGTTCCACGCCGATGGCCGCGGCGATCCGCGCGTAGCTGTCCGCCTCGCGCTTGCCGCCGACCTCGGTGTCGTACCAGCCGGAGAACAGCCCGGTCAGGTCGCCGGCGTCGCTGTGGCCGAAGAACAGCTTCTGCGCCGGTACCGAGCCGGAGGAGTACACGTACAGCGGCAGCCCCAGCGCGTGCCAGCGCCGCAGGGTCTGCGCGGCGTCGGGGTAGATCGGCGCGGTGAAGTCGGCATTGCGGTAGCCGGCCTCCCAGACCAGTCCCTGCAGGGCCTTGAGCGCGGTGTGCTTGCGGTCCTGGTCGATCCAGCCCTGCAGCGTCTCCACGACCATCCCGTCCTGGCACAGGCCGCCGGCCTCGGTGGCGACCGCGTCGAGCCAGCGCCGCACCTCCGGCCGTTGCCCGTGCTCGCGGACGAAGCCGGGCAGGGCACGGCGCGCGTACGGGAACAGCACGTCGCGGACGAACGAGATGCTGCTGGTGGTGCCTTCGATGTCGGTGAGGATGGCGCGGGTCATGGGAGCCTGCAAAAACAGCGCCCCTCCGTGGAGGGGCGGGAGTCGGGTGCCGGGCGGCTCAGGCCGCTTCCGGCGCGTAGCGCGGGAACTTCTGCGCGATGTCGGTGCCGGTGAAATGCCCGACCCAGCCGTCCGGCTCGGTGAAGAAGCGGATCGCCACGAAGCTCGGCGACTCGCCCATGTCGAACCAGTGCTTGGTGCCGTCGGGCACCGCGATCAGGTCGTCCTTCACGCACTCGATCTCGTAGACCTTGCCGTCCACGTGCAGGGTGAACAGGCCCGAGCCGGCGACGAAGAAGCGGACCTCGTCCTCCTTGTGGAAGTGCTCGTCCAGGAACTTCTTGCGCATCTCGGCACGGTTGGGGTTGTCCGGGGCGATGCTGACGACGTCCACGGTCTTGAAGCCGCGCTCGGCCACCAGCCGGTCGATGTCGGCGCGGTAGGCGTCGATGACCTGCTCGGGCGTGGCGCCGGGCTCGATCGGCTGGCCGGCCTGCCAGCGCTCGAAGGTCACGCCGATCTTCTCCAGCTCGGCGGCGATGGCCTGCCCGTCGCGGCTGTCGAACAGGGGTTGGTCCGGGGCGTTGTCGTTGAAGATGCGCAGTCGGCTCATGGGGGTGTCTCCTGCGGTGGCGCGGAGGGCGCCGCGTGGATCGCCAAGGTTACCAGCTGCGGCCGGCGCCACTGATAACGCCGGCGCAACGGTGGCCGGCGCCGGTGGAATGAGCCGGGATGGCGGCCTCAGCCGCGCACGCCGAGCTTGCGCAGCTCGAGCTCGCAGCCGAACAGGAACTCGAATGCCTCCAGGTGCCGGCGGGCCTCGGCCATGGTCCGGCCCCAGGCGTACAGGCCGTGTCCGTCGATCAGGTAGCCCCACAGGCTCTGCCGGTCGAGCAGGGCGTCGACCTGGGCGGCCAGCACGTTCATGTCCTGGGTGTTGGCGAACACCGGCACGTCGATCGCGGCCTCGTGGGTGCTGTTGCCCTCGAACGCCTTGAGCAGCTCGTAGCCTTCCAGGCGGACGTGGCCGGCGCCCGCGTACAGGCGCGAGGCGACGGTCTGCACCAGCGAATGGGTGTGCAGCACGCAGCCGATGTCCGGGAAGCGCCGGTACAGTTGGGTGTGCAGCAGGGTTTCGGCGGACGGCTTGAGCGGCCGGCCCACCGCGCGCCCGTCGAAGTCGACGACCATGATGTCGTCCTCCACCAGCTTGCCCTTGTCGCGCCCGGATACGGTGATGGCCGCGTGCGCGCCATCCAGCCGCAGCGAGAAGTTGCTGCTGGTGGCCGGGGTCCAGCCCAGCTGCGACAGTTCGCGGACGTTGGCGATGATCGACTCGGCGCGCTTGCGCAGCAGGGCCGGATCGTAGGGCAGGGCCTTGTTCATGCCGCGCATCTTAGCCTGCGGGCGTCGCCGGCCGGCGCACGAAGCCGCGGTACGCCGCCCAGGCCAGCAGCGCGATCACCAGGCCACCGACCAGGGTCTTGCCCGGGGTGGAATAGACCAGCAGGCCGCAGGCTACCAGCGCGCCCATGCCGAGCACGCGCTCGCTGCGGGTCGAGGGCCGCTCCGGGGTGCCCAGCAGCAGGCTCAGGCCGGCGGCGGCGTAGGCCATCACCACCAGGATCACCACCATCTCGATCAGGATCTCGAACTGGCCGGACACGGTTGGCGACAGGGTCAGCACCGCCAGCAGGGTCATCGCCGAGGCGATGATGAACAGTCCCGTCCCCGCCGAGCCGTTGGCGCGCAGCCGCCCGAACACCGGCGGCAGGAAGCCGCGCTGGGCCGCGCGCGCGCCGGACTCGCCGGTCACCAGCATCCAGCCGCCGAGGGTGCCGGTCGCCTTCAGCGCGGCGGCCGCGGCGATCAGCGGGATCGCCCAAGGGCCGAACATCTGCCCGGCCACCAGCGCGAACGGCGCGCCGGAGTCGGCCAGGTCGGCCACCGGCACGATGCCCATCATCAGCACCGAGGACACCAGGTAGACCACGCCGGCGATGGCGATGCCGCCGAGGGTGGCGCGCGGCACGTTGCGGTCGGGGTCGTCGACCACGCCGGCGACCATTGCCCCGGTTTCCAGGCCGACGAAGGCCCAGAAGATCGGTGCCAGCGAGTGCATGACCACCGACAGGTCGGACCGGCCGGACACGTTCCAGGCGGCGCGGTAGAGGTCCGGGTCGAAATGCGCCCAGCCGGCGGTGAGGATCAGCGCCACCGGCAGCAGGCCGAACACCACGCACAGCGACTGGAAGCGGGCGATCGGCCGCGGCCCCAGCAGGTTGAGCGCGAACATCAGCCAGATCAGCGCGATCTGCCCGCCCAGGCGCACGCCGGGGCTGTCGTCGATCGGCAGCAGGATCACCAGGTAGCCGAACGCGGCCACGGCGATGGCGTTGTTGCCGATCCACGACGATACCCAGTACATGGTCGTGGCCAGGAAGCTGGCGTCGCGGCCGAGCGAGGGCCGCACGTAGTCGTCGGGCGACTGCAGGTCGGGGTGGTGCCGGGCCAGGCGGGCGAAGGCGCCGCCGAGCATCATCGCCAGCACCGTGCACAGCAGCCAGGCCAGCGCGGTCACGCCGCCGGACTTGGCCAGCGTCGCCGGCAGCAGGAAGAACCCCGAGCCGATCATGTTGTTGGCGACCACGAAGGTCGCCAGGACCGGACCGATCTTGCGTGCGGTGGTGACGCTCATCTGCGCTTGTCCCGGGAATGGAAGCGAAGCGGCCGGCGCTGGGGCCGGCCGCGTTGCGGGCTGCAGGGGTCAGCCGCGGTTGCGCAGCTTGCTGTGCCGGTAGCCGTAGGCGAAGTAGATGAGCATGCCGAGGATGGTCCAGCCGACCATCAGGTACCAGTGGTCGCGGAACGGCTGCCAGAACAGGTACAGGCACGCGGCGGCGCCGAGCGGGGCGATCAGCCAGTACAGCGGCACGCGGAACGGACGCGGCAGGTCCGGGCGCGTGCGGCGCAGCACGACGATGCCGATGCAGACCGTGGCGAAGGCCAGCAGCGTGCCCATCGACACCAGCTCGCCGAGCAGGCCGATCGGCAGGAAGCCGGCCAGCAGCGAGGCGAAGATGCCGACCAGGATCGTGCCCACGTACGGGGTCTGGAACTTCGGGTGGACCTTGGCCAGGAACTTCGGCAGCAGGCCGTCCTTGGACATCGAGTAGAAGATGCGCGGCTGCGCCATCAGCATCACCAGGATCACCGAGGACAGGCCGGCGATCGCGCCGATCTCGACGATGTACTTGAGCCAGGCCAGCGACGGGTAGGTCTCCAGCGCGGTGGCCACCGGCTTGGGCGTGCTCAGCAGCGTGTAGGGCAGCAGGCCGGTCAGGACCAGGGCCATCACGATGTAGATGATGGTGCAGATCACCAGCGAGCCGAGGATGCCGATCGGCATGTCGCGCTGCGGGTTCTTGGCCTCGCCGGCGGCGGTGGAGACCGCGTCGAAGCCGATGTAGGCGAAGAACACCACCGAGGCGCCGCGGATGATGCCATCGATGCCGTACTTGCCCGGGCCCTCGTTCTCGGGAATGAACGGGGTCCAGTTCTCGGGGTTCACGTACTTGGCGGCGAAGGCCACGAACAACACGATCACCGTGACCTTGATCGCCACGATGATCGAGTTGACGAAGGCCGACTGGGTGATGCCGACGTAGCACAGGCCGCTGATCGCGGCGATGATCGCCACTGCCGGCAGGTTGATCAGGCCGCCGGTGTGGACGATGGCGCCGTCGACCACGTTCAGCGGCGCGGCTGCCAGCGAGGCCGGCAGGCCCAGGCCGAGTTGGGTCAGCAGGCTGTTCAGGTAACCCGACCAGCCCACCGCCACCGTCGAGGCGGCGAACATGTATTCCAGCACCAGGTTCCAACCGATGAACCAGGCCACGAACTCGCCCAGGGTCGCGTACGAGTACGAATAGGCGCTGCCGGAGACCGGCAGCATCGCCGCGAACTCGGCGTAGCACAGGCCGGCCAGCGCACACGCAATGCCGGCGATGACGAAGCTCAGCACCACCGCCGGGCCGGCATGCTCGGCCGCGGCATGGCCGCTGAGCACGAAGATGCCGGCGCCGATCACCGCGCCGATGCCCAGCAGCACCAGCTGGCGGGCAGTCAGGGTGCGCTTGAGCGTGGCTTCGCCCTGGAGGCTGCCCTCGACCGGCTCGCCGGCGTCTACGTGGCCGGCCGGTTCGACCGGCTTGACGATGAATAGACCCTTGGACATTGCGTGGTTTTCCCCGGAAAGCGGCCGTCCGATGCGCCTGATGGTGATGGTTGCCGCTGTCGCCCCCGGCGGACGGCCCAAGCGCCGTACCTTGCCAAAGCGGCCCGGGGATCACAAGCGTGGCCGGTCACGCTGGCGGATAATGCGCACCTTCCATGGTGCAAGGCAGCAACAGGCGAGGAATCGATGCATGACGCGGCACTTGCCGGCGCATTGGCCGAATATCGGCAGCGCTGGTGCGAGGAATCGGAGACGGTCGACGCCTTCCTCGCCCTGCTGGCCGATCCGTGGCCGCCCTTCGTCCGCGAGCGCCTGGCCGGGCATTTCACCGGTTCGGCCTGGGTGGTCAGCGCCGACGGCCACCGCACCCTGCTGACCCACCACCGCAAGCTCGACCGCTGGCTGCAGCCGGGCGGCCATGCCGACGGTGATGCCGACCTGGCCCGGGTGGCGCTGCGCGAGGCCGAGGAGGAGACGGGCGTGGCCGGCCTGCGGCTGGAGGACGGGGCGATCTTCGATCTGGACCGGCACTGGATCCCGGCGCGCGGCGAGGTGCCCGGACACTGGCACTACGACGTGCGCTACGTGGTGCGGGCGGGAACGGACGAGTGTTTCGTGGTCAGCGAGGAGTCGAACGACCTGGCGTGGCGGGAGGTCGCGGCCGTCGCCGCCGATCCGTCCAGCGACGAATCGATGCGGCGCATGGCTGGCAAGTGGTTGGCGCGGGGCTGACCCCCTGCCGCGCCCCGCTGTTGTAGGAGCCGGGTTCAGCCGGCGACAGGGCGTCGGGAATACTGAGGAAGTCGCCTGTGCCGAGGTGGCGTGTCGCCGGCTGAAGCCAGCTCCTACAAAGGCCCAAGAGGCGCGCCGGCCTGGCTCAGTACAGCACCCGCGTCCGCAGCGTCCCCGGGATCGCCGCCAGTTCCTCGCGCAGCGCCGCGCCCTGGGCCTCGTCGGCGGACACGTCGATCACCACGTAGCCGACCTTGGGGTCGGTGCGCAGGAACTGGCCGTCGATGTTCAATGCGTGGCGGCTGAAGATCTCGTTGATCTTCGACAGCACGCCCGGCACGTTGCGGTGGATGTGCAGCAGGCGCAGGCTGTCCTCGTGTCCGGGCAGGGTGACCTCGGGGAAGTTCACCGCCGACAGGGTGCTGCCGTTGTCGCTGTAGCGGACCAGCTTGGCCGCCACCTCCACGCCGATGTTGTCCTGCGCCTCCAGCGTGCTGCCGCCGACGTGCGGGGTCAGGATCACGTTGTCGAATTCGGTCAGCGGCGAGACGAAGGCCTCGCTGTTGCCCTTGGGCTCGACCGGGAACACGTCCACTGCCGCGCCACCGACCTGGCCCGAGCGCAGCGCCGCGGCCAGCGCGTCGATGTCGACCACGGTACCGCGCGAGGCGTTGATCAGGTGCGCGCCGCGCTTCATCGCCGCGATCTGGGCGGGGCCGAACATGTTCTTCGTCGCCGGAGTCTCCGGCACGTGCAGGGTGACCACGTCCGAGCGCGCCAGCAGGTCGCCCAGGCTGGACGCCGGGCGTGCGTTGCCCAGCGAAAGCTTGGTCTCCACGTCGTGGAAGATGACGTGCATGCCCAGCGCCTCGGCCAGTACGCCGACCTGGGTGCCGATGTGGCCGTAGCCGATGATGCCCAGGGTCTTGCCGCGCACCTCGTGGCTGCCGGCGGCCGACTTGGACCAGCCGCCGCGATGGCATTCGGCGTTCTTCTGCGGGATGCCGCGCATCAGCAACACCGCCTGCGCCACCACCAGCTCGGCCACGGAGCGGGTGTTGGAATAGGGCGCGTTGAACACCGGGATGCCGGCCAGCTCGGCCGCGTCCAGGTCGACCTGGTTGGTGCCGATGCAGAAGCAGCCGACCGCGATCAGGCGTTTGGCCTCGGCCAGCACGTCGGCGGTGAGGTGGGTGCGCGAGCGGATGCCGACGATGTGCGCCTCGGCGATGCGCGCCTTCAGTTCGTCCTCCGGCAGCGACTTCTCGTGGAACTCGATCTGGCTGTAGCCGGCGGCGCGGAAGGTTTCCACCGCGGTCGGGCTGACGCCTTCCAGCAGCAATACGCGGATGTCCTGCTTCGGGTACGAGGTCTTCTTGGGCGACATTCGCGTCGGCTTCCGGTGGAACGTGGCGGGAGCCGCGAACTATGCCAGATGCGATGCCGGTTTTCCGCACTGCGGCATGGGGTTTTCGCGGATATGGCGGAACACCGTGTGCGGCGATCCGGGGCAATGCACGCGTGGCGAAAGTTGCCGCTGAAACGGGATGTACGGGGAGGCAGTGGGGAGTCGAAGGTGACGGATCGAAGCCGTGCCCGATTTAAAGCCAAAGCCGAGCAGGGCGCTGGCTTCGGGCTGAGCCGCGGCGGGCCGGGAGTATTGCGGTCGTCTCGACGGCACATCCATGTGCCGACTCGCCGACGTGGCCATCCCTGGCCACTGCCGCAATACTCCCGGCCCGCCACGTCTTCGGGAGCTTTGGGGTCGTGGCTCCGTTCACAGACGATGAGCAGCGCACGGCTTTTGTAGGAGCGGGCATGACCGCGACCCGACGCCGTCGGCCCAGGCGACGCCCCCGTGATTCCGACGCCCGTGTCGCGGTCATGCCCGCTCCTACAGAAGCAGCGTCGTGGGTTTGCCACCTCCCGGTCGGGGAGGGGGGCCTTTGCCGTTGCTCGTCCGATCGAAGCCACGCCCTCAAAGCTCCCGAGGCCGTCGTGCCCAGGGGGTCTGGCGCAAGCAGCACAGGGATGTGCTGCGGTCGCGACTCGGAGGCAGGACGCCGCAGCGGAGCGATGCGCCAGACCCCCTGGGCACGACGGCCCCCTCCGAAGCCAGCGCTTCTGCTGCTCTACAAAGTTTCAGAGAGCGGTGGCCCCCCGACGCCAACGCACTGCTTGCCTGCTGGACGCTCCTCCGCATCACTGGCACGCTTGCGCCTCCCCTCATCCGCGCTATTTCCCCGGCCCCCCATGACCGATCCCCGCCTCGCCGACCTGCTGCAGTCGGTGCCCGACCTGCGCCTGAAGACCGACGCCGCCGACCTGGAGCACTACGGCCGCGACTGGACCCGGCGCTGGACCCCGGCGCCGCTGGCGATCGCCCTGCCGGGCACTGTCGCCGAGGTGCAGGCGGTCGTGCAGTGGGCCAACCGGCACGGCGTGGCGGTGGTCCCCTCCGGCGGCCGCACCGGCCTGTCGGGCGGCGCGGTGGCGGCCAACGGCGAGCTGGTACTCAGCCTGGAGCGGATGAACAAGGTGCTGGACTTCGATGCCGTCGATCGCACCCTGACCGTGCAGGCCGGCATCGCCCTGGAGGCCGTGCACAACACCGCGCGCGAACACGGCCTGGTCTACCCGGTGGATTTCGGCGCGCGCGGCTCGTGTTCGATCGGCGGCAACATCGCCACCAACGCCGGTGGCATCCGCGTGATCCGCTACGGCAACACCCGCGAGTGGATCGCCGGCCTGACCGTGGTCACCGGCGCCGGCGAGGTGCTCGAACTCAACCGTGCCCTGGTCAAGAACTCCAGCGGCTACGACTTCCGCCAGCTGATGATCGGTTCGGAAGGCACGCTCGGCATCGTGGTCGAGGCGATCCTGCGCCTGACCGATCCGCCGCCGCCGACCAACGTGATGCTGCTGGCGCTGCCCTCGTTCGAGGTGCTGATGCGGGTGTTCGCCGAGTTCCGCGGCCGCCTGCGGCTGGAGGCGTTCGAGTTCTTCACCGACCACGCGCTGCGCCACGTGCTGGCCCACGGCGCGCACAAGCCGCTGGACCAGGAGTACCCGTACTACGTGGTCACCGAGTTCGCCAGCGACGACGAAGCCACCGAGGCCGCGGCGATGGCCGCCTTCGAGCACTGCATGGAGCAGGGCTGGGTGGCCGACGGCGTGATCAGCCAGAGCGAAGCCCAGGCACAGCAGATCTGGCGGCTGCGCGAGGGCATTACCGAGGCGGTGGCGCGCTACAAGCCGTACAAGAACGACGTGTCGGTGCGGATCTCGGCGATGCCGGCGTTCCTGGCCCAGGCGCAGGCGCTGCTGGGCCAGGCCTACCCGCACTTCGAGGTGGTCTGGTTCGGTCACATCGGCGACGGCAACCTGCACATCAACGTGCTCAAGCCGGACGACACCGCCGACGCCGAGTTCGTGGCCCAGTGCGAGCAGGTGACCAAGCTGCTGGCGCAGGCATTGCAGGCCCACGGCGGCAGCATCTCGGCCGAGCACGGCATCGGCCTGGTCAAGAAACCCTACCTGGGCAGTACCCGCAGCGATGCCGAGGTCGCGCTGATGCGCGGGGTCAAGCGGGTGTTCGACCCGAACGGGATCCTGAACCCGGGCAAGCTGTTGGATGCCTGATCCGCGACCGGATGCCGGCGCGGCGGTGGCCGGACGGGTTAGTCTTTGCGCACCGGCCGCGTCCCCGCGGCAGCCACCGATCCGATCGACGATGAAATCCTTCGCTCCCTCCGCCGCGCTGGTCCTGCTGTGCGCGCTGGCCCCCAACGCCCTGGCCGGCAGTTTCGCCGGCACCTCCGCCGGCACCTCGGCCGGCGCTTCTTCCGCCGGTACCTCCGCTTCGTCCAACAGCACCTCCGGCGACGACAAGCTGGTGCGCGAGGCGCGCGAGGATGCGGCTGGCTTCGTCGCCAGCGAGGGCCAGGTGCGCACCGCGCGGCTGGAGGCGGCACTGCGGGTGATGCGCGAGCGCGACGCGGCCGCGCGCGAGGCCAGCGACCTGGCGCTGGCGCGGGCGATCCTCGCCCGCGAGTAGTCCGTCGCCACACCGCATGGCCCCGTGGCCATGATCCGCTTCCTTGCCGCGCTGGCGGCGCTGCTGCTCTGCCTGGCCGGCGGGCGGGCACAGGCCGCCGTGCCGTCGTTCCACCTCGCCGCGGACATGGCGCCGGCCGAGCGTGCCGCCACGCTGGAACTGCTGGAGCAGGGCACGGCGAAGTTGCCGCCGACGTGGTCCGTCGCACTGGACCGCCCGGTTGATTTCGCCTGGCGCGACGACCTGCCCGATGGCGTGCATGGCCGGGCGAAGCATTGGCGCATCTCACTGGACCGGCGGCTGCTGGCGGACTGGATGGCGCGCCCGGTCGCCGCCGGCGGCGACGATCCGGCCACCCGCGCCGCGCTGGCGGCGCTGCTGCACGAGTTGGCGCACCTGTACGACCGCACGCCCGCCGGCGGCCTGTCGCGCGACCCGCGCCTGCTCGACCTGGCGGGCTGGCAGGTCGCCGCGCTGGGGCCGGGCCGGCGCGCGCGCAACGACTTCCGCGACCGCTCGCCGGACCCGTACGAACTGGCGTCGCCGCGCGAATACGTGGCGGTCAACCTCGAGCACTACCTGCTCGATCCGGATTACGCCTGCCGCCGGCCGATGCTGGCGCAGTACTTCGATGCGCACTTCGGCTGGTTGCCGCCGGACCGGGAGGCGTGTGCCCCCGGGCTGCCGTTCGTGCGCGACGAAGTGCGCTCCGACGACCCACAGCGGCTGCTGGGCGAACTGGACCCCGAGCGGATCCTCGAGATCGACTACCTGCTGGCGGAAGGCAACGAGCGGCCGATGAGCCGCTGGGGTCACGGCATGCTGCGGCTGGTGGTGTGCGCGCCGGACCGCCCGCGTGGCCCGGACTGCCGGCTGGACCTGCAGCACCACCTGGTGCTGTCGTTCCGCGCCTTCGTCGGCGACGTGCAGATCTCGAACTGGCGCGGGCTGACCGGCTCGTATCCGTCGCGGCTGTTCGTGTTGCCGCTGGGGCAGGTGATCGACGAGTACACCAAGGTGGAGCTGCGTGGCCTGCGTTCGGTGCCGCTGGCGCTGTCGCACGGGGAGGTCGCCGCGCTGGCCGGGCGCGCGGCGCAGCTGCACTGGAGCTATGACGGCCGCTACTACTTCGTGTCCAACAACTGCGCGGTGGAGACCTGGAAGCTGCTGCACGACGCGGTGCCGCGGCTGGCGGCGATGGAGTTGTCCGGCATCACCCCGAACGGACTGCTGCGGCGGCTGCGCGCCGCCGGCGCGACCGCCGAGGCGGGTGTGCCCGCCGATCCGGCCGGGCAGGTCAGGCTCGGCTACCACTTCGAGCCGGCCAGCGCGCAATACGAGGCGATGTATGCGATCGCGCGCGGCGAACTGGGCCTGCCGCAACCGGATGCGGCCGCATGGCTGGCGTTGCCTCCGCAGTTGCGTACGGCGGCCCTGCAGCGTGCCGGCCAGCGCGCCGCAGCGGCGCTGCTGGTGCTGGAATCGGCGGCGTTGCGCCGGCAGGAAATGCTGGCGCGCGATGAGCTCAAGCGGCGCTGGCTGCGCGATCCGCACGGACTGGCCGATGCCGGCGTGGAGATCGCCGGGCCACTGCGGGAGTTCCTGCGCCTGGGCGGTGCGTTCAGCCGGCCGGCGTCATGGCTGGAGGACGTCGCGGGCTACGGCCTGCCGCAGGCGGAAGAGCGTGCGGTGCTGGCGGCGCGTGTGCACGAGGACGCGGCGAGCCGGCAGGCGCAGGCCGGCGCGCTGGAGGCCGGCGTCCGCCAGTTGCTGTCGCCAGCGCGGCGCGATGCCCTGGCGGGGGCCGAGGCCAACGTAGTGCTGGTCGGCGACCGCCTGCGTGAACTGTTCGCCGAACCGCCGCGGGCGTCCTTGTAGGAGCCCAGCTCGCTGGCGACACGGGCGTCGGAATCATGGGAGCGTCGCCTGTGCCGACGGCGTCGGGTCGCCGGCTGAACCCGGCTCCTACAACAGCCGCGTCGCCGCGGTCGCTCTTCTGTAGGAGCTGACTTCAGTCGGCGACACGGGCGTCGGAATCATGAGGGCGTCGCCTGTGCCGACGGCGTCGGGTCGCCGGCTGAACCCGGCTCCTACAACAGCCACGTCGCCGCGGTCGCTCTTCTGTAGGAGCTGACTTCAGTCGGCGACACGGGCGTCGGAATCATGAGGGCGTCGCCTGCGCCGACGGCGTTGGGTCGCCGGCTGAACCCGGCTCCTACAACAGCCACGTCGCCGCGGTCGCTCTTCTGTAGGAGCTGACTTCAGTCGGCGACACGGGCGTCGGAATTATGAGGGCGTCGCCTGCGCCGACGGCGCCGTGTCGCGGGCAAGCCCGGCACCTGCACGGCCTCGGCGCTTCTGTAGGAGCCCATTCATAGGCGACACGCGCGCCGGAACGGCGAGGCGGTCAGGTGTGCCAGCGTGGCCTGTCGCGGCCGCGGCCCGGCTGCTGCAACAGAATGCTGCGGCCGCATCCGCCGGATACGGCCGCAGACAACTGGTGCATCAGTCCGCCCGGCCGCCGAACTCACCGGTGGTGGTGTTGACCAGGATCCGTTCGCCGGTGGTGATGTACTCCGGGACCATGATCTCGATGCCGGTGCTGAGCGTGGCCGGCTTCGGCCGCTTGGTCGCGGTGCCGCCCTTCAGCTCCGGCGGGGTCTCGACCACTTCCAGGGTCACGTGCTGCGGCAGCTGGATCGCCACCGGCTGCTCGTCGATCACCTGCACGTAGATGCCGGCCAGGCCGTCGGTGATGTAGCCGGCGGCGTCGCCGATCGCATCCGGATCCAGGGTGTACGGGGTGTAGTCCTCGTCGTCCATGAACACGAACGCGTCGCCGTCCTTGTACGAGAAGGTGGCCTGGCGGCGCAGCAGTTCGACCTCGACCAGGTTGTCGTCGGCGTCGAAGCTGGCGTCCAGCTTGTTGCCGCCGGGCACGCTGTACATGATGAAACGGAAGCGGACATTGCCGCCGCGGCCCTGCGGCGAGCTGCGCTCGATGTCGCGGACCTGGTAGACGCCGTTGTTGTACTCGACGACGTTGCCCTTCTTGATTTCGCTGGCTCTCATGGGTGGTTCTTCGTTGGTGAGCGTTGCCCGCGCGCGGCGGTTGGTGGGATTACTTCGGTGCCAGGCGGGTGGCGCCGTCCAGGCGGATGGTCTCGCCGTTGAGGTAGCGGGTGCGCAGGATGAAGGCCACCGTGTCGGCGAACTCCTCCGGCCGGCCGAGGCGGGCGGGGAAGGGGATGGTCGCCGCCAGCGACTGCTGCACGGACTCGGGCATCCCGTCGACCATTGGCGTCCAGAACACGCCGGGGGCCACGGTCAATACGCGGATGCCGAAGCGGGCCAGCTCGCGCGCCATCGGCAGGGTCATGCCGACCACGCCGCCCTTGGAGGCGGAGTAGGCGGCCTGGCCGATCTGGCCTTCGTAGGCGGCCACCGAGGCGGTGTTGACGATCGCGCCGCGCTCGCCGTCCTCGCCCGGTTCGTTGTGCTGCATCAGCGCCGCGGCGGCCTTGGCCACGTTGAAGCTGCCGACCAGGTTGACCATCACCGTGCGGGCGAAGCCGTCCAGCGGCATCGGGCCCTCCTTGCCCAGCACGCGACCGGCGCCGAGGATGCCGGCGCAGTTGATGGCGGCGTTGAGGCCGCCGAGGAAGTCGCGGGCGGCTTCGAGGGTGGCGACGACGCCGGCCTCGTCGGTGACGTCGGTGCGGAAGTAGCGTGCGTTGGCCTCGCCGAGGGCGGCGACGGCTTCGGCGCCCTTGTCGTCGTTAACGTCGAGCAGGGCGACCTTGCCGCCGTCGGCGACCAGGCGCTGGGCCACGGCGAAGCCGAGGCCGGAGACGCCACCGGTGACGACGGCGCGGACACAGGAAAGCTGCATGGCAGGTTCCACGGGTAAAACAGGGCCTGCAATTCTAGCCGAGAGCCCGGCGAGGGGCTCAGGGAAGGGTCACCGTCGGCGCCGGGGGCGCGGGGGGAATGCGGGTGCTTTCGCCCGGGACTTCGTGCCAGACCAAGTGCAGGACGCAATTGTCCGACCGGCGGCGGCACATGGCCATTGCCTTGTCCCTCGCCTGCTCGTCGTTGGGCTGGGACAGGGCATAGCCGATGGACCGGCTACCCGTCACCAAGGCGGAGTAGCCTGGCTCGCTGGTAGTGGCGAGCTGGCTGCAGTTGAGCGAGCGCCGGACGCAATGCCCAACGGCATCCCGTGCCGCCAAGCTGACGCTCGGCTGGTTGAACGAGTAGCCGAAGGCTCCGGAATCCGGGTCGTGGACCACGGCGGAGGCCGCATGGCTGTACGCAGGCACCAGCGCACCGAGGGCGACGAGGACCAAGTTCCACATCGTGCCAGCTCCATTCCCTTGATTGTTGCGCGGATGATGGCATCGGACGGCCCCCGATGTCAGGCTCGCGCCGTGTCTTTCGGCGAGCGCCGGCGTGCGTGGTCGCCATGAAGCGCCGTGCATCGCCGCGATCGCCGCAGTCGCTGGCGCGTCACTCCGGATCGTAGTCCAGGTTCGACGCCAGCCAGCGCTCGGCCTGGGCCAGGGACACGCCCTTGCGGCGGGCGTAGTCGGCGACCTGGTCCTTGCCGAGGCGGCCGACGACGAAGTACTGGCTGCCGGGATGGCTGAAGTAGTAGCCGGACACCGCCGCGGTGGGCAGCATCGCGAAGCTCTCGGTCAACGACATGCCGGCGTTGGTCCCGGCGTCCAGCAGGCGGAACAGGGTCGCCTTCTCGCTGTGGTCCGGGCAGGCCGGGTAGCCGGGAGCCGGGCGGATGCCGCGGTAGCGCTCGGCGATCAGCGCCTCGTTGTCCAGCGCCTCGTCGGTGGCATAGCCCCAGAACTCGGTGCGCACGCGCTGGTGCAGGCGCTCGGCCAGCGCCTCGGCCAGGCGGTCGGCCAAGGCCTTGAGCAGGATCGCGTTGTAGTCGTCGTGCGCGGCCTCGAAGCGGGCCACGTGCGGCTCGATGCCGATGCCGGCGGTCACGGCGAAGGCGCCGATCCAGTCCTGCACGCCGCTGTCCTTCGGCGCGATGAAGTCGGCCAGGCAGAAGTCGGGGCGTTCGACCGGCTTGTCCACTTGCTGGCGCAGGAAGTGAAGCGTCGCTGTGAGTCCCTCTCCCGCCGGGAGAGGGGTTGGGGAGAGGGTAGGGGGTGCCGGCGCGGCCCCGGACGTGGCGGACTCCGTCGTACCCTCATCCGCCCTTCGGGCACCTTCTGCCCCGAGGGCACTTGGTTCCGGAGGGAGAAGGGAAAGCACTACGTCGTCGCCGACGCTGTACGCCGGCCAGATGCCGAACACCGCCTTCGCCGTCAGCCACTTCTCCGCGACGATCCTCTCAAGCATCGCCCGCGCATCGCGATACAGCTCGCTGGCCTGCCTGCCGACGACCTCGTCCTCGAGGATCGCGGGATACTTGCCGGCCAGCTCCCAGGCCTGGAAGAACGGTGTCCAGTCGATGATCGGCAGCAGGTCCTGCAGCGGCCAGTCGTCGAATGCATGCACCCCGGTGCGGTTGGGCGCGGGCGGCAGGTGGCCATCCCGGCCGCTGTCGAACTTCTGCCCGCGCGCCTTCTCCAGCGACACCAGCCGCTTGGCGTCGCCGCGGTTGCGGTGGCGGGTGCGGATCTCGGCGTAGTCGGCGTCGTTGGCGGCGACGAACTTCCCGCGCAGTTCCACGCTGATCAGCGACTGTGCCACGCCGACCGCGCGCGAGGCATCCTTCACCCAGACCGTCGGCGCCTGGTAGTGCGGGTCGATCTTCAGCGCGGTATGCGCACGCGAAGTGGTGGCGCCGCCGATCATCAACGGTGTGTCGAAGCCTTGCCGCTGCAGCTCGCGGGCGACGTGGCTCATCTCCTCCAGCGAGGGCGTGATCAGCCCGGACAGGCCGATCAGGTCGGCCTGCACCTCGCGCGCCTTGTCGAGGATGGTCTGTGCGGAAACCATCACCCCCAGGTCCACGACCTCGAAGTTGTTGCAGGCCAGGACCACGCCGACGATGTTCTTGCCGATGTCGTGGACGTCGCCCTTGACCGTGGCCATCACTATCCGGCCGTTGGACTTGCCGGCGTCGCCGGTGCGCAGCTTCTCTGCCTCGATGTAGGGCAACAGGTAGGCTACCGCCTTCTTCATCACCCGCGCCGACTTGACCACCTGCGGCAGGAACATCTTGCCGGCGCCGAACAGGTCGCCGACCACGTTCATGCCGTCCATCAGCGGGCCTTCGATCACGTCCAGCGGCCGCGTCGACTGCTGGCGCGCCTCTTCGGTGTCCGTCTCGACGAAGGCGTCGATGCCGTTCACCAGGGCGTGGGCCAGGCGCTCGCGCACCGGCTTGGACCGCCAGGCCAGGTCCTCGGTCTTCTTCTCGCCTTTCGTGCCCCGGTATTTCTCGGCGATCTCCAGCAGGCGCTCGGTCCCGTCCGGGCGGCGATTGAGGACCACGTCCTCCACCCGCTCGCGCAGGTCCGGGTCCAGGTCGTCGTATACCGGCAGCGCGCCGGCGTTGACGATGCCCATGTCCATGCCGGCCTTGATCGCGTGGTACAGGAACACCGAGTGGATCGCCGCGCGCACCGGCTCGTTGCCGCGGAAGGAGAAGCTGACGTTGGACACGCCGCCGGACACGTGGCAGTGCGGCAGGGTGGCCTTGATGATCCGGGTGGCCTCGATGAAGTCCACCGCGTAGTTGTCGTGCTCCTCGATGCCGGTGGCGATGGCGAAGATGTTCGGGTCGAAGATGATGTCTTCCGGCGGGAAGCCGACCTCGTCCACCAGGATCCGGTAGGCGCGGGTGCAGATCTCGACCTTGCGCGCGCAGGTGTCGGCCTGGCCCTGCTCGTCGAAGGCCATCACCACGGTGGCCGCGCCGTAGCGCAGGATCTTGCGCGCCTGCTCGACAAAGATGTCCTCGCCTTCCTTGAGCGAGATCGAATTGACCACGCCCTTGCCCTGCAGGCACTTCAGGCCGGCCTCGATCACGCTCCACTTGGAGGAATCGACCATCACCGGAATCCGGGCGATGTCCGGCTCGGAGGCGATCAGGCTCAGGAAGCGGACCATCGCCTTCTCGGAGTCGATCAGGCCCTCGTCCATGTTCACGTCGAGGATCTGCGCGCCGCTGTCGACCTGCTGGCGCGCCACCTCCACCGCCTCGGCGTAGCGGTCCTCCTTGACCAGCTTGCGGAACTGGGCGCTGCCAGTGACGTTGGTGCGCTCGCCGACGTTGACGAACAGCAGCTCCGGGGTGATGACCAGCGGTTCCAGGCCGGAGAGGCGGGTGGGGCGGTAGGTGGGCGTAGACATCGGTGGCGGTTCAGTCATTGCGCAGCGACAAGCCACTCGTCATCCCCGCGCAGGCGGGGATCCAGTGACTTGCCGGAACGTCGGGAGAAAGTCGCTGGGTCCCCGCCTGCGCGGGGACGACGGGATGAACGTTCACGCCGCCCGCTCCAGCGCACCCTGCGGCACCCGCGGCCGCAGCCCGCGCACCGCCTCGGCGATCGCGCGGATATGGTCGGGCGAGGTGCCGCAGCAGCCGCCGACCAGGTTGAGCAGGCCCGATTCGGCGAACTCGCGCAGCACCGTGGCCATCTCCTCCGGGGTCTCGTCGTAGCCGCCGAAGGCGTTGGGCAGGCCGGCGTTGGGGTGGGCGCTGACGTAGTAGGGCGACACGTCCGACAGCGCCTCCACGTGCGGGCGCAGGTCCTTGGCGCCGAGCGCGCAGTTCAGGCCGATCGACAGCGGCCGGGCATGGGCCAGCGAGGCATGGAAGGCCTCGGCGGTCTGCCCGGAGAGGGTGCGGCCGGAAGCGTCGGTAATGGTGCCGGAGATCATCACCGGCAGGCGCCCGCCGCGGGCGTCGAACACTTCCTCGATCGCATACAGCGCGGCCTTGGCGTTGAGCGTGTCGAAGATGGTCTCGACCATCAGGGTGTCGGCGCCGCCGTCGATCAGTCCCTCGACCGCCTCGCGGTAGGTCGCGCGCAGCTCGTCGAAGCTGGTGTTGCGGAAGCCGGGATCGTTGACGTCCGGGCTGATCGAGGCGGTGCGGCTGGTCGGGCCGAGCACGCCGATCACGAAGCGCGGCTGGTCCGGGGTCTGCGCCTCGATCCCGTCGCATGCCTCGCGCGCGACACGCGCGCCGGCCTTGTTGAGCTCGTACACCAGGTGTTCGAGGTGGTAGTCGGCCTGGCTGACCGAGGTGGCGTTGAAGGTGTTGGTCTCGACCAGGTCGGCCCCGGCCTCCAGGTAGGCGCGGTGGATGCCGGCGATGATTTCCGGCCTGGTCAGCAGCAGCAGGTCGTTGTTGCCCTTGAGGTCGTGGCCGCAGTGCGGGCCGTGGCCATCATGGTCGGGGTGGTGGGCTTGGTCGAACCCCCCGGCGAAGCGTTCGCCGCGGTAGTCGGCTTCTTGCAGGTCGTGGCGCTGGATCATCGTGCCCATCGCGCCGTCGATGACCAGGATGCGTTCGCGCAGCCCTTGTTCGAGCAGGGCGACGCGTTCGGGATGCAGCCAGGGCAGGGTTTTCATCTTCGTGGACTCAGGGCTTGTGGGCGATCAGCGAGATCACTTCGAAATGCGGCGGGCGCCGCTCGCGGGTCACCGTCTCCAGGCTGGTCACCTCCAGCCCCGCCTTCTCGGCGAATTTCCTCAACTCCTTCGCCGGGAAACCGAGGTTGAGGTGGCCGTAGGCCTCCACCACCGCCTTGTGCTCGTGCCGGGCCAGGCTGCTCAGCAGCAGGCGGCCGCCCTTGCGCAGCACGCGGGCGGCCTCGGCCACGGCCTGGGCCGGCTTGGCCGAATAGGTCAGCGCGTGCATCAGCGCCACCAGGTCGAAGCTGGCGTCCTTGAACGGCAGCGCGTGCATGTCGCCCTCGCGCACCTCCACGTTCTGCAGCCGGCGCAAGCGCTCGCTGGCCGCGGCGACCACCCGCGCACTGGTGTCGACGCAGACGTAGCGGTGCGAGTGCGGTGCCAGCAGTTCGGCCAGCACGCCGTCGCCGGAGGCGATGTCGAGCACGTCGCCGGTCTCCAGCAGCGGCAGCGCACTGCGCGCCAGCGCTTCCCAGGTGCGGCCCGGGGAATAGTGGCGCTCCATGTCGCCGGCCACGCTGTCGGCCCAGTTCTGGTCGGCGGCGCGCGCCGCCAGCACCGAAGGCAGGCGCTCGGCATCCTGGCGCAGCAGCGGGTCGTCGCTGCCGGTGCTCAGGGCCTGCCACAATGCGCGCTGGGCGGGATCGAGCGCGGCCTCGTCGAAGCGGTAGTAGGCCGACACGCCGGCGCGCCGGTCGCGCACCAGGCCGGCCTCCTTGAGCCTGGCCAGGTGGGTGGACACGCGCGGCTGCGCCAGCCGGGTGATCGACGACAGCTCGGCCACGGTCAGCTCCTCCAGTTCCAGCAGCGCCAGCAGGCGCACTCGGGTGGCGTCGGCGAAGACCTTCAGCCGGGTCGACCAGTCCTCGAGGTCCATAAATATCTTCCTATCGCGATATAGAGATATTGTGGATGTGCGCGCCCGGACCGGTCAAGCTGCATACGCCTGCGAATGGCGAAGCGGTTGCAGTTGTTACAATTGGCGTCATTGACCATGACCGGAGGGGTCAGCCGTGGATTTCAGCTTCACCGAAGAACAATTGATGCTGCAGGACGTCGCGCGCCGCATCGCCCAGGACGTGATCGCGCCGAGCGCCGAGCATTTCGACCGTAACGGCGAGTTTCCGCTGGACAACATCCGCCTGCTCGGCGAGAACGGCCTGATGGGCATCGAGGTGCCGGCCGAGTACGGCGGCGCCGGCATGGACCCGGTGAGCTACGCGCTGGCGATGATCGAGATCGCCGCCGGCGATGCCGCGCACTCGACCATCATGTCGGTCAACAACTCGCTGTTCAGCGCCGGCATCCTCAAGCACGGCACCGAGGAGCAGAAGCAGACCTACGTGCGCGCGATCGCGGAAGGCCGCGAGATCGGCGCCTTTGCCCTGACCGAGCCGCAGTCCGGCTCCGACGCGACCTCGATGCGCTGCCGCGCGGTCAAGCAGGCGGACGGCACCTTCGTGATCAACGGCAAGAAGAGCTGGATCACCTCCGGTCCGGTGGCCAAGTACATCGTGCTGTTCGCGGTGACCGAGCCGGACAAGGGCGCGCGCGGCATCACCGCGTTCATCGTCGACACCGCGCGGCCGGGTTTTCACCGGGGCAAGACCGAGCCCAAGCTCGGCATCCGCGCTTCGGCCACCTGCGAGATCGAGTTCGCCGACTACGTGGCGCAGCCGGCCGATGTGCTGGGCGTGGAGGGCGAGGGTTTCAAGATCGCGATGGGCGTGCTGGATTCGGGCCGCATCGGTATCGCCTCGCAGGCCATCGGCATCGCCCGCGCGGCCTACGAGGCGACCATCGCCTACGCGAAGGAGCGCAAGGCCTTCGGCGCGGCGATCGGTACGTTCCAGATGACCCAGGCCAAGATCGCCGACATGAAGTGCAAGCTGGACGCGTCTCTGTTGCTGACGCTGCGCGCGGCCTGGCTCAAGGGCCAGGGCAAGCCGTTCTCGGCCGAGGCGGCGATCGCCAAGCTGACCGCGTCGGAGGCGGCGATGTGGATCACCCACCAGGCGGTGCAGATCCACGGCGGCATGGGCTACTCCAAGGAGATGCCGCTGGAGCGCTATTTCCGTGACGCCAAGATCACCGAGATCTACGAGGGCACCAGCGAGATCCAGCGTCTGGTCATCGCGCGCGCGGAGACTGGGCTGCGCTGAGGCGCGTGGTTCCGTGGGGAACAGGTGAACTGGAAACGGGGCCTCATGGCCCCGTTTCTTTTTCTCGGTCTGCATTGGCGAGATCGGTCGCGATGGCAGCATTGGCCGCAACCGCAACCGCAACCGCAACCGCAACCGCAACCGCAACCGCAACCGCAACCGCAACCGCAACCGCAACCGCAACCGCAACCGCAAAGTCAAAAGCGCCGGGCGTGGTCGGCTTCGGTCTGAGCCGTGGCAGGCCGGGGGTATTGCGGTCGTCTCGACGGCACATCCGTGTGCCGACTCACCGACGTGGCCATCCATGGCCACTGCCGCAATACCCCCGGCCCGCCACGTCTTCGGGAGCGTCCAGGTCGTAGCTCCGTTCACAGGCGATGAGCAGCGCACGGCCTTTTTGTAGGAGCGGGCATGACCGCGACCCGACGCCGTCGGCCCAGGCGACGCCCCCGTGATTCCGACGCCCGTGTCGCGGTCATGCCCGCTCCTACA
Source organism: Pseudoxanthomonas suwonensis (assembly GCF_000972865.1). Lineage (NCBI taxonomy): Bacteria > Pseudomonadati > Pseudomonadota > Gammaproteobacteria > Lysobacterales > Lysobacteraceae > Pseudoxanthomonas > Pseudoxanthomonas suwonensis. Next base: position 3,470,586 of record NZ_CP011144.1, read on the forward strand.
GAAGGCAGTGCCGTCTGGGAGGGCCGGGGAGTGGTGACCTTGCTCTTGCTCCCCAGATCGAAGCCATGACCTCAAAGCTACCCGAGGCCGTCGTGCCCAGGGGGTCTGGCGCAAGCAGCACAGGGATGTGCTGCGGTCGCGACTCGGAGGCAGGACGCCGCAGCGGAGCGATGCGCCAGACCCCCTGGGCACGGCGGCCCCTTCCGGAGCCGACGCTTTTGCTTCACCAGCGCTTTTGCTTCAAACGCCAATCGAGCGACCACCCACGAACCTGGTGCTTTTGCCCAGACCCGCAATCGCTTCAAATAGGCGAGGCAACACGCGCGGAACGGACGTCGATGACCCAGACCACCACAACAGGGCGAGGCCGCGCAGCACTGCGCCGCGTATTGCCCTGGCTGCGCTGGGGCACCGTGGCCGTGCTGGTCGCCGTCCTCGTCCTGGACCTGACGTTCCCGCCGCCGCTGCCCGAAGAGGGGACGGGCGCCGCCAGCGTGGTCACTGCCGCCGATGGCACCCCGTTGCGCGCCTTCGCCGACGCGGAGGGCGTATGGCGCTACCCGGTCGCGCCGGAGTCGGTCTCGCCGCTCTACCTGCAGGCGCTGCTCGGCTACGAGGACCGCTGGTTCCGCCACCACCCCGGGGTGAACCCGTTCGCATTGCTGCGCGCGGCAAGGCAGTGGCTGCGCAGCGGCGGGATCGTGTCGGGTGGCTCGACCCTGACCATGCAGGTCGTGCGCATCCTCGAAGGCCGGGACACGCGCAGCCCGGTCGGCAAGCTGCGGCAGATGGCGCGCGCACTGCAGCTGGAAGCGCGCCTGTCGAAACAGCAGATCCTGCAGCTGTACCTGGAGCGCGCGCCCTATGGCGGCACCATCGAGGGCGTGGAGGCGGCCAGCTGGGCCTATCTGGGCAAGCCGGCCTCGCAGCTGTCGCATGCCGAGGCCGCGCTGCTGGCGGTGCTGCCGCAAGCGCCCAGCCGGCTGCGCCCGGACCGGCATCCGCAGGCGGCGCGCGCTGCGCGCGACAAGGTGCTGGCGCGGATGCAGGCGCTGGGCACGTGGACGCCGGAGCAGGTGGACGACGCCCGGATCGAGCCGGTGGTGGCGCGTTCGCTGCAGGTGCCGGTGCATGCCGCGCTGCTGGCGCAGCGGCTGCGCCAGGAACAGCCGCGCGCGCGGCGCATCGCGACCACGCTGGATGCCGACCTGCAGCGTGCGCTGGAGGAGCGGGTGGCTGCGTACTTCGCCACCCTGCCACCGAGGACTTCGGCCGCGCTGCTGGTGGTGGACAACGCCACGATGCAGGCGCGCGCCTACGTCGGCTCGGTCGCGTTCGGCGACCGCGACCGGCTGGGCCACGTCGACATGGTCCGCGCCTGGCGTTCGCCCGGCTCCACGCTCAAGCCGTTCCTGTACGGGATGGCGCTCGACGACGGGCTGATCCACTCCGAGAGCCTGCTGGTGGACGCGCCGCAGGATTTCGGCGGCTACCGGCCGGGCAACTTCGGCGAGGCCTTCAACGGCCCGGTGGGTGCGGCCACCGCGCTGCGGCTGTCGCTGAACGTGCCGGCGGTGGACCTGCTCGACCGGGTCGGCCCGCCGCGCTTCGCCGCGCGCCTGGACCACGCCGGCGTCCCGCTGCGCTTCCCGCGCGGCACCCGGCCGAACCTGGCGCTGATCCTGGGCGGCACCGGCGTGCGCCTGGAGGACCTGGTCGGCGCGTTCGCCGCGTTCCAGCGCGGCGGGGTGGCCGCGCAGGTGCGCTACACCCCGGAGCAGGCGCTGGTCGAGCGCCGCCTGCTTTCGCCGGGCGCGGCCTGGATCGTGCGCGACGTCCTGCAGGCGAACCCGCGCCCGGGCCACGCCGGCGCGGTGTTCGCGACCGGCACGCGGCCGCAGGTGGCCTGGAAGACCGGGACCAGCTATGGCTTCCGCGACGCCTGGGCGGTCGGCGGGACGCGCCGCTACACGGTCGGGGTCTGGGTCGGGCGGCCGGACGGCACGCCGCTGCCGGGGCAGTACGGCGCGATCACCGCGCTGCCGCTGTTGCTGGAGACCATCGACGGCCTGCCGCGCGCGCCGGGCGACGCCGATCCGTTGCCGCGGCCGGCGTCGGTGGACGCTGCGGAGGTGTGCTGGCCGCTGGGCCTGGCCGCCGCCGACACGTCGGCTTCGCTGTGCCAGCGCCGCTTCCAGGCCTGGCGGCTGGACGGCGCGGTGCCGCCGACCTTCGCCGAGCGCGACGCGCGCCTGTGGCATGCCGGGCGCGAGCGCTTCCAGGTCGACGCGGCCAGCGGCCTGCGCCTGTCGGCCGACTGCGCGCTGCCGCACGCGTCGCGCGAACTGGAGATCGCGCGCTGGCCGGCGCTGCTGTCGCCCTGGCTGCCGGCCGACCTGCGCCGCGCTTCGCGGCCGCCGCCGCTGTCACCCGACTGCGCGGCCGACGGCCGCGACGCGGTCGAGTCGCTGCGCATCGAAGGCATCGCCGACCGCGCCACGCTGGCGCCGCCGCCGGGCAGCGGGCGCGGGCTGCGCCTGCAGGTGAGCGCGCTGGGCACCGCCGCGCCGGTGCAGTGGCTGCTCGACGGCCGCGCGATCGCCCGCACCGAGGGCGCGCGCGGCTTCGAGCATGACTACGCTGCCGCCGGTCGCGGCGAGCACGTGCTGACCGCGCTGGCCGACACCGGCGCCTGGGCGCAGGTGCGGTTCCGGGTGGCCGGGGCCGGCGGCGCAGCGTTGCCGGCCACGGATGCGCTCGCCGTCGGTGCCGGTGACGCCGGGCCGGTTGCCGGCGCGGAATAGGCGCCGCCGCGCCGCGGCATGGTGCATGCGGCTATGCTGCCGGTCCGCGCCGGACGCGCGACGAGGAGACACGCCGATGACCCCACGCCCGGCGATCGCCACCGCACTGGCCGAGGCGATCGGCCATACCCCGCTGCTGCGCCTGCGCCTAGCCTCGGCGCGGACCGGCTGCGAGATCCTGGCCAAGGTCGAGTCGGTCAATCCCGGTGGCTCGATCAAGGACCGCACCGCGCTCGGCCTGTTGCTGGACGCCGAGCGCCGCGGCCTGCTGCGGGCGGGCGGCACGATCGTGGAAGGCACCGCCGGCAACACCGGCATCGGCCTGGCCCTGCTCGGCGCCAGCCGCGGCTACCGCACCGTCATCACCATGCCGCAGACCCAGAGCCGCGAGAAGATCGACGCGCTGCGGGTCACCGGCGCGGAGGTGCGGCTGGTACCGGCGGTGCCCTACGCCAATCCCGAGCACTACGCGCACCAGGCGCGGCGCCTGGCCGAGGCGATGAACCAGGCCGATCCCGGCAGCGCCTGGTTCGCCGACCAGTTCGACAATACCGCCAACCGCGACTTCCACGAGGCCACCACCGGCGTGGAGATCTGGGAGCAGACCGGCGGCCGCATCGACGGCTTCGTCTGCGCCACCGGCACCGGCGGCACCCTGGCCGGGGTGGGCCGCGCGCTGAAGGCGCGCAACCCGGAGATCGCCATCGCCCTGGCCGATCCGGCCGGCTCGGCGCTGGCCAGCTACGTCAACACCGGCGAGCTGAAGGCCGAGGGCGGCTCGATCAGCGAGGGCATCGGCTCGAGCCGGGTCACCGCCAACTTCGACGGTGCGCCGATCGACCTGGCCTGGTCGATCGCGGACACCGAGTCGGTGCCCTGGGTGCACGCGCTGATCCACGAGGAAGGGATCAACGCCGGCGGTTCCAGCGGCGTCAACGTGGCCGGCGCGGTGCGGCTGGCCCGCGAACTGGGGCCGGGCTGCACCATCGTCACCGTGCTGGCCGACGCCGCCACCCGCTACCAGGCCAAGCTGTTCAACCCGGCGTTCCTGCGCGACAAGGACCTGCCGGTGCCGGAGTGGCTGGTGCGAGCGTTTCCGGAGTAGCAGGCGCCGACTGCACTTGCTTTCCCTCTGCGGACGGCCAGGTACCACTCCTGCTCCTGTGGGTTGTTCGTCCGGCGCCGGAGCAAGGCAACCGGTGTCCCGACAGACACCCATCTTGTGCGCGTCCAGGCAGCGGAAAGCAAAGCCCGTGTTGGCGGCGTCGGGTCGCGGGCAAGCCCGGCTCCTACACAAGGGTGTGTCGCAGGTGCGCTGGTCGTTCGCCTGCGAACGGAGCCACGACTCGGAAGCGCCCGAAGACGTGGCAGGCCGGGTGTGTTGCGGCAGCGGCCATGGATGGCCGCGTCGGCGAGTCGGCACATGGATGTGCCGCCGAGACGACCGCAACACACCCGGCCTGCCGCGGCTCAGCCCGAAGCCGACCACGCCCAACGCTGTTGCCGTTGCCGTTGACCGCCGCGGGGCGGGCCTATCCCTCGAAGAATCTTCTGTAAGGGGCGCCTACTGCTCGAGGTGCTCGAGCACGTAATCGGCCGAAGACACCTTGAATTCCCCTGGCGCCTCGACGAACAGCTGCCGCACCACGCCATCCTCCGCGTAGAGCGCAAAGCGGCGCGCGCGGATGCCCATGCCGTAGCCGCTGGCGTCCATCTCCAGGCCCAGGGCCTTGGTCAGGTCGGCGTTGCCGTCGGACACCAGCTGCAGGCCGTCCGGGGCGTCGAGGGTCTTGCCCCAGGCCTGCATCACGAACGGGTCGTTGACCGCCACGCAGATCACCTCGATGCCGCGGGCGCGGAAGTCCTCGAAGCGCGTGATGAACCCCGGCAGGTGCTTTTCCGAGCAGGTCGGGGTGAACGCGCCGGGCACCGCGAACAGCACCACGTTGCGGCCTTCGAACAGGCTCGGGGTGTCCACGCTCTCCACGCCCTCGCGGATGCGCTTGAGCACGACTTCGGGGATGCGGTCGCCGATCTGGATGGTCATGGGAACTCCTGGGGGAAGGGCCGGGCGTGGCCGGAGGCTGAACACAGTCTAGCCGCAGCCGCGTGTCGGCCGCGTGGCAGCGCTTGAAACCGCTGGGCACGAACCCATTTCCCGTGCATCGCCGCGCGCCAGTGCCGCGGCATCGCAAGCAAGGAGAACGACATGGCCATCGTGCGCTACAACAGTGTCCCGGGACGCCACCTGCAGGACGAGTTCCGCCAGGTGTTCGAACGCTTCTTCGGCGAGTCCGGCGCCGACCCGTCCGACGTGGTGACCAGCCAGTGGGCGCCGCGGGTTGACATCAAGGAGGAAGCCGAGCGCTTCGTCATCTTCGCCGACATCCCCGGGGTGGACCCGAAGGACATCGAGGTGCAGATGGACAAGGGCATCCTCACCCTCAAGGGCGAGCGCTCCAGCGAGGCGTCCGAGGAAGGCCAGGGCTACTCGCGCCGCGAGCGTGCCTGGGGCGCCTTCCATCGTCGCTTCGCGCTGCCCGACAGCGCCGATGCGGACGGCATCACCGCCAGCGGCCGCCACGGCGTGCTGCGGATCGACATCCCCAAGCGTCCGCAGGCCACGCCGCGCCGCATCCAGGTGCAGTGACCCGCGACAGGCGCCGGTCCGCCGCGAGCGGTCCGGCGCCTCAACTGCCGCGGCGCGGTTCGCGCACCCGGCAGGAGACCGCCTAGAATCCGGCCCGTGGCGTCCGCGCCGCGGGTCGCCGTGTTTTCCGGCGCCGCGCCCGGCCGGGGCGCCGGCGCCGCAGCCTGCCAGTGGTGAACGGATGGAATTCAAGGACTACTACGCGATCCTCGGGGTCGAACCCAGCGCCGGCGAGGCCGAGATCAAGTCGGCCTACCGCCGGCTGGCGCGCAAGTACCACCCCGACGTGAGCAAGGAATCCGACGCCGAGGACAAGTTCAAGGCGGTCGGCGAGGCCTACGAGGCGCTGCGCGACCCGCACAAGCGCGCCGCGTACGACCAGTTGCGCGCGCGCGGCTACCGTCCCGGGCAGGAGTTCCATCCGCCGCCGGGCGGTTTCGACGGCGCCGGCTACGACTTCGACGAGATCTTCGGCGACATGGGCGGCCGCGGCGGCGGCGCGGGTGGCGGCTTCAGCGACTTTTTCGAAAGCCTGTTCGCGCGCCAGCGCGGCGGCGCGCGCCCCGGTGCCGGCCCGCAGCCGCGCGGCGACACCCGCGCGCGGCTGGCGGTGCCGCTGGAGGCGGTGTACCGCGGCGACAGCGTGCGCATCACCCTCAACGGCCGCCAGCTGGACGTGAGGGTGCCCAAGGGCATCCGCGCCGGGCAGGCGATCCGCCTGGCCGGACAGGGCAACGGCGGCGGCAACCTGCTGCTGGAGATCGAATACCAGGCGCACCCGCAGTTCGAGGTCGACGGGCGCAACATCCTGTACACGCTGCCGCTGCCGGTCTGGCAGGCGGCGCTGGGCACCACGGCCAGCGTGCCGACCCTGGGCGGGTCGGTGGAGCTGAAGATCCCGGCCGGTTCCGATGCCGGCCGCAAGCTGCGCCTGCGTGGCCGAGGCCTGCCGGGCGGCATGTCGAGCGAGCAGGCGGGCGACCAGATCGTGGAGCTGGAGGTGCAGGCGCCGGCGCCGGCGACCGAGGCCCAGCGCCAGGCCTACCGCGACCTGGCCGGCGCGTTCGGGGACTGAGGCGGGGCGGAAAACCGCGAAACCGGGCCGATGCCGGATCCCGGGACCGGGCGTCCAGAATCCGCGGCCCAGGAGGGCTCAGGCCTCGGGCAGGAGGCTGGCTTCGTCGCCGAGCAGGCGGCCGATCACGTCCGACAGGTCGGATTCGGAGAACGGCTTGGTCAGGTAGGCGCGCGCGCCCTGGCGCATGCCCCACATGCGGTCGGTGTCCTGGTCCTTGGTGGTGACCAGCACCACCGGGATGTCGCGGGTGGTGGACTCGCGGCTGAGCGTGCGCGTGGCCTGGAAGCCGTTGAGGTTGGGCATGACCACGTCCATCAGGATCAGGTCCGGCAGCTCGGCCTTGGCCACCTCGACGCCGGCCGCGCCGTCCTCGGCGGTCAGGGTCTCGTGGCCGAGCTTCTCGACGATGCGCTGGATTCCCATGAGCTGGGAAGGCGAATCGTCCACGATCAGGATCCGTGCCATGGTGCGTCCCCGGTGTGTTTCCCCTACGCCGGAGTGTAGTCGGTGCGCGCAGCCGCCGGAAGCCTCCGCGTGCGTGCCGGCCGCGGCGAAGCTTGACCGTGCGCACACTGTGGCCGGCGTGGGCCGCGGCTAGCAGTCGCCGGACAGGCCGGTGGCGTAGCGCAGGCCGCGCAGCAGGTGGGCGCGGAAGACCGGGTCGGCGTAGACCGCCTGCGCGTGGCCCAGGCCGGTGTACCAGGCGCGGCCGCCGGCCGCGGCATGGCACCAGGCGATCGGGTGGTCGGTGCCCATGGTCCCGCCCTCGTAGCCGGACTCGTCCACCGTGGCGATCACCACCACCGCCGGCCGCGGATTGCGCCGGTAGTTGTAGAGCTCGTCGGTGACGCGCCAGCGTTCGAGCCCGTCGGGGCCGCGCCCGTCCTCGAAATGCACGTCGGTGGTCTGCAGGCCCGGCGGATGGTCCTTGAACCAGGCGCCGACCAGCTCGCCGTACCACGGCCAGGCCTTGCCGGTGTCGGCGGCCGAGTGCACGCCCATGAAGGCGCCGCCGGCGGCGATGTAGCGCTCGAAGGCCGCGCGCTGCGCGGCATCGAGCACCTCGCCGGTGGTGTTGGCGAAGACCACGGCGCGGAATCGCGCGAGCTGCCCGTTGTCGAACAGCGCCGGATCCTCGCTGTGCACGACTTCGAAGCCGGCCTGCGCGGCGAGTCCGCGCAGGGTCTCCACCGCCTGCGGGATCGAATCGTGGCGCCATCCCAGGGTGCGGGTGAATACCAGGATGGCTGGACGCGGCGCGGTGGCGGCCGGTGCGTGTTCTTCCGTCGGGAGGCCGCCGGCGGCAACGGCGGAGGAAAAGAGCAGGATCGATGCGAGCAGCGCAGCCGCGGATGCCAGGCGGCTGCGTCGTGGGAAACGGATCGTCATTGCGACAGGCTAGTGCGCGCGCGGTGTGTTTTCCAGGCCGCGGATTGGCCTGGTGACGGCGACGTTGGCGATGGACGAGGTGCCGGCGGGGGCCGCGTTGCCTAGAATCGGTGCGCCGCTCGATCGCGGCATCCGGGAGAGGAGGGTGGCGATGGACAGGGTCATCAGGGCGGGACTGGCGTGCATCGGAACGCGGCTGTGCGCGCTGGTCGCGCTCTCCGTTCCGGCTGCATACGCCTGGAGCGAAGACGCGGGTGCGGCGCGGGGCCGGTCCTGGACGTTCGCGGACACGCCGTCCTGGCAGGACGAGTTCGACTACCAGGGACTGCCCGATCCGGCGAAGTGGGGCTACGACATCGGCGGCAAGGGCTGGGGCAACAACGAGCTGCAGCACTACACCAACCGGCTGGCCAACGCCTTCGTCGAAGACGGCGTGCTGACGATCGTCGCGCGCCGGTTCAAGAAGGCCGGCAAGAACACCTACACCTCGGCGCGGCTGGTCTCGCGCGGCAAGGGCGACTTCCAGTACGGGCGCATCGAGTTCCGCGCGCGGCTGCCGGTCGGCCGTGGCACCTGGGGTGCGTTGTGGATGCTGCCGACCGAGAGCCGCTACGGCCACTGGCCGCGCTCGGGCGAGATCGACATCATGGAGCACGTCGGCCACGACCCGGGCCAGGTGCACGTGACGGTGCACACCCAGGCGTACAACCACATGGTCAAGACCCAGCGCGGCACGCAGACGCACGTGAGGGATGCGAGCACGCAGTTCCACCTCTACCGCGTGGACTGGACCCCGGACTGGATCCGCGGCTACATCGACGACGCACCGGTGTTCGAGTTCGCCAACGAAGGCACGGGACCGGACGCCTGGCCGTTCGACCAGCCGTTCCACCTGCTGATGAACCTGGCCGTGGGCGGCGACTGGGGCGGCGCCGAGGGCGTGGACGAGGCCGCGTTCCCGGCGTGGATGGAAGTCGACTACGTGCGGGTGTACCCGCTGGTGGAGCAGTAGCGTTGCCGTTCCGCAGGTGGGCGAAGGCCTGCCGGCCGGACCTCGGCCCGGTTATCGGACCATCGCCATTCCCAGGAACAGGGCGCCGATCGACAGGACGACGGAAGCGGCTACGTAGAGCACTGCCAGGCCCGTCTGCCCGCGCTCGTAGAGAAGCGCGGCTTCGAGCGAGAACGCCGAGAAGGTGGTGAACCCGCCCAGGACGCCGGTGGTGAAGAACAGCCGCGTGGCCGCCGATACACCGCTGCGCAGGGCGAAGTACTCGACCAGCACGCCCATCAGCAATGAACCGGCCACGTTGATGAAGAGTGTCCCGTACGGAAACCCGACTCCCACCATCCGCAGTGCGGTCAGGTTGATTCCATGCCGCAGCATGGAGCCGATGCCGCCACCCAGAAACACCACCAGGAAATTCATCGCCATGCCCTCGTTGGAGTTGATCCGGGCGGCGATGGGTGCAGAGTCGGCATGGCCTACCCAACGGACATCGCGCCCGGTGTGTAGGAGCTATCAGCCCGAAGGCGGTTCGCGGGAAGCCCCATTCCCGTTGGCCCATGTTACCGGATGGGCGCCGCTCTGGCCGGCAGCCGGCGAATGACGCTTTGGGCTGCCCGCTGGACCGATGCGGCCGGTCAGCCCAGCCGCACCACGGTGCGTCCCAGCGAGCCGCCGGCCAGCATCGTGCCGAACACGGCCGGCAGTTCTTCCAGCGTCGCCTCTCGGGTGCAGATCGCATCCAGCTGCGTGGGCTTCCATTCGTCCGCCAGCAGCGCCCAGATGTCGTCGCGGATGTCGCGCGCGGTTCCCGCAGAGCCAATGCCCAGCAGCGAGACGCCGCGCAGGATGAAGGGCATCACCGTCAGCGAATCCAGCGACGGGGTGGCGGCCAGGCCGGCCGATGCGACGTTGCCGTAGGGCGCGGTCTGCGCAAGCAGGCTGACCAGCATCGGTCCGCCGACGTTGTCCAGGCCACCGCCGAAGCGGATCGATTCCAGCGGCCGCTTCGCCTCCAGCACCTCGCGGCCCAGCACCTCGCTGGCGCCGAGCGAGCGCAGGTAGCCGGCCTGGTCGGCCTTGCCGCTGATTGCATGGACCTCGTAGCCGGCCTTGCTGAAGATCGCCACCGCCAGCGAGCCGACGCCGCCGGTGGCGCCGGTGACCGCCAGCGGGCCGAGCTCCGGGCGCTGCCGGTTCTCGCGCATCCGGTACAGGGCCAGCGCCGCGGTGAAGCCGGCGGTGCCCAGGACCATGCTCTCGCGCAGGTCCAGGCCGCGGGGCAGGGCGACCACCCATTCGGCCGGCAGGCGCGCGTAGGCGGCGTAGCCGCCGTCGCGGGTCTCGCTCAGGCCGCAGCCGGTGACCAGCACCGGATCGCCCTCGCGGAACTTCGGATCGGTGGAGGCGACCACGTGGCCGGCGACGTCGATGCCGCCGACCAGCGGGAAGCGGCGCAGGATCTTGCCCTGGCCGGTGCCGGCCAGCGCGTCCTTGTAGTTGACCGAGGACCAGGCGGCCTTGACCACCACCTCGCCGGGCGACAGGTCGTCCAGCGACAGCGCTTCGATGCCGCTGCGGTAGCCGGCGTCGTCGTTGTGGATGCGGAAGGCGGGGAAGGTGGCGGGGAGGGACATCGATCATTCTCCGTCGTCCCGGCGAACGCCGGGACCCAGTGCCTTCGATTCTTGCCGGCCGGCTGCAAGAAATCAAAGCGCGTCAGAGGATGTCGGGATACAGGTCGCGCCAGTAGGGGTTGCCGGCCTCGATCAGTCCGATCTTCCAGCGGCGTTTCCATTCCTTCAGCACTTTTTCGCGGCCGATGGCCGATTCCATGCTTTCGTGGACCTCGTACCGCGCCGGGAATGCCCATGGGCGCTGGCGAGGTATGCCGCGTCGCCACGTGCCAGCAATTCCTACCGCAAGGCGTCCCGCCGCTTCTCGTCTATCCACTTGGACGCCTGCGCCGGGCTATACGCCCGCATCCACCCCAGCATCGCCTCGATGTCGCCGCCGTACCACAGGTCCGCGCGCTGGTCCGGGTGCAGGAAGCGCTCCTCCACCATGCGGTCGATCATCCCGATCAGTGGCGCATAGAAATCCTCGACGTCGAGGAAGGCGCAGGGCTTGTTGCCGATGCCGAGCTGGCGCCAGGTCAGCATCTCGAAGATCTCTTCCATCGTGCCGAAGCCGCCGGGCAGGGCGACGAAGCCGTCGGCGAGGTCGAACATGCGCGACTTGCGTTCGTGCATCGAGCCGACGATCTCCAGTTCGGTCAGGCCGCGGTGCGCCACTTCCCAGTCGGCCAGCTGCTTCGGGATCACCCCGGTGACCTGGCCGCCGGCGGCCAGCACCGCGTTGGCCACCGTGCCCATCAGGCCGACGTTGCCGCCGCCGTAGACCAGGCGCAGGCCTTCCTTGGCGATGCGGTCGCCCAGGGCGATGGCACGCTCGGTATAGGCCGGCTTGCTGCCGGCGTTGGAGCCGCAATAGACGCAGATCGAACGCATGGATCAGGTTCCGGACGAGGATGGAGAAGATGCCTGGGGCGGTTCCGGCGAGCGCGTGGTACGGCCGCACTCCACCGACTCCACCATGCCGCCGCTGTAGCGGACGCTGGAAACGACGGCCTGCCCCTGCGCATCGGTGCCGTTCCAGAAATCGACCGCGTAGCTGCCTGCCGGTGGATCGCCCTCCGGTCCGGCGGCACTGTGGGCCGACAGGGTGCTGTCCGGCTCGCGGCCCATCAGCGCCAGGGCCTCGCGGTAGTTCATGCCCGGCCGCAGCTGCGCGCAACGGACATGGACGGGCGTGTCGTCCTCTGCGGGACTGGTATTGGGCGTGGCCTGGTTGATCGGCATGGCGGTCGCGGAAGCGGCGAGGGCGAAGACGGACAGCAGGATAGTGCGCGATGGCAGTGGCATTCGCCGTTTCCTAAAAGGCGAAAGCCCGGGCAATGCCCGGGCCTTGCTTGTACCCGAGTGGCAGGCGATCGCGCGCCCGGTGCTGGCGGGCATGCTGCCTGCATTGGAACCGCACTGGACGCAGATCGATTTCATCGGTCGACTCTGGAGGGGAGGATCAGTCCTGGCCCTTGCGCTGGCGCACCAGCATGACCACGCCCAGGGCGATGAAGGCCACGCCGACGCCGCTGAAGGCGATCTGCCGGCTGGTCAGCGCCCCAACGATGAACATCGCGCCGGCGGCAATGTAGAGCCCGGCGGCGACGCGAGGTGGCAATCCCTTCGATGGCATGGTCACTCCTGTTGCTGGTAGGCGGAAAGCAGGGTTCCCGAAATCAAGAAGCCGGGCAATGCCCGGCTTCGTTGCCGTAGCCCCTTAGTAAGGGGCGGTCCGCGCCACAGGCGCGGAACGGCGGGTGTGGCAGCACTCAATGCAGGATTCTGCTGCGCAGAATCCTGCATCCACAAAGCCAACTTTCAGTTGGCTTTGTGGATGGCGCGCTTGTCCACCGCCATGGCCGCGTCGTGGATCGCTTCCGACAGGGTCGGGTGGGCGTGGCAGATCCGCGCCAGGTCGTCGGCCGAGCCGCTGAACTCCATGGTCAGCACGCCCTCGTGGACCAGCTCGGACACGCCCACGCCGACCAGGTGCAGGCCGAGCACGCGGTCGGTCTCGGCGTGCGCGATCACCTTGACGAAGCCGGCCGGCTCGCCCATGGCCACGGCGCGGCCGACGGCGGCGAACGGGAAGCTGCCGGCCTTGTACGGGATGCCTTCGGCCTTGAGCTGCTGCTCGGTCTTGCCGACCCAGGCGATCTCCGGCTCGGTGTAGATGACCCAGGGGATGGTGTCGAAGTTGACGTGGCCGGGCAGGCCGGCGATCAGCTCGGCCACGGCGATGCCTTCCTCGAAGCCCTTGTGCGCCAGCATCGGCCCGCGCACGCAGTCGCCCACCGCCCAGACGCCGTCCACGCCGGTGTGGCAGTGCTCGTCGACCACGATCTGGCCGCGCTCGTTGACCTGCACGCCGGTGCCCTCGGCCAGCAGGCCCCGGGTCGCGGCCTTGCGGCCGACGGCGACCAGCAACTTGTCGACGGCCAGGGTCTGCTCGCCGTCCTTGTCGGTGTAGGAGACGATGACTTCCTTCTTCTTGCCCTTGGCCTTGACTTCGGTCGCGCTGACCTTGGCGCCGAGCTTGATGTCCAGGCCTTGCTTCTTGAATTCCTTGAGCGCGACCTTGGCCACCTCCGCGTCGGCGGCGGCCAGGAAGTCCGGCAACGCCTCCAGGATGGTGACCTCGGCGCCCAGGCGCTTCCACACGCTGCCCAGCTCCAGGCCGATCACGCCGGCGCCGATCACCGCCAGGCGCTGCGGCACCTCGGTGAAGTCCAGCGCGCCGACGTTGTCGACGATGGCCTCGCCGTCGAACTTGGCGAACGGCAGCTCGATCGAATCGGAGCCGGCGGCGAGGATCACGTTGGTGCCCTTGAGCTCGACCTCCGAGCCGTCGTGCTGCTTCACCTTGACCACGTTGCCCGGCTGCAGCGTGGCGAAGCCGTAATACGGCGCGACCTTGTTGGCCTTGAACAGCGCCGCGATGCCGCCGGTGAACTGCTTCACGATCTTGTCCTTGCGCCCTACCATCGCGCCGACGTCGATCTTCGCGTCCTTGAAGGTGATGCCGTGGTCGCCGAACAGGTGGCCCATGTTCCAGTACTGGCGCGAGGAGTCCAGCAGCGCCTTGGACGGGATGCAGCCCACGCGCAGGCAGGTGCCGCCCAGGGCGGGCTTGCCGTCCTTGCCCAGCGCCGCGTCGATGCACGCGGTCTTCAGGCCCAGCTGCGCGGCGCGGATCGCGGCGTGGTAGCCGGCCGGGCCGGCACCGATGACGACGACGTCGAAGTTTTCAGCCATTTCGGGATTCCTTACGCTTTTCCTTCTCCCTTTGGGAGAAGGCGCCCGTAGGGCGGATGAGGGTACGGGTGCCGGGTGCGGCGCAGGTAGCCGACCCTCTCCCCAACCCCTCTACCCCGAGGGCACGTAGTCCCGGAGGGAGAGGGGCTTCAAGAATCACAGCCCGAACAGGATCCGGTTCGGGTTCTCGAGCTGGTTCTTGATGTCGACCAGGAACTGCACCGCGTCCTTGCCGTCGATGATGCGGTGGTCGTAGGACAGCGCGATGTACATCATCGGCGCGATCACGACCTGGCCGTTCTCGGCGATCGGGCGCTCCTTGATGGTGTGCATGCCCAGGATCGCGCTCTGCGGCGGGTTCACGATCGGGGTCGACATCAGCGAGCCAAAGGTGCCGCCGTTGGTGATGGTGAAGGTGCCGCCCTGCAGGTCGTCCAGGCCGAGCTTGCCGTCGCGCGCCTTCTTGGCGTAATCGGCGATGCCCTGCTCGATCTCGGCGAAGCCCAGGCGTTCTACATTACGCAGCACCGGCGTGACCAGGCCCTTGTCGGTGGACACGGCGATCGAGATGTCGGCGTACCCGTGGTAGATGATGTCGTTGCCGTCGACCGAGGCGTTGACGATCGGGAAGCGCTGCAGCGCGTTGGCCGCGGCCTTCACGAAGAAGCTCATGAAGCCCAGCTTGATGCCGTGGGCCTTCTGGAAGTCCTCGCCCAGCTCCTTGCGCGCGGCGGCGACCTTGGCCAGGTTGACCTCGTTGAACGAGGTCAGCATCGCGATCGAATTCTTCGACTGCATCAGGCGCTCGGCGATGCGCGTGCGGATGCGGGTCATCGGCACGCGCTCTTCCGGGCGCGCGCCGGCGGCCTTGCCCACGCCGCCGCTCCTGGCGTAGTTGACCAGGTCTTCCTTGGTGACCGCGCCGCGGCGGCCGGTGCCCTCGACCTGCGACGGGTCGATGCCTTCCTTGGCCGCGGTGAAGCGGGCGCCCGGCGGCAGTTCGCCGCCGGCGGCGACCGGGGCCGGCTTGGTCGAGGCGGGAGCGGCGGCCTCGGCCTTGGCGGCGGCGGCCTTGGGCTGCACTTCCTCGGCGCCGGCGGCGGGCTTGTCGTCCTTGGCCGGGGCCGCGACCGCGCCCTCCTCGATGATCGCCAGCAGCTGCTGGCTGGTCACCGTGTCGCCTTCCTTGAACTTGATTTCCTTGAGCACGCCGTCGACCGGCGAGGGCACCTCGAGCACGACCTTGTCGGTCTCCAGGTCCACCAGGTTCTCGTCGCGCTTGACCGCGTCGCCGGCCTTCTTGTGCCAGCTGGCGATGGTGGCGTCGGAGACGGATTCGGGAAGGACCGGAACTTTGACTTCGGTGGCCATGGGGCGTCCTTGGGGCGTATGTCGTGGGGCGAAGAGGCGGTGTGGTTCGTTACTCGGCGACGAACTGGTTGCCGGGCGTATTGACCAGCGCGTCGGCAACCAGCTTCAGCTGTTCCTCGACGTGGTCGGCGAAATGGCCCACGGCCGGCGAGGGCGAGCGGGTGCGGCCGGCATAGCTCAGGGCCTGGCCCTTGGCCAGGCAGGCCTGCAGGTGGTGCTTGATCTGGTACCACGCGCCCTGGTTCTGCGGCTCTTCCTGGCACCAGACCACGTCGGTGGCCTTGGCGTAGGTCTGCAGCACCGTGGCCAGCGCCTCGCGCGGGAACGGGTACAGCTGCTCGACGCGGACGATGGCGACATCGTCCAGGCCGCGCTTCTGCGCGTCCTCCAGCAGGTCGTAGTAGACCTTGCCCGAGCACAGCACCACGCGCTTGACCTTCTTCGGGTCGGCGGCGGTGTCCGGGATCAGGTGCTGGAACTCGCCGTTGGCCAGTTCGTCCAGGGTCGACACGGCCAGCTTGTGGCGCAGCAGCGACTTGGGCGACATGACGATCAGCGGCTTGCGCGTGCTCATCTTCATCTGCCGGCGCAGCATGTGGAAGCACTGGGCCGGGGTGGTCGGCACGCAGACCAGCATGTTCTCCAGCGCGCACAGCTGCAGGAAGCGCTCCAGGCGCGCGGAACTGTGCTCCGGGCCCTGGCCTTCGTAGCCGTGCGGCAGCAGCAGGGTCAGGCCGGAGATGCGGCCCCACTTCGCCTCGCCCGAGGCGATGAACTGGTCGATCACCACCTGCGCGCCGTTGGCGAAGTCGCCGAACTGGCCTTCCCAGATGTCCAGGGTGTTCGGATCGGTGGTGGAGAAACCGTACTCGAACGCCATCACCGCCTCCTCGCTGAGCAGCGAGTCGATGATGGTGGCCTGCTCTGGGCTCTCGACCAGCTGGCGCAGCGGCAGGTAGTAGCTGTCGGTCTTCTGGTCGTGCAGCACCGCGTGGCGGTGGAAGAACGTGCCGCGGCCGGCGTCCTGGCCGACCAGGCGCAGGCCGTAGCCTTCGGACAGCAGGGTGGCGTAGGCCAGGTTCTCGGCGAAGCCCCAGTCGCCGCCGATCTCGCCGGCGGTCATCTTCAGCCGGTCGTCGTAGATCTTGGCCACGCGCGGGTGCAGCGACACGCCCTGCGGGATCGTGTTGATGATCTTCGCCAGCTGGGTCAGCGTGCCCTTCTTGACCCGGGTGTCGACCGCGTCGGACAGCGAGCCGGACAGGTACTTGGACCAGTCGATGGTCAGCTCGTAGTCCTCCGGCTTGGAGGACGCCAGCTCGGTGGTGACCTCGCCGGCGTCGAGCTTGTCGCGGTAGTCGTCGACCAGCGCCTTGCCGGCGCCGGCTTCGATCACGCCCGCCTTCTCCAGCTGCGCGGCGTACAGCTCGCGCGTGGTCGGGTGCTTGCGGATGGTCTGGTACATCACCGGCTGGGTCGCCGCCGGCTCGTCGGCCTCGTTGTGGCCGTGGCGGCGGTAGCAGACCAGGTCGATGACCACGTCCTTCTTGAACTGCTGGCGGAAGTCGTAGGCCAGCTTGGCCACGAACACCACCGCTTCCGGATCGTCGCCGTTCACGTGGAACACCGGCGCGCCGACCATCTTGGCCACGTCGGTGCAGTACAGGGTGGAGCGGGCGTCTTCCTTGTTGCTGGTGGTGAAGCCGACCTGGTTGTTGACCACCACGTGCACGGTGCCGCCGACGGCGAAGCCGCGCGCCTGCGACATCTGGAACAGCTCCATCACCACGCCCTGGCCGGCGAAGGCCGCGTCGCCGTGGATCAGGATCGGCAGGACCTGCCTGCGCTCCTCGTCGCCGCGGCGCTCCTGGCGCGAACGCACCGAGCCGGCGACCACCGGGTCGACGATCTCCAGGTGCGAGGGATTGAAGGCCAGGGCCAGGTGCACCGGCGCGCCGGGGGTGGCGATGTCGGCGGAGAAGCCCATGTGGTACTTCACGTCGCCGGCGTGGGCGCGCTCGTCGTGCTCGAACTTGCCTTCGAACTCGTCGAACAGCTTGCGTGGGCTCTTGCCCAGGGTGTTGATCAGCACGTTGAGGCGGCCGCGGTGGGCCATGCCGATCACGATGTCCTTGACCTTGTCCACGCCGGACTGGCGGATCACCGTGTCCAGCAGCGGGATCAGCGCGTCGCCGCCTTCCAGCGAAAAGCGCTTCTGGCCGACGTACTTGGTGTGCAGGTAGCGCTCCAGGCCCTCGGCGGCGGTCAGCCGCTCGAGCACGCGCTGGCGGGTCTCGGCGCTGAGGTTGTAGTCCCCGCCGGCCGCCTCCAGGCGCTGGTACAGCCACTGGCGCTGTTCCACCTCGGAGATGTGCATGAACTCGGCGCCGATGGCGCCGGTGTAGGTCGCCTTGAGCCGCGCCAGCAGGTCGCGCAGCTTCATCCGCGGCTGGCCGGCCAGGCCGCCGGTGCTGAACTCGCTGTCGAGGTCGCGCTCGGACAGGTCGTGGAAGGCCAGGCCCAGGTCCGGCGGGTTCATCGGCGGGGTCAGCGCCAGCGGGTCGAGCTTCGCGCCGAAGTGGCCGCGGGAGCGGTAGGCGGTGATCAGGCGGCCGACGTTGCGCTCGCGCTCGTCGCCGCCGGCGGCCGGCGCCGTGGCATAGCCGTTGTTGGCGGCGTGGCGGGCGGCCTCGGCCACCTGGGCGATCACCGCCGAGTGCGGGACGTCGCCGGCCTCGCGGCCCCTGAACCCGTCGAAGTAGGCTTTCCACTTCGGGTCGACGCTGTCGGGGGAGACCAGGTACTGCTCGTACAGGTCCTCGATGAAGGCGGCATTGCTGCCGAGTTGCGAAGACTGCGCAAACTGCTTGAGTAGGTTGTCCACGATGAGTCGCGTCTGGGTGGGGGATGGGCCGGGACCGGCCCAGGCCCGGCGTGGCGGGCGTGACAGCCGCAAAAGTATAACCCCCAACGCCAGCCCGGGGACCTAGACCATCGGCCGAAACGCGCCGGCCGCCGGCCCGCGGGAGTGCGGCGGTTCACACTGTCGTGGATCGGTCCCCGGCTCGCGGGGCGGTCGCGTCGGTACCGGTGCCCGCGTGCAGGAACCGGACAACTGGTTCCCGGGTGGAATGCAGAAGCAGAGGCGAAAGCGTCGCTTCGTCCGGGGCCGCCGTCCCCTCGGGGTATGGCTTACCCCTCGGTCGGGCATCCTGCCCTCAACTCGGGGCCGTGGTACATCCCTGTGCCACTTGCGCCATACCCCGAGGGGACGACGTCCTCGGGCGCTTTGCGGTCGTGACTTCTATTGCCTGGTGAAAAGGCACCGCGACCCTGGATGATGCTGGCCTTCCCGTAGGAACCGGGGCCGCAAACGTGCGACGGCAATCCGGCGGCGAACGAAGCCACGGCCTCAAAGCGCCTCGAAGACGTGGCAGACCGGGTGTGTTGCGGCAGCGGCCAGGGATGGCCGCGTCGGCGAGTCGGCACACGGATGTGCCGCCGAGACGACCGCAACACACCCGGCCTGCCGCGGCTCAGCCCGAAGCCGACCACGCCTGACGCTCTTGCCTCTTGCCTTTTGCCCTCGCGGCGCAGGTCACCCCTGGATGGGCGAAGAACCATCTCCAGGAGCCCGAGTCGCGCCGGCAAGGCCGGCTCCTACAGGGCGCGGTACTCGGTGCAGGGGCGCGAGCGCTCCCAGACGCGGTCGAACTCCAGCTGCAGCCGGCGCGCGGCCGGCGCGTCGTCCACGCCGCCCTCGCCGTCGAAGCGGTGGCCCAGCGGCCGGAACAGCGCGCCGCCGGTGTCGTTGAAGGCGTAGGCGGACGGGTAGCGGGCGTCGACCGGGTCGCGGACCTCGCGGAAGGCGAACACGCTGGGCAGGCGCTGGGCCAGCGGCAGCAGCGGCGCGCCGCCGCGCTGCGGGGTGGCGGCGTCCTGCAGCAGCACCCGGATGCGGTGCTCGCCCGGACGGACCGCGAAGCGGCGCAGCGCGTCGAGCACGTCCATGCGGTCGAGCAGGCCCGGGTCCATGGCCCGGGTATAGAGGCCCAGTTCGCGCCGCGCATGCCCGGCCAGGGCGACCAGCACCGCGGCGGCGCTTTCGGCGTCCTCCACCGCGCTGGCGCCGGGCAACCGCCGGCGCATCTCGCGGTGGCCGATGCCGGCTTCCTCGAACGGCGGCCCGGCCGGGACGAAGCCGGCGCGGGCGTAGAACGGCAGTGCGTGCAACTGGGCGTGCAGCGATACCTCCGGCCACTGCCGGCGCCGGGCTTCCTCCAGCAGCGCGGCCAGCATCGCTTCGCCGATGCCGCGGCCGCGGCTGGGTGCCAGCACCGCCATGCGGCCGATCCGCCGTTCGGGCGTGAGCCGGGCGGTGCCCAGCGCGCGGCCGCCGGCATCCAGCGCCAGCACGTGGTAGCACAGCGGGTCCAGCGCGTCCCATTCCAGCTCGACCGGGACCTGCTGTTCCTGCACGAACACGGTCTCGCGCACCGCGCGCAGCAGGGCGTGGTCGCGGGCGTAGTCGGCGGCGACGATGGCGAAGTCGCGGCTCACGCGTCGTTGTCCGCGTCCGGGTCGTCGGCCAGCAGCGCGTAGTGGCCGGCCTGGTAGAGCTCGTAGGCGGCATCGCGGCCGGCGGCGGAGAGTGCGTCCCAGGCCGCGCCGTCGAGCAGGCGGGCGTCGGCCAGCAGGCGGGCGTCGGCCATCGGCAGGGCCAGCGTGCGGCCGCTGCAGAACAGGCTGGCGCCGTGCCGGCTGCGGCGCCAGGCCAGCCGCGAGGCGGGGTGGCGCTGCAGCGCCGCGCCGTGGGCCAGGTCCCAGTCCAGCTCGATCCGCGGCCGTTCGTCGCCGCGCGGGACCACGTCGCCGGCGGCGCGGTAGGTGGTGATGAAGCGGCCGAACCAGTCGCCGAGGCGGTCCGGGTCGTTCATCCGGATCGCGTTGAGCGCCGCGACCACGCGGTCCATCGCGGCCGCGTCGATCTCGTTGGGATCAGCCGGCAGTGCCAGGTCCTCGTCGTGGTAGCGGATGGCCTCGTCGGCCTCGGCCAGCACCTCGTCCAGCCAGTCGCCGATCAGTTCGGCCGCGGCCGGCGCGCGCATGCCGACCGAGAAGGTCAGGCACGGGTCCTCGGCCACCCCGTGGTGGGGCACCAGCGGCGGCAGGTAGAGCATGTCGCCCGGGCCCAGCACCCAGTCGTGGGTCGGCTCGAACCGCCGCAGCAGCTTGATCGCCACGTCCTCGTGGAATTCCAGGTCCGGCGCCGGTCGGCCCATCGCCGCGCTGGCGTCGATCTGCCAGCGGCGGTGGCCCCAGGCCTGCAGCAGGAACACGTCGTAGTGGTCCACGTGCGCGCCGACCGAGCCGCCGGTGGCGGCGAAGCTGACCATGACGTCGTCGATGCGCCAGCGCGGCAGGAAGCGGAAATGCTCCAGCAGCGCCGCCACGTCCGGGTCCCATTTGTCCACGTCCTGGACCAGCAGGGTCCAGTCGTGGTCGGGCAGGCCGGGGAAGTCCTCCTCCTGGAACGGGCCGGTGCGCACGTCCCAGCGCCCGCTGGCGCGGTCGAGGCTGATCAGGCGCGTCAGCGTGCCTTCCTCGCAGGCCAGGCCGGCCAGGTCCTCGGGCATCAGCGGGGTCTGCAGGCCGGGGAAGGCATTGCGGATCAGCAGCGGGCGCTTGTGCCAGTAGTCGCGCAGGAAGGCCTCGGGCGGCATGCCCAGCGGCGGCAGCCTGGCGGCATCGACCTCGAAGGGCGGTTCGGCGCGGCGGCCGCGGGAGGCGGGTGCGGCCTTCTTCGCGGCGGCAGCGGTGGCCTTGGCGGGCGTGGAAGAACTCTTGCGGGTGCTCATGTGGCGATCTCTTCGTAGCCGCGGCCGAGGAACTGGAGCAGGCACCAGCCGTGCCCGAACGGGTCGGCCAGCGGCACGATGCGGCCCCATGCCGCTTCGCGCACCACGCCCTCGGCGCGGGCGCCGGCGGCGAGTGCGCGGGCCAGCGCCGCGTCCAGGTCCTCGACCACGATGTCCAGGTGCAACGGGGTCCAGTGGCGCCGGTAGTCGCGCGCCGAACCGGCCGCGCCCTCGCTGCCGGCGTCCTTGCGCAGCAGGTAGACCGGCAACGGTGCGCCGGCCAGCTCCAGGCCGTCGTCGCCGAAGCGGCGCGCGGGCAGCAGGCCGAAGGCATCGCGGTAGAACGCCTCGGCGCGGGCCAGGTCGTCGACGTCGATGTTGATCAGCAGCTGCATGTCGGATCGCGTCGGCGTGGGGCGGAACTCAGCGGGCCGGAGTCGCGGCGGCTTCGTCGGCCAGGCGCTTGTCCAGCCGGGCGCGGGCCTGGTCGGCATAGGCGCGGCAGGCGCCGTCGCCGGCCAGCGGCCGTTCGGCCTGCGGCCCCAGCCGCGACCACAGGCCGCTGGCGCCCGGATGCGGGGTGATCAGGATATCGCAGGGCAGCGCGGCGACCGTGTCGAGCGTGCGGCGGAACGTGGCCACGTAGTCCGGGTGGGCCGAGAAACGCCATTCGTCGTCGGAGATCGCGCTCAGGCTGTCGACGTAGGCGATGTCGACGCAGCCGCCGTCCTCGCAGGAACGCCAGGTCCAGCTGGTCCCGCCGGGGGTGTGGCCGGGAGTGGCGTGCGCGACCAGGGCCAGCGGCCCCAACGTCAGCGCTTCGCCGCCGGCGATGCGGCGCACGCCGGCGACCGGGGCCATCTCTTCCAGCACTGCGTACTGCGGATCGTCGCGGCCGCTGCGACCGCTCTCCAGCACCACCGCGGCCGGTTCGCGCGCCACCACGGTCGCGCCGCTGGCCCGCTGCAGCGCGGCGATCCCGCCGGCATGGTCGAAGTGTTCGTGCGAGCCGACGATGTAGCGCACGTCCTCGACCCGGAACCCGGCCGTGCGGATGTTCGCCTCGATCAGCGCCGCACCCTTGGCGGTGCCGCCGTCGAGCAGGATGTTGCCGTCCGGCGAAGTCACCAGCAGTGCGGTGATGCCGCAGGTGCCGACGTACCAGGTGTCGCCGTGCACGCGATGGGGCGGGGATGGGTCGTCCCAGCCGGCATTGGCCGGGCAGGATTGCGGCGAAGAAGTGGCCTCGGGAGCCGCGGTGGCGGTCGCCACGGCGAACAGCGCGGACAGGGCGCTACAGGACAGCAGGAATCGCATGGGGAGTGGTTGATCCGGTGCGTGCGAGGCGGCAACTCTAGCAGCCATGGTGGCGCAATCCACGCGAGCCTGGTGCCCCATGCAGTCATCCCCGCGAAGGCGGGAAGCGCTTTCCCGCAGCCGGATCGCTGGTCATCCAGCGACTTGATTGCTGGTGCGGTGCAATCCCCAAAGCAAAGTCACTGGGTCCCCGCCTGCGCGGGGATGACCGTAGTTGGAGGCTTTCGCAAGGCCTGACCGGACTGCGAGGTGCATACGCCGGGTAGCGAAGCGTCGGGCCAGCCGCAGGTTCCTTTAGATGGCGCGCGCCAACCGCTCGGCCAGGCCGGTGTAGCCGGCCGGGGTCAGCGCCTCCAGCCGCGCGCGCGCTTCGGCCGGCAGATCCAGCGAGGCGACGAAGGCGCGCATGGCTTCCGCGTCGATCCCGTCCTTGCCGCGGGTCAGCGCCTTGAGCTGCTCGTACGGGTTGGGCAGGCCATGGCGGCGCATCACCGTCTGCACGGCCTCGGCCAGCACTTCCCAGGCCGCGTCCAGGTCCGCGTCCAGGCGCTCGGGGTTCACGCTCAGCTTGCCCAGGCCCTTGGCCAGCGAGTCCAGCGCCACCTGGGTGTGGCCGAAGGCGGTGCCCAGCGCGCGCAGCACGGTGGAGTCGGTCAGGTCGCGCTGCCAGCGGCTGATCGGCAGCTTGGCCGAGAAGTGCTCGAACAGGGCGTTGGCCAGGCCGAAGTTGCCCTCGGCGTTCTCGAAGTCGATCGGGTTGACCTTGTGCGGCATGGTCGAGGAGCCGATCTCGCCTTCCTTCAGCTTCTGCCTGAAATAGCCCAGCGAGATGTAGCCCCACACGTCGCGGGCCAGGTCGACCAGCACGGTGTTGGCGCGGCGCACCGCATCGCCCAGCTCGGCGACGTTGTCGTGCGGCTCGATCTGGGTGGTGTAGGGGTTGAACGGCAGGCCCAGGCCCTCGACGAAGCGCTGCGCGAATGCCGGCCAGTCCACGTCCGGGTAGCTGACCGCATGGGCGTTGTAGTTGCCGACCGCGCCGTTGATCTTGCCGGTCAGCTCGACTGCGGCGATCTGCCGGCGCTGCCGCTCCAGGCGCGCGACCACGTTGGCCACTTCCTTGCCGAGCGTCGTCGGCGAGGCGGTCTGGCCGTGGGTGCGCGACAGCATCGGCTGCGCGGCCTGCTCGTGCGCCAGCCGGCGCAGCGTGGCGGCGATGCCGTCCAGCGTCGGCAGCAGCACCGTGTCGCGCGCCTCGCGCAGCATCAGCGCGTAGGACAGGTTGTTGATGTCCTCGCTGGTGCAGGCGAAGTGGACGAACTCCAGCGCCGGTCCCAGTTCGGGGTCATCCTTCAGCCGCTCCTTGATGAAGTACTCCACCGCCTTGACGTCGTGGTTGGTGGTGCGCTCGATCTCCTTGACCCGTGCCGCATCGGCGACCGAGAGGCCGGCCGCCAGCGCGCGCAGCCGCTCCCTGGCACCGGCGGAGAAATCGGCGAGCTCGGCGATGCCCGGCTCGGCGGCCAGGGCCAGCAGCCATTCGACCTCGACCTTCACCCGGGCGCGGATCAGGCCGTACTCGGAGAAGATCGGGCGCAGCGCATCGACCTTGGACGCGTAGCGGCCGTCGAGCGGGGACAGGGCGAGCAGGGCGGAATCCGACATGGGGGCGTGGGGCAGGGCGGCGGGAAGCGCGACAGTTTAGCGTGCCCGTCCCGGCGCCGGCCCCGGTCCGGCGGCGCGGGAGGCTGGCGTATGCTGGCCGCCCCCGCCAGCCGCCGGCGATGCCGGCCGCCCGCCGTAGTCCATCCTCGCTGGAGACGGTCATGAGCAAGCCCCCCGCACGGCCCCGCGCCAAGGCGCCCGCCGCCGCCACGCCACCCGCGGCCCGCACCCGGATCGAGCGCGACAGCATGGGCGAGCTGCAGGTGCCGATCGACGCCTTGTGGGGCGCGCAGACCCAGCGCGCGGTGCAGAACTTCCCGGTGTCCGGCCGGCCGCTGCCGCGCGGCTTCATCCGCGCGCTGGGCCTGGTCAAGGCCGCCGCGGCCGAGGTCAACGCCGGCCTGGGCCTGCTGCCGAAGAACCTGGCCGGCGCGATCCGCGCCGCCGCGCTGGAGGTCGCCACCGGCGCGCACGACGCGCAGTTCCCGGTCGACATCTACCAGACCGGCTCGGGCACCTCCTCGAACATGAATGCCAACGAAGTGATCGCCGCGCTGGCGCAGCGCAGCGGCAAGGCGGGCAAGGCCAAGGTCCACCCCAACGACCACGTCAACCTGGGACAGAGCTCCAACGACGTGATCCCGACCGCGATCCGGGTCTCGGCGCAACTGGCCGTGGTCGAGGACCTGCTGCCGGCGCTCAAGCACCTGCGCCGGACCATCGAGCGCCGCGGCCGTGAACTGCGCAAGGTGGTCAAGACCGGCCGCACCCACCTGATGGACGCGATGCCGCTGACTTTCGAGCAGGAGTTCGGCGCCTGGGCCTCGCAGCTGCGCTCGGCCGAGGGGCGCCTGGAGGACAGCCTCAAGCGCCTGCGCCGGCTGCCGCTGGGCGGCACCGCGATCGGCAGCGGGATCAACGCCGATCCGCGCTTCGGCGCCAGGGCGGCCAAGGCGATCTCGGCGCTGGCCGGGACCCGGTTCGAGAGCGCCGAGGACAAGTTCGAGGGCCTGGCCGCGCAGGACGACGCGGTCGAGCTGTCCGGCCAGCTCAACGCGCTGGCGGTGGCGCTGATCAAGATCGCCAACGACCTGCGCTGGATGAACGCAGGGCCGCTGGCCGGGCTGGGCGAGATCGAGCTGCCGGCGCTGCAGCCGGGCAGCTCGATCATGCCGGGCAAGGTCAACCCGGTGATCCCCGAGGCCACGGTGATGGCCGCGGCGCAGGTGATCGGCCACCACACCGCGATCACGGTGGCCGGGCAGACCGGCAACTTCCAGCTCAACGTGACCCTGCCGCTGATCGCGGCCAACCTGCTCGATTCGATCCAGTTGCTGGCCAACGTCTCGCGGCTGCTGGCCGACTCGGCCATCGCCGGGCTGAAGGTGCGCGGCGAGCGGGTCAGGGAGGCCCTGGACCGCAACCCGATCCTGGTGACCGCGCTCAATCCGGTGATCGGCTACGAACAGGGTGCGGCCATCGCCAAGCAGGCCTACAAGGAGTGCCGGCCGGTGCTGGAAGTGGCGATGGAGGTCACCGGCCTGCCGGAGAAGACGCTGCGGCCGCTGCTGGACCCGGCGGTGCTGGCCAATGGCGGGATCCATGGCAAGCCGGGCGGCGGCGGGGGCTGAGGCTCCCGCGGGGCCGGCAAGCCCATGAGCGGAGCCCGTGCTGGCTGCGTTCGCAGGCCAGCAGGCGGGTTTCGAGATGCGGATCCACCAAGTCCTGTCCAGGGCCCGCAGGTGACGGGAGGAACGGCGCGCGATGGCTGGAGGCCCGCCGGAGTCAGTCCCGCGACGGCCACTCTCCGGGGATCTTCGCCCCCTGCAACACCCCGAGCGCGCTTTCGCACATCCGCCGTATCTCTTCGGCGGTACCAGTGTCGAGCCGGCCCAGGCGGCTGGCCAGCACCTGCTCGCGATAGCCCGACACGGTCTGGTCCGGGCGCAGTTCGGCCAGGGTCAGCAGCCGCCCGCGTTCGATCCGGTCCTGGTTGGCGTTGACATAGT
This sequence comes from Pseudoxanthomonas suwonensis, assembly GCF_000972865.1. Lineage (NCBI taxonomy): Bacteria > Pseudomonadati > Pseudomonadota > Gammaproteobacteria > Lysobacterales > Lysobacteraceae > Pseudoxanthomonas > Pseudoxanthomonas suwonensis. Next base: position 3,496,610 of record NZ_CP011144.1, read on the forward strand.
GGAAGTAGAGCGGTGCCGCGCGTTGCAGGTAACCGTCGTCCAGCGCGGCGCACTTCTCGATGAGCACCGGCATGGCGAACGTGGCGACGTAGGCGATGTGGTCCTGGAACGCCTGTTCGCGCAACGGATCGCCGGCGGCAGCGGCATGGGCGGCCGGCATGGAAAGCAGCAGGGCGGTGGCCAGCAGCGTGCGCATGGTCGTCTCCGGTAGCGATGTCGGATGCAAGGAAGCTTCCGGCGCATCGGCACCGGGGCCGGCATTGCCGGCGGCCGCAATCGCAGCGGCTGCCGGCAGGGGGAGGGGCTATTGCTTGCCGGTGGAGGAGCCCTTCGCCGCCGCGTCGGCCTCGGCGGCTGCGTCCATGTGTTGCGCGTGCGTGCCGGCGTCGCGGTCGCCTTCATCGCCGGCGGACGCGCTGGACGGACCGTCGAGATCGAAGTCGTAGTTGCCGTCCTTGCCGCAGTCGTCGATATCGGACTGGTCCATGGTCGCGTAGGGCTGGAATGCCGGCAGTGCCTCGGCCAGCGCGTTCTGCGAGGCCAGCAGGCCGGGCATCAGGGCGCACAGTTTCTTGGCCTCGGCTTCGATGCGCCTGCCCTCGGCTTCCATCTGCTTCTCGAAGTCGTCGGTGGTGCCGGTGAACACGCTCTTCAGCGCGCCGGTGGCGGCCTTGATGCCCAGGTCCGCGCCCTGCATCCCGATCGCGATGCCGGCCTGGGCGATGCCGATGATGTGCCCGCGGTGTTCCAGCAGCAGCTTGCGCTGGGCCTCGTCCACCGGCACCGGCTTGCCGGCGATCAGCAGGTCGCCCTGCGGGGTGATCTCGGCCTTGGGCAGGTCCTTGCCGCCGGACCTGCTGCGGTACCCGAACCCGTGGTTGCCGCCTTTGCCGCCGACGCTGACGTTCTCGGTGGCCAGCTTCTCGCCGGCCTTGGTCATGGCTTCCTGGATCTTCCTGCCCAGCGCGGTGTTGGCCGCCGGGGCGGCCGTGGCGTCCGTCGAGGAGGACGCCGGCGGCGGGTCGCTCTTGCCGCAGGCCGCCAGCGGCAGCAGGGCGGCGAGTGCGAGGACGTGGAACTTGCGCATGGTCGGCTCCTCTCAGTTCTTGGCGAATTCGCGCCGGATTCCGTTTTCGCAGTCTTCGACGTCGTCCGCCTGCAGGGTGGCGTAGGGCTGGAACTGCGGCAGGCTGGCGGCCAGGCGCTGCTGCGTGTCCAGCAACGCCGGCAGGCTGTGGCAGATCTGCCGCACGCCCGGCTCGACGGTTTCCTTGATGGTCTTTTCCAGGCGGCGTTCCAGGCTGCCGGTCATGGCGCTGAACACCAGGCTGAACAGGCCGCGGTCGACCGTGTCGAGCGCGAGCTGCGCGCTGCGTTCGCCGATGTCGATGCCAGCCTTGGCGATGTCGATGACCTGGCCGCGATAGGCCAGCAGGTCCCGGCGCTGGCGGTCGTCGACGGCCACCGGCTTGCCTTCGATCAGGAAGTCACCGCGCGGGGTGATTTCCGCCCTGGGCAGCGGTTCGCGGTCGTTGTCCGCGCGCTTGCCGGACTTGCCGAAGCGCAGGCTCTGGCCCACCTCCAGGTTCTCGGTTTCCAGCTTGGTGCGGGCGGCGGCCAGTTCCTGGCGCACTTCCTTGCGCGCCTCGGCCAGTTCCGCGCTGATCTCCCGGGCGATGCCGCCGGCCTGCGGTTCGGTGGCCTGTGCGGCCAGCGGCAGCAGGCCGGCCAGCAGCAGGGGTAGCAGGCAGCGGCGGATGCGGGTGTTGTCCATGCCGGTTCTCCGTGTGGGTGTCAGCGCTTGCGCGGCAGGTCGACGGTGCCGCGCACGTCGCGGTGGCTGACGTCGCCGCTGCCGATGGAGCCGACCGACAGGCTGGCCGCGCCGCGCACGTCCACGTCGCCCGAGCCGACCGAGTCGACCCGCACCGCGCCGGAGACGTCGCGCAGGTCGGCGTCGCCGGAACCGACCGAGCCGACGTGCACGTCGCCGCCCGCGCCGACCAGTTCGAAGTCGCCAGAGCCAATACTGCCGACCTCGACCGCGCCACCGACGTTGCGGGCCTTGATGTCGCCCGAACCGACCGACAGCACCTTGAGCGAGCCGGCGCCGTCGATCCCGACATCGCCCGAGCCGACCTTGGCGGTGACCGGGCCGCGGATGCCGCGCAGCTTCGCATCGCCCGAGCCCACGTCCGCGCTGGCCGCCGCCGCGCCTTCCAGCGAGCCGTCGCCGGAGCCGACCACCAGTTGCACCAGCACGTCGTCGGGCACGCTGCCGGACAGGTCCAGCCAGGCGTAGTTGTTGCCGAACAGGCTGGACAGGCTGTCCTGCGCCTCACGGCGGGCGCGCACCACCAGGGTGTCGCCCTTCCTTTCCTGGGTCACGGTCAGGCCGGCCAGCCACTCGGGCTTGCTGGCGCAGGCGCGGCCGCGGACCGCGTGCTGGCCGCCGGGGGCGGCGCGCAGGTGGACGTCGTGCTGGTGGGTCTCGACGCGGATGGTCTTCACTCCGGCCAGGTCCAGCACGAGTTCGCGCGGGGCCGAGTGGCGGCAGTTGTTGTCGTTGGCCAGCGCCGCCAGCGGGGTGAGCAGGAGCAGACCGGTCAAAATGATGCGCATGGGAGTCTCCGTTGCTTAGGGTCAGGCCTCGTCGCGCCAGCGGCGCAGGCGGATGGCGGCGGCGATGAAGCCGATGCCGACCAGCGCGCCGATCCAGAGGTCGGCGGTGGCGAAGGCGTGCCAGCTGCGGGTCAGGTCGATGGCGCCGGCCAGGTCGTCGGGGGTATTGATCGTCACCGAGGTGTCGATCACCCCGCTGATCGCCGGGTACCAGGCGCCGGGCACCGCGCTCAGCAGGCCGCGGTAGACCAGGGTGTACCAGACCTTGTCGTGGGGCACGTCCACGCCGGGCAGGATGGTCATCATGCTGATCACCACGCAGGCCAGCAGTGGCACCAGCACCGCCCACAGGAACGGCTTGGAGCGGGCCCAGGCCGAGCAGAACATCAGCCAGCCCACGGTCGGCAGCGCCCACAGCATGTACACCGGCAACGAGGCCAGCACGCCGCCGATGATCCGCAGCGGGTGCGACTGGGTGAACACCGCGTGCGCGGCCGGCAGCCCGTTGACGGTGATGGTCAGCGCCGAGATCACCCACAGCGCCACGCCGATCAGCAGGCCCACGCCGATCGCCCACAGCGGCGCCAGCACCAGCGCCCAGGCGGCCTTGGACAGCACCATCTGCGAGTCCGACACCGGCAGCGACTTCCAGAACAGCACGCTGCGGTCGCGGCGGTCGTCGTACAGCGAGCCGAGCGCGTAGAAGAACACCACGAAGGCCAGCACGGTGCAGGCCAGCAGCACGCCGGCCAGCAGCATGCCGTCGCCCATCGCGCCCAGCGCCTGGCCGACCTGGTGCGAATCGGCGTCGTCGAATACGAATCCGCTGCTGCCCATGCTGCGCCGGGCCGCGATGCTGCCGATCACCGCCAGGATCAGGTTGAGCCCGACGATGATCGCGCCGGTGATCAGCGGCGCCCAGAAGAAGCCGCCGCGGTTCTCCCAGTATTCGCGCTGCAGCAGCCACTTGAACTTCGCGGTGCCGTGCGAGGGGTTCGTGGTGGAGGTGATGCCGTTCAGGGCGTTCATGCGTAAGTCCCCTTCATGATGGCGACGAACAGGTCGGCGAGGCCGGGGTTGCGGGTCTCGCCCAGCGCGGCCAGCTGCGCCCGTGGGGTGCCGTCATACAGCAGCACGGTCTTGCCGAACGGCAGGCCGCGTTCGTCGATGGGTTTCAGGGCACGGGCGGACTCGAGCGCGTCGGCGCCCACCAGCACTTCGGTGTAGCGTTCGGCGACCTCGTCCATCGGCGAGGACAGCACGATCCTGCCGTCGCGGATGAACAGCACGTCGGTGAGGATGTGCTCGATCTCCTCGACCTGGTGGGTGGTGACCAGGATGGTCTTGTCCTCGTCGAAGTAGTCCTCCAGCAGGCGCTGGTAGAACTGCTTGCGGTAGAGGATGTCCAGGCCCAGGGTCGGCTCGTCCAGCACCAGCAGGCGCGCGTCGATCGCCATCACCAGGGCCAGGTGCAGCTGCACGATCATGCCCTTGGACATCTCGCGCACGCGCAGCTTCGGGTGCAGCTGGGTGTTGGCCAGGAAGCGCTCGCACTTGGCCCGGTCGAAGCGCGGGTGCACGCCGGCGACGAAGTCGATCGCCTCGCGCACCCGCATCCAGCGCGGCAGCACGGCCACGTCGGCGATGAAGCACACGTCGTTCATCAGCTCGTCGCGCTGGGTGCAGGGATCCTTGCCCAGCACCGTCAGCTTGCCCTCGAACGGGGTCAGGCCCAGGATCGCCTTCAGCGCTGTGGTCTTGCCGGCGCCGTTGGGGCCGATCAGGCCGACGATGCGGCCGGCGCCGATGTCGAAGTCGGCCCCTGCGACGGCGACCTTGTTCTTGTAGGCCTTGCGCAGGCCGCGCGCGGAGATGACTGCGCCGGTGGCCGCGGCGGCGGCGCCGGTATGGGAATCGGCAACGTTCATCAGTGGTTCCCCGTGGAGTTGAGCAGGTCTTGCAGGGACAGGCCCAGGCGCTGGATGCGCTCGACCACCGCCGGCCATTCGTCCTTGAGGAAGCGCTCGCGCTCGCTGCTGCGCAGCTGCTTGGATGCCTCCTCGGTCACGAACATGCCCAGGCCGCGCCGCTTCTCCACCAGGCCCTCGTCGGCCAGTTCCTGGTAGGCGCGCGACACCGTGATCGGGTTCAGCTGGTACTCGGCGGCCACCTGGCGGACCGAGGGCAGGGCTTCGCCCGGCTTGAGGATTCCGTCGAGCATCATGGCGATCACGCGGTCCTTCAGTTGGCGGTAGATCGGAGCGCCGTCGCTCCACTGGATGTCACTCATGGTCAACCCCGTGAGCGCAGGGACTGCGCAAAGGAGAAATAGGGCATGGTCGACGAGGCCCGGAGCCTGCGCGCAGGCCGCTCCGCGGCCGCGTCCAGGTCCGTGTCGCCGCGCTGCGCGGCGGCCCCGGCAAGTCCATAATCACCACGGCGTCCATCGTGGTCGGGCAGCCACCGGGTCGTTCCCACGATCGCGACGGCCAGGCCGACGGCCATGAACCAGGAGCGGTAGGCGGACAGGGTGCGTTTCATTGCGGGTGTCCTGCGTTGGGTGACTGGTGTTGTATTCAACTATAACACCTAAACACAGGGAGTCAACACCCCGGTCACCCAACCAATGGCCTATCCAGCCATATTTCTTCGTAGGGAGCTGCAGATGTCGATCAGGTCCATGATTCTCAAGGGTTTTCTTCTCGCTGCGGCGGTGCCGGCGGTAGCCGCCGGGCCGGCATTGCTGGACGTGGAATACCGTCCGCTGGCGTCGAAGACGCCGGTCAACCTGAACGAGGAGCAGGGCGGCAAGGTGCTGCTGATCGTCAACACCGCCAGCAAGTGCGGCTTCACCCCCCAGTACGAGGGCCTGGAAGCGCTGCAGCAGCGCTACGGCGCGCGCGGTTTCTCCGTGCTCGGTTTTCCCTCCAACGACTTCAGGGGCCAGGAGCCGGGCAGCGAGGAGCAGATCCAGGAGTTCTGCACGCTCACCTACGGGGTGAAGTTCCCGATGTACGAGAAAGTGCAGGTGACCGGCCCCGAGGCCACCGCGCTTTACCAGCGCCTGCAGCAGGCCACCGGCGTATCACCGGGCTGGAACTTCCACAAGTACCTGGTGTCCCGCGACGGGCGCGTGGTCGGCAACTGGCCGAGCAAGGTCGAACCGGGCGATCCGGCGCTGGTCGCGGCGATCGAGCGCGAGCTGAAGGCGCCGCCGCCGAAGCGCTGAAGTGCCGACTCCGGATGCCGGTGCGTGCGACAATGCGCGGCCGCCGGCGTTGCCGGACCGGAACGGACCACCCTCCAGGAATCAACGAATGAACAACCGCATGCGCGGCGCGCTGGCGTCGCTGGTGATGGGAGCGAGCATGATGGCAGGTACGGCTGTGGCGCAGGACAAGAGCACCCTGTCCAGCGAGAAGGACAAGGTGAGCTACGCGATCGGCCTCGACGTCGCCCGCTCGTTCCAGCCGATCGGCCAGGACATCGACTTCGCCGCGATGCAGCGCGCGGTCGACAATGCGCTGGCCGGCGGCCAGCCGCTGCAGTCGGAGGACCAGGCGCAGGCGACCCACGTGGCGCTGCAGGCCGCCGTCGCCGCCCGTTCCGGGCAGCGCGTCCCCGGTATGCCGCCGGGCAGCGAGCCGCCGCCGCCGTCCAAGGAGCAGGTCGGGCTGTTGATCGGCGATCGCATGGTCGGCCCGTCGCTGCTGCCGCTGAAGGGCGAGATCGACGCGGCCGTGATGATGCAGGCGGTGCGCACCACCCTGGGTGGCGGCGGCGCGCCGCTGATGACCGAGCAGGAGGCGATGGCGACGCTGCAGGCGTTCATGACCCGCCAGCAGCAGGGCGTCGCCGACAGGAACCGCGCCGAGGGCGCCGCGTTCCTGTCCGCCAACCGTTCGCAGAAGGGCGTGCTGACCACGCCGTCGGGCCTGCAATACATGGTCCTGCGCGAGGGCAGCGGCCCGCGTCCGCTGCCGAGCGACACCGTGCGGGTCAACTACGAGGGCAAGCTGCTCGACGGTACCGTGTTCGACAGTTCCTATGAGCGTGGCGAAGCGGTCGAATTCCCGCTCAACCGCGTGATCGCCGGCTGGACCGAGGGCGTCGGGCTGATGCCGGTCGGGTCCAAGTACCGCTTCTGGATCCCGGCGGAACTGGCCTACGGCGCCAGCGGCAGCCCGCCGACGATCGGCCCGAACGCGACGCTGACCTTCGACGTCGAGCTGCTGGGCATCGCCCGGTAAGGAGCCGTCGTGCGCGTCGCGATCTTCGGCACCGGCTACGTGGGCCTGGTCACCGGCGCCTGCCTGGCCGAGGTCGGCCACGAGGTGGTCTGCGTGGACGTGGACGCGGCCAAGGTCGACGGCCTGAACAACGGCGTGGTTCCGATCTACGAGCCGGGCCTGGCGCCGATGGTCCGAGCCAGCCATGCCGCCGGCCGCCTGCGCTTCACCACCGATGCGGCCGCGGCCATGGCCCATGGCGAGTTCGTGTTCATCGCGGTCGGCACGCCGCCGGATGAGGATGGCAGCGCCGACCTGCGGTACGTGCTGGCGGTGGCGCGCACCATCGGCCGGCACCTGGAGCGGCCGGCGGTGGTGGTCGGCAAGTCGACCGTGCCGGTGGGCACGGCCGACAAGGTGCGCGCGGCGATCGCCGCCGAACTGGAGGCGCGCGGCGTCGAGGTGGCCTTCGACGTGGTCTCCAACCCCGAGTTCCTCAAGGAAGGCGATGCGGTGGCCGACTGCATGCGTCCGGACCGGATCGTGGTCGGCGCCGACAACCCGGCCGCGGTGGCGCGCATGCGCCGCCTGTACGCGCCGTTCCACCGCAACCGCGACCGCTTCGTGGTGATGGACGTGCGTTCGGCGGAACTGACCAAGTACGCGGCCAACGCCATGCTGGCGACCAAGATCAGTTTCATGAACGAGATCGCCAACATCGCCGAGCGGGTCGGCGCGGACGTGGAGGCGGTGCGCCAGGGCATCGGCTCCGACCCGCGGATCGGCTGGCATTTCATCTACCCGGGCGCCGGCTACGGCGGCTCGTGCTTCCCCAAGGACGTGCAGGCGCTGGCCCGCACCGCCCGCCAGCACGGCCACGGCGCGCAGCTGCTGGAAGCGGTGGAGGCGGTCAACGACCGGCAGAAGGGCCACCTGTTCGAACTGGTCCAGCACCACTACGACCGCGGCGAGGACGAGGGCGTGCGCGGCAAGGTGTTCGCGGTGTGGGGGCTGGCGTTCAAGCCCAACACCGACGACATGCGCGAGGCCTCCAGCCGGCGCCTGCTGGCGCAGCTGTGGGAGGCCGGCGCGAGCGTGCGCGCGTACGACCCCGAGGCGATGGACGAGGCGCGGCGGATCTACGGCGAGCGCGACGACCTGGTGCTGTGCGGGTCGGCGCAGGCCGCGCTGGAAGGCGCCGACGCGCTGGCGGTGGTGACTGAATGGAAGGAGTTCCGCAGCCCGGACTTCGCGCGGCTGCAGGCGGCACTGGGCGACGCGGTGGTGTTCGACGGCCGCAACCTGTACGAGCCTGACGAGGTCGAGGCCGCGGGCCTGGCCTATTACGGCGTCGGCCGCGGCCGCTCGGTGCGGGTGCCATCGGAGCATGCGCGATGAGCCCGGCGCAGACCGAATTCCCGGGCCTCGGCGGCGGCGGGCTGGAGCAGCGGCTGGTCGAGCTGGAGACCCGCCTGGCGTTCCAGGAGCATGCCCTGGCCGAACTGAGCGAAGCACTGGCCGAGGCGCGCCTGGAGCGCGCGCGCAGCGACGCGCTGCTGCAGGCGGTGCTGGCGGACCTGCGCGGACTGCGCGGCGCCCTGTACGCCGACCCGTCCAGTGAGCCGCCGCCGCCGCACTACTGAACGCAGACGATTCCCCGGGCGGACGCCCGGCCGACGACAGCCCCCACGATCGACGATGACCGACAGCCTCCGCGACCAGCTGCTCCACCTCGGCTTCAAGGCCGCGCCCGCGCCCGAGCGCAAACCCGGCGGCAACAAGGGCGGCGGCGCGCCGGACGCGCGCGCCAAGGGCGCCCACGGCCGACCTGCGCAAGGCCGGCCCGCGCACGGCAAGGGCAAGGGCCATCCCGGCGGCAAGGGCGAGGGTGCCGGGCGCGGCCCGCGCGCGCCGGGCCCTTCGCCGGCGCCGTCGGCGCAGATGGACCTGGGCAAGGCCTTTGCCCTGCGCGCGCAGCAGGAGAAACGCGAGCGGATCGAGGCCGAGCAGCGCAAGCAGGAAGAGGCGCGCCAGCGCCGCGAAGCACGGGCGAAGCTGGAGCCGCTGCTGCAGGACAGGGCGCTGAACGATCCGGCCGCCGAGATCGCCCGCCACTTCGAGTACGGCGGCAAGATCAAGCGCATCTACGTCACCGAGGTGCAGCTGAAGGCGCTCAACGCCGGCGCGCTGGGCGTGGTCCAGCTCAACGGCCGCTACCTGCTGGTCGAGGCGGCGGTGCTGGCCGAGGTCGAGTCGGTGTTCCCGGCCGCGGTGGCGCTGCGGGTGGACCCCGATGCGCCGGCCGCGGACGATCCCTATGCCGATCCGCGCTACCAGGTGCCGGACGACCTGGTCTGGTGAGTCGCCTGTTGGAGCGCGCTGGAAGTCCCGGCGGACTCGTCGACCCTCGCCCCGTCGTCCCGGCGCACGCCGGGACCCAGCGTCTTTGCTCCATCCGCCGGCCGATGAAGGCCTAACCGGTTCGCGGCGTGCGCCGGGATGCCGGGTGGTCTGGCTGGCGGCGGCACCGGCGACGGACCGTGCGGCGCATCCGCCCGCAGTCTGCTCGTCGCGGTCCATGTGGCGGCACGGCCCATCTCCGCCCTCGCTTGCCCCCCGACCTCATCGCCGGCTAGCCTGCGCGACCTATGAGCACGCCTCTGCGAATCCTCATCCACGGTGCCTCCGGGCGCATGGGCCAGGCCCTGCTGCGCCTGGCCGGCGACGCCCCCGACGCCTGGCAGGTCGTGGCGGCGGTGACCCGGCGCGCGCCGCCGCAGCGGGTGGTCGACGGCGTGCCGCATTTCGCCGCGGCCGAACTGCACGGCGTGCCCGAGTTCGATGCGGCGGTCGACTTCAGCCTGCCCGAAGGCTTCGACCCGGTGCTGGCGCTGTGCGTGGCGCGCGGGCATGCGCTGGTGTCGGGTACCACCGGCCTGGAGCCGGCGCAGCGCCAGGCGCTGGAGGCCGCGGCGGCGCGCATCCCACTGCTGTGGGCCTCCAACTTCAGCGTCGGCGTGGCCGCGCTCAACGAACTGGTCGAACGTGCCGCCGGCGCGCTGCCGGGCTGGGACTGCGACATCGTCGAGTCGCACCACGTGCACAAGAAGGACGCGCCCTCGGGCACCGCGCTGACCCTGGGCGAATCGGCGCAGCGGGGCGGGGCGCAGCCGCGCTACGCCAGCCTGCGCGCCGGCGACATCGTGGGTGAGCACCTGGTCCAGTTTGCCGGGCAGGGCGAGCGGATCGAACTGGTCCACCGCGCCACCAACCGCGACATCTTCGCCCGCGGCGCGCTGCAGGCCGCCACGCGCCTCGCCGGCCGCCCGCCGGGGCTGTACAGCATGCGCGGGCTGCTGTTCGGCGCGGGCTGAACGCGCGCCGCCTTCGTATTCAGCGAAGCATTCCCGGCGTTTCCTTTTGGGGACTCGGCCGGTACAATTCCCGCTCGCCTGTTACCCCACGCCCCGGACCGGAGAGATGCCGCGTCCGTGGTTTCTTGCAGCCCGGCTCCGACGAAGCCGAGCCGGCGACAGGGCTCCCCCACACCAAGGCGAACGACGTGACCCAACCCGCAATCCTCGTCCTCGAAGACGGCACCGTATTCGAGGGCGAATCCGTAGGCGCCAGCGGCCTGTCGGTCGGCGAGGTGGTGTTCAACACCGCCATGACCGGCTACCAGGAGATCGTCACCGACCCCTCCTATGCCCGCCAGCTGGTCACGCTGACCTACCCGCACATCGGCAACACCGGCTGCACCGGCCAGGACGACGAGGCCGCCAGGGTCTGGTCGGCCGGCCTGATCGTGCGCGACGTGCCGCGCCGTCCCAGCAGCTGGCGCAGCGAGGCGCCGCTGCAGGACTGGCTGGCTGCGCGTGGCGTAGTCGCCATCGCCGGGATCGACACCCGCAAGCTGACCCGCCTCCTGCGCGAGCGCGGCGCCCAGAACGGCGCGCTGATGGCCGGGGAGACGGTCGATGTGGAGCAGGCGCTGGAAGCGGCGCGCAAGTTCCCCGGCCTGAAGGGCATGGACCTGGCCAAGGTGGTCAGCACCGACAAGCCGTACCCGTGGCGCGAAGGCCAGCTGGACCTGGACAGCGGCGAGTTCGCCGCCGCCGAACCCCGGCTCAAGGTGGTTGCCTACGACTTCGGAGTGAAGCTCAACATCCTGCGCATGCTCGCCGAGCGCGGCTGCGACGTGACCGTGGTGCCGGCGCAGACGCCGGCGGCCGAAGTGCTGGCGATGGCGCCGGCCGGGGTGTTCATGTCCAACGGCCCGGGCGACCCGGCGCCGTGCGACTACGCGATCGCCGCGATCCGCGAGTTCGTGGCCGCCAGGCTGCCGTTGTTCGGCATCTGCCTGGGCCACCAGCTGCTGGCGCTGGCCGCCGGTGCGCAGACCGTGAAGATGGCCCACGGCCACCACGGCGCCAACCATCCGGTGATCGACCTGGACAGCGGCCGGGTGATGATCACCTCGCAGAACCATGGCTTCGCCGTGGACGAATCGACGCTGCCCGGCAATGTCCGGGTCACCCACCGCTCGCTGTTCGACGGCACCAACCAGGGCATCGAGCTGACCGACGCGCCGGCGTTCTCGTTCCAGGGCCATCCCGAGGCTTCGCCCGGCCCGCACGACGTGGCGCCGCTGTTCGACCGTTTCGTGGCGTCGATGGCGGGCTGAGGCCCGCCGCGTGCCTTGCGCTGGATCCACAAAGATCAGGAGTAAAGGAATGCGACTGCTGAAAGGGATGCTGCTGGTGCTGATGCTGGCGCTCGGACTCGACGCCGCGGCGCGGGAAGTGCCGATCCGGGACTTCTTCAAGGATCCGGAGTTCACCTCGATCAGCCTGTCGCCGGACGGCAAGCACATGGCGGTGACGGTCCCGCAGGAGGACCGCACGGTCCTGGCGGTGCTGCGCGTGGCCGACAACGGCGTGGTCGGCAAGTGGGACTACGGCCCGGACCGCCATTTCCGCGACGTGGTGTGGGCCAACGACGAGCGCCTGCTGTTCTACGTGACGTTCAAGACCGGCCGTTTCGATTTCGAGACCTCCAAGGGCGACCTGTACGCCTCCAACATCGACGGCACCCGGCGGATCGACATCCCCAACGGCATGTTCTATTCGATCGTCAGCCTGACGCCCGAGGATCCGCAGACGATCCTGGTCCAGCGCTCGGTCGAGAACGCGTTCCTGTTCAAGCTCAACGTCTACAACGGCCGCATCACCACCGTGGCGACCGCGCCGGTGGAGCAGGGGCGCTTCCTGGTCGACCACGAGCGCAATCCGCGTTTCGTCTCCGGTTCGATGAACGACGGCCGCAACGTCACCTACCGCCGCGACGGCGACAAGTGGACCCTGGTCCACGAGAGCGAGCGCAACGGCGCCAGCTACTGGCCGCTGGGCTTCGCCGCGGACAACCGCCACGCGTACATGGCCAAGGGCGTGGACGGCAAGCCGGAATCCATCGTGCTGCTGGACACCCAGACCCGCGAGGAGAAGGAACTGTCCGACAACGGCACGGTCAGCCCGTCCGGCTTCGTCTGGAGCAGCGACCGCAAGACCCTGCTGGGCGTGCTGTACGAGGACGGCACCCCGATCTGGGACTGGATCGCCCGGGACCATCCGGAGACCATCGCCTACGCCGGCCTGCTCAAGGCGTTCCCGGACAAAGCGCTGTATTTCCTGCGTCCGTCCGACGACGGGCGCTACCTGGCCATGCGTGCCTATTCGGACACCGCCCCCTCCGAGGCCTTCCTGTTCGACCGCCAGACCAACAAGGCCAAGTTCCTGGCCGGCAGCATGGAATGGATCAAGCCGGCCGAGATGTCGCCGATGACGCCGATCTCGTTCAAGGCGCGCGACGGCCTGCCGCTGCACGGCTACATCACCATCCCCGCCGGCAGCAGCGGCAAGAACCTGCCGATGATCGTCAATCCGCACGGCGGCCCGCACGGGCCACGCGACGAGTGGGGCTTCAACCCGGAGGTGCAGCTGTTCGCCAACCGCGGCTACGCGGTGCTGCAGGTCAACTACCGCGGCTCCGGCGGCTACGGCAACGCGTTCGAGGGGCTGGGCTACCGCAAGTGGGGCACCACCATGCAGGACGACCTGACCGACGCGGTGAAGTGGGCGGTGTCGCAGGGCATCGCCGATCCGGACCGGATCTGCATCTACGGCGCCTCGTACGGCGGTTATGCCGCGCTGATGAGCGCGGTGCGCGAGCCGGACCTGTACCGCTGCACCGTGGGCTACGTGGGCGTGTACGACCTGGACATCCAGCGCGACGCCGATTTCATGGCCCACGAGTCCGGGCGCAACTACCTCAAGGACGCCTATCCGACCAGCAAGGCCGAGCGGGTGGCGCAGTCGCCGGCGTACGCGGTGGAGAAGCTCAAGATCCCGGTGATGCTGGTCCATGGCGCCAAGGACGTGCGGGTGCCGATCCGCAACATGAACTTCCTCGTCTCGCAGATGGAGAAGGCCGGCAAGAAGCCGGAGATCGTGGTGGTCGAGCCCAAGGAGGCGCACGGCTTCCGTGACCTCGAGAACAACGTGAACCTCTATACGAAGATGCTGGCCTTCTTCGACAAGTACATCGGCCCGGGCGCGAAGACCGCCCAGGCCGGCAGCCCCTGAGCAGGGAACGAGCAGAGAACGAAATGCCCAAGCGCAGCGACATCCAGACCATCCTCATCATCGGCGCCGGCCCGATCGTCATCGGCCAGGCCTGCGAGTTCGACTACTCGGGCGCGCAGGCGTGCAAGGCGCTGCGCGAGGAGGGCTACCGCGTGGTGCTGGTCAACAGCAACCCCGCGACGATCATGACCGACCCGGACACCGCCGACGCGGTGTACATCGAGCCGATCAACTGGCAGACGGTCGAGAAGATCATCGCCAAGGAGAAGCCCGACGCGCTGCTGCCGACCATGGGCGGCCAGACCGCGCTCAACTGCGCGCTGGACCTGGCCGACCACGGGGTGCTGGAGAAGTACGGGGTCGAGCTGATCGGCGCCTCGCGCGAGGCCATCCGCATGGCCGAGGACCGCGAACTGTTCCGCGTGGCGATGGGCGAGATCGGCCTGGAGTGCCCGAAGGCCGAGGTCGCCAGGACCTTCGAGCAGGCGGTCGAGATCCAGACCAAGGTCGGCTACCCGACCATCATCCGCCCGTCCTTCACCCTCGGCGGCAGCGGCGGCGGCATCGCCTACAACCGCGAGGAATTCGAGGACATCGTCAAGCGCGGCCTGGAGCTGTCGCCGGTCGGCGAGGTGCTGGTCGAGGAGTCGGTGCTGGGCTGGAAGGAGTTCGAGATGGAGGTGGTCCGCGACACCGCGGACAACTGCATCATCGTCTGCTCGATCGAGAACCTGGACCCGATGGGCGTGCACACCGGCGACTCGATCACCGTCGCCCCGGCACAGACCCTGACCGACAAGGAATACCAGCGCCTGCGCGACGCCTCGATCGCGGTGCTGCGCAAGATCGGGGTGGACACCGGCGGCTCCAACGTGCAGTTCGGCATCAACGCCCAGACCGGCCGGGTGGTGGTGATCGAGATGAACCCGCGCGTGTCGCGTTCCTCGGCGCTGGCCTCCAAGGCCACCGGCTTCCCGATCGCCAAGGTCGCGGCCAAGCTGGCGGTGGGCTACACCCTGGACGAGCTGAAGAACGAGATCACCGGCGGGCTGACCCCGGCCTCGTTCGAGCCGGCGATCGACTACGTGGTCACCAAGATCCCGCGCTTCGCCTTCGAGAAGTTCCCCCAGGCCGACGCGCGCCTGACCACCCAGATGAAGTCGGTGGGCGAGGTGATGGCGATGGGCCGCACCTTCCGCGAGTCGGTGCAGAAGGCCCTGCGCGGGCTGGAGACCGGCAAGGTCGGCTTCGACCCGACCGGACTGGACCTGGCCGACGAACAGGACCTGGCCACGCTGCGGCGCGAACTGAAGGCACCGGGCCCGGAGCGGCTGTTCTACGTCGCCGACGCGTTCCGCGCCGGGATGGGCGTGGAGGACATCCACGCGCTGTCGTTCATCGACCCGTGGTTCCTCGACCAGATCGAGGAGATCATCGAGGAAGAGACGCGGCTGGCCGCCGAGGGCCTGGACTCGCTCGACGCCGCGCGCCTGCGCAAGCTCAAGCGCGACGGCTTCTCCGACGCGCGCCTGGCCCAGCTGGCCGGGACCAACGAGGCCGGCATCCGCGCTCTGCGCCGCGCGCACAAGGTGCGCCCGGTCTACAAGCGGGTGGATTCCTGCGCGGCCGAGTTCGCCACCTCCACCGCCTACCTGTATTCGACCTACGAGGACGAGTGCGAGGCGCAGCCGACGGACCGCGACAAGATCATGATCCTGGGCGGCGGCCCCAACCGCATCGGCCAGGGCATCGAGTTCGACTACTGCTGCGTCCATGCCGCCCTGGCCCTGCGCGAGGACGGCTACGAGACCATCATGGTCAACTGCAACCCGGAGACCGTGTCCACCGACTACGACACCTCCGACCGCCTGTACTTCGAGCCGCTCACCCTCGAGGACGTGCTGGAGATCGTCGAACTCGAACAGCCCAAGGGCGTGATCGTGCAGTACGGCGGCCAGACCCCGCTGAAGCTGGCGCGCGCGCTGGAGGCCAACGGCGTGCCGGTGATCGGCACCAGCCCCGACTCGATCGACCTGGCCGAGGACCGCGAGCGCTTCCAGCAGCTGGTCGAGCGGCTGGGCCTGAAGCAGCCGCCGAACCGCATCGCGCGCAACGCCGAAGAGGCGCTGCTGCTGGCCCGCGAGATCGGCTATCCGCTGGTGGTGCGCCCGAGCTACGTGCTCGGCGGCCGCGCCATGGAGATCGTCTACGGCGAATCCGACCTGGCCCGCTACGTGCGCGACGCGGTCAAGGTTTCGAACGACTCGCCGGTGCTGCTGGACCGCTTCCTCGACAATGCGGTCGAGGTCGACGTCGACCTGATCGCCGACGCCAGCGGCGCCACCCTGATCGGCGGCGTCATGGAGCACATCGAGGAGGCCGGCGTGCACTCGGGCGACTCGTCCTGCTCGCTGCCGCCGTACTCGCTGTCGGCAGCCACCCAGGACGAGTTGCGCCGGCAGGTGGTCGAGCTGGCCAAGGCGCTGAATGTCGTCGGCCTGATGAACACCCAGTTCGCGATCCAGGCCAACGAGGACGGTGACGACACCGTCTACCTGCTGGAAGTGAACCCGCGCGCCTCGCGCACCGTGCCGTTCGTGTCCAAGGCCACCGGCGTGGCCCTGGCCAAGATCGCCGCGCGCTGCATGGCCGGCCGCAGCCTGGCCGAGCAGGACGCGACCCGCGAGGTCGTGCCGGACTACTACTCGGTGAAGGAGGCGATCTTCCCGTTCGCCAAGTTCCAGGGCGTGGACCCGATCCTGGGCCCGGAGATGCGCTCCACCGGCGAGGTGATGGGCGTGGGCCGCAGCTTCGGCGCCGCCTTCGCCCGCGCCCAGGAGGCCGGCGGGATCAAGGCGCCGACGCCGGGCAAGGCGTTCGTGTCGGTGCGCGATCCCGACAAGAAGCGGGTGCTGCCGGTGGCACAGGCGCTGCTCGAGCGCGGCTTCAGCCTGGTCGCCACCCGCGGCACCGCGGCGTGGCTGCAGGAGCGCGGCATCGAGTGCGCGGTGGTGAACAAGGTGGCCGAGGGCCGCCCGCACATCGTCGACTCGATCAAGAACGGCGAGATCGCCTACATCGTCAACACTACCGAGGGCCGCGCGGCGATCGCCGACTCGTTCTCGATCCGGCGCGAGGCGCTGCAGCAGCGCGTCACCTATTCCACCACCATCGCCGGTGCCAAGGCGCTGGTGCATTCGCTCGAATTCCGCGGTACCGGCCCGGTCTGGTCGCTGCAGGAGCTGCACAAGGAGCTGCAATCGTGAGGGCACCGATGACGCTGAAGGGCGCCCAGCGCCTGCGCGAGGAGCTGGACCACCTGAAGTCGGTGAAGCGGCCGGAAGTGATCGCCGCCATTGCCGAGGCCCGCGGCCACGGCGACCTCAAGGAGAACGCCGAGTACCACGCCGCGCGCGAGCAGCAGGGCTTCATCGAGGGCCGGATCAAGCAGCTCGAGGGCGAGCTCTCGCACGCCGACCTGATCGACGTGGCCAAGCTCAACGCCGGCAGCAAGGTCGTGTTCGGCGCGACCGTGACCCTGGCCGACGTGGAGACCGACGAGGAGGTCCGCTACCAGATCGTCGGCGACCTGGAGGCCGACATCAAGCAGGGCCTGATCGCGATTTCCTCGCCGGTGGCGCGCGCGCTGATCGGCAAGGAAGAGGGCGATGCGATCGTGATCGACGCGCCCGGCGGCAAGCGCGAATACGAAATCGCCGGCGTCCACTACGTCGGCTGACATGGCGACCATCACCCTGCTGCTGCCCGAGCGGACCCGCCTGCCGGGTCCGTTGCCGGCGGCGGTCGGCCGGGTGCTGGCGCGGGCCGACCGCGAGCACGGCGAAGCGGGCGGGCAGGCGCAGCTGCGCCGGCATTTCCGCCTGGTCCCTGACCACTGGCCGATCGCGGCGCTGACCCGGCTGGTCGATGCCGGCGGCGTCCGCGGCGACCTGGGCGGCAACACCGCCGACCTGTGGCTGCGCGCCGATCCGGCGCACGTGGCGCCGGACCTCAACGGCGCGCGCCTGCTTGGCTGGGGTGAAGGGCTCGGCATGGACGCGGAAGACGCGGCGGCGTTCCTGCCGGCCCTGCGCCCGCTGTTCGGCGACGCCGGCTTCCACCTGGACGCGCCGCATCCGGCGCGCTGGTACCTGCGCCTGCCGGAGGGCACGCGCCTGCCGGCCCTGCCCGGACCGGACGAGGCGCTGGGCGATGACCTGTTCGCCGCCCTGCCGCAGGGCGAGGACGCCGCGGCGCGGCGCTGGCGCGCGCTGATCACCGAGGCGCAGGTGGTGCTGCACCAGCATCCGCGCAACCGCGAGCGCGCCGCGCGCGGCCGGCCGTCGATCAACGCGCTGTGGTTCTGGGGCGCGGGCCGGCTGCCGGTCGCGGTGCAGTCGCGCTACCTGCACGTGCGCAGCCAGGACACCCTGCTGCAGGGACTGGCGCGCATGGCCGGCGCGGCGATCGCCACGCCGGAGGCGGCCGATGGCGGGCCGGCCGGCGACAGCCTGGTCGACATGCGCCGGCTGCGCAGCCTCGACCTGTTCGGCGTGCAGGTGTTGCCGCCGCTGCTGCAGGCGATGGCGCGGCGCGAGTTCGACGTGCTGCAGCTGGACTTCGAGGACGGCGCCGGTTTCCGCCTGCACCACGGCCAGCGCCGCTGGCAGTTCTGGCGTCGGCCGCTGGCCGCGCTGGCCCGCCCGGCGGATTGAGATGGCCCCGCCGCGCATCGTCCGCCGCCCGCAGGTGGGCGCGCCGTTGGATGGGCCGGCGGCCTGGCCGGACGCGATCCCGCCGCTGCTGCGCCGGATCTACGCCGCGCGCGGCGCGCATTCCCCGGCACTGGCGCGGCCGCGCCTGGCCGACCTGTTGCCGCCCGATGCCCTGCACGGCCTGGACGCGGCCACCACGCTGCTGGCCGCGGCGATCGCCGGCGACCGCCACATCGTGGTGGTCGGCGATTTCGACTGCGATGGCGCCACCGCCTGCGCCACCGGCGTGCGCGGGCTGCGCCTGCTCGGCGCGCGCCGGGTCTCGCACGCGGTGCCCAATCGCATGGTCCACGGTTACGGCCTGTCGCCGGCGCTGGTGGACGAACTGGCCGCGCTGCAGCCCGACCTGCTGCTCACCGTCGACCACGGCATCGCCTGCCATGCAGGTATCGAGGCAGCGCGCGCGCGCGGCTGGCAGGTCGTGGTCACCGACCACCACCTGCCCGGGCCGCGGCTGCCGGCCGCCAACGCCATCGTCAACCCGAACCTGCCCGGCGACGCCTTCCCGAGCAAGGCGCTGGCCGGAGTGGGCGTGGTTTTCTACCTGTTGCTGGCGCTGCGGCGAAGGCTGTACTCCTGCGATCGTCCCCCGATCAGGTCGGGGGCAGGCTCTGATCGCGAAGATCAAGCAGCGGCCATCCATGGCCGCACTTCTCAAGAAGGGCAGCCGGATCTGGCGTCGCTGCTGGACCTGGTCGCGGTGGGCACGGTCGCCGACCTGGTACCGCTGGACGCCAACAACCGCGCGCTGGTCGCCGCCGGCCTGCGGCGCCTGCGCGCCGGCCGCGGCTGCGCCGGCCTGCGCGCGCTGGTCGAGGCCTGCGGCCGCGACGCGGCGCGGCTGACCGCCGCCGACATCGGTTTCGCCATCGCCCCGCGGCTGAACGCGGCCGGCCGGCTGGAGGACATGGCGCTGGGCATCGAATGCCTGCTCACCGACGACCCGCAGCGCGCGCGCGAACTGGCCGGCCTGCTCGAAGGCATCAACGCCGAACGCCGCGCAGTGCAGCAGCACATGACCGACGACGCCGAGGCCGCGCTGGCGCGGGCGACGCTGGCCGAGGCCGGCGCGCCGCTGGCGCCGTGCCTGTTCGATCCGGAATGGCACCCGGGCGTGATCGGCCTGGTCGCGTCGAAGATGAAGGAGCGCCTGCACCGGCCGGTGCTGGCGTTCGCCCCGGCCGAGCCGGGCAGCGGCGTGCTGCGCGGCTCGGCGCGATCGATCCCCGGCTTCCACATCCGCGACGCGCTGGCGGCGGTGGACACCGCGCATCCGGGCCTGATCGAGCGTTTCGGCGGGCACGCGATGGCCGCCGGCCTGACCCTGGCCAAGGACCGGCTGGCCGCCTTCGAACAGGCCTGGCAGGCGCATGCGGCCGCGGTCCTGGACGACGGTATGCTGCAGGCCGAGCTGCTCAGCGACGGCGAACTGCTGCCGCGCGAGTTCGACCGCTTCCACGCCGAGGCGCTGCGCGACGGCGGGCCTTGGGGGCAGGGCTTCCCCGAGCCGCTGTTCGACGGCCTGTTCGAAGTGCTGGACTGGCGCGTGGTCGGCGAGCGCCACCTGAAGCTGACCCTGCGCCATCCCGACCGCCGCGAGCCGCTGGCGGCGATCCAGTTCGGCGGCTGGCGCGGGCGGGCGCCCGATCCGCAGGCGCGTCTGGCCTACCGGCTGGCGCCGGACGACTACCGCGGCGGCCAGGCGATCCAGCTGCTGGTCGAGCATTTCGCACCGGCCTGAGCGGACGCGCCCACCGTGGCGCGGTCGCTACAGCTGCGCGCCCGCCTCGCGCAGGCTCTGCGCGCGCAGCCGCGCCGGCTCGCGCGGGTGGCTGGACAGCACGGTGACGATGCCGTCGGCCGCTTCCGGGTATTCGAGCACCGCCTCGGCGGTGGCATCGTCGGGCAGGCGCGCGCCCCAGTAGCCGACCCAGCCGTCGCGCTGTTCCTTGGCCGCGTACAGGGCGCGGTCGGCCATGCGCAGCGCATAGTCCCAGCGCCGCGCGAGGTGGTCCTCGGGCGGCACGTCGAAGAACGGGATCGGCGCCAGTCCCAGCGACACGGTGACCGCGCGGGTGCCGTCGGCGGTCTCCAGGGTGTGCGCCATGGCCTCGCACAGGCGGCCGGCGATGGCCTTGGCCTGGCCCGGGTCCAGGTCGGCGCAGGCCACCAGGAATTCCTCGCCGCCCCAGCGCGCGACCAGGTCGCCCGGCCGGCACGCCGTGCGCAGGCGGTTGGACATCTCCACCAGCACCGCGTCGCCGGCGTGGTGGCCGTGGGTGTCGTTGATCTGCTTGAAGTGGTCGATGTCGATCAGGAACAGGACGTGGCGCGCGTCGTCGCGGCTGCGCTGCACCGCCAGGGCATTGAGCGCGGCGGTGGCGGCGTGGCGGTTGGCCAGGCCGGTCAGCGCGTCGCGTTCGCTGACCACGCGCAGCTGGCGGTGCCGACGCCGCTGCATCAGGCCGAAGGCGACGGCGGCCAGCGCCAGCAGCATCGACAGCGCCAGCACTGCCGTGCGCAGCAGCCGCGACTGCTGCTCCTTCAGCGAATGGATGCGGTCCTCGTAGCGGACCCGCTCCAGCTCGCGCTGGGAGACGGCGTCCTGGTTGCGCGCCTGCAGGTCGGCCAGCATGTCCAGCCGCTGTTGGCGCAGTGCGTCCAGCTTCATCCGGTGCATGCGCGCGGCGTGCTCCAGCGCGGCGCGGGTGTCGCCCAGCGCGGCGTGCGCGTCGATCAGCGCCTGCAGCGCCTGGTAGGTCTCCTGCGGGTTGTGGCCCTGGCTGGCCATGGCGAAGGCATCCTGCGCCGAGGCCAGGGCCTGCGCAGGCTGGCCGGCGGCGTCCAGCAGGACCGAGATGCGGGCCAGGGTGGCGGCCTCGCCGGCGGGGTCGGGCAGGTTCGACTGCTGGCCGCGGATCCCCTCCAGCGCGGCGATCAGTTCCGGCAGGCGCTGGTCGCGCTCCAGCATCAGCCGCGCGCTGCGGACACGCAGCCCGACCAGCACGCTGCCGGCCTCGTCGGCCGCCTTGGCCGCCTCGTCCAGTGCCCGCAGCGCGGCCTCGCGCTCGTCCAGGCGCAGCCGGTTGATGGCGAAGTTGTAGAGCAGCTGCGAGGACTCGTGTTCGATCGAGCGCGCCAGCGCCAGGGCCTGCTGGAAGTAGCCGTCGGCCGCCTGCGGCGAATCCAGGTAGTCGGCGTGGATCAGGCCGATGTTGTTGAGCATGCTGATCTGGACCAGGACCGCATCCTTGCCGCCGATCCGCGCGCCGATGCGCAGGGTCTCGGCGTAGGCCTTCTCGGCCCGGTAGACCTGGCCGGCGCTGTGCAGGATCGCGCCCAGGTTGGACACGGCGCGCATGCGGTACTCGTCCGGCAGCTGCGGATGCCGCTCCAGCTCCTGGGCGATGCGGTCGGCGATGGCGACCGCGCGCGCATCCTCTCCGACCAGCGCGGCTGCGATGCCCTGGCAGCTCATCGTCTTGATCCGGCGCTCGACGTCGAGCGTGCCGTCGGCCAGCAGCGCCTCGGCCAGTTCCAGCGCCTGGCGGGGGCGGTTGCGGCGCAGCTCGAAGCAGCGGTCGATCATCGCGTCGACGGTCGACGCGCCGGTCGCGGCCGTGGACGGCGCCGGCGCGGCGGTCGGCGCCGCCAGCGCGACCACCAGCGCGGGGGCCAGCAGCAGCTTCAGGCAGCGGTGGAGCGGGGTGGTCGGCATGGACATCGGCGGCAGGCGTGCGGGCACAGGTAGCCCTGGGCCGGCTCTTGCAAGCGCCATGCCATCGCACCAGAAGGCACCGCCGAGCAGGCGCTCTCCTCCGGCGGACGGCCCGGGTCGGGTCCTAGGCCGGGGCGATCCTCGCGGCGGGCGCCGGCGCCGCATACAGGCGCAACAGCCGGCACAGGGCGACGCTGCCCAGCAGTCCGACCAGCATGCCGGCGGTGGCGAAGACGGCCGCCAGCGGGTGCCCCTCGGCCCAGCCGCCGGCCGCATAGGCCGCGGTGAACGCCCAGGTCGTGCCATAGCCCACCGCCAGGGCGCAGGCCACCCGCGCGATGCGCCGCGGCAGGCCGGTGGCGTCGTCCGGCCAGCCCCGCCACTGCAGCACCGCGATCACCGCCAGCGCGCCGAGCAGGTCGCCGACGGCACCATGGCCGACGCCCTCGATTGAGGCGGCCACGGCGGCGACCAGCGCGACGGCCAGCAGCGGCGGCAGCCACAGCCGCGGCGGCACCGGCCCGGAGGCCGGCAGGCGCCGCCACCAGGCCGCGACCAGCAGCGTGCCGAGCCAGCCCAGCGCCAGTCCGCCGAGCACGTCGGCGAGGAAATGCCGGCCCAGGTACATCCGCGAGATGCCCATCAGCAGCGGCCAGGCCAGCGCCAGCGCCCAGATCCAGCGCCGGCGCAGGCCGAAGAACAGCGGGATCGACAGCGCGAACGCCGCCGCCGCGCTGGTGTGGCCGCTGACGAAGCCGAAGTCGCGCTCCTGCTGCGCCCGCGCCGCGGCGATGGCCTCGTCCGAGGGCAGGCCCAGGAACGCCTTCGCCGCGCCGTCCTCGACCAGGTGCTTGCCGCTGCGGCCCTTGTCCAGCACCCGCGCGTCGACCTCGCTGGGACGCGGCAGGCCGAAGCCGTGCTTGAGCGCCGATGTCGCCGTGCTTACCAGCAGCAATGCCAGCAGCAGGGCCAGGGTCGGACGCAGCCGGACGCCGAACGCCAGCAGCAGGATCGCCGGCATGTAGACCCACGATTGCCCGACCGTGCTCAGTGCCTGCATGGCCCGGAAGAACCAGGCGGCGGTGAAACCCTGCAGCCAGAGATTGGGGTCAGCTTCGAACATCGGCGGCTTCCCGCGGTGGTGGTGGTGGTGATCGAGGCGGCGGCGGTGGCGGCCGGCGCCGGAGTCCGAACAGCGGACGCAGCCAGCCGAGGCGGCGGATGATCGCGTAGGCGGCGAAGCACAGGGCGAAGGTGGCCAGTACCAGCAGCGGTCCCTCGATCCACGGCGACAGGTCCAGCGGTTGCAACCCGACCGCCAGCAGCACGATCACCGTCTGGTGGAGGATATAGACCGGGAACACCGCCTCGCCCAGCCAGCGCCGCGCCGGGCTGTCGCCGGGGGCGAGGCGGCGGGCGAAGCCGAGGATCGCCACGATCGCGCCCCACTGCTGCACGGACCAGAGCAGCCGCTGCAGCCAGCGCAGCGGTTCCGGCGGCGGCATGCCGTCGGCGTAGTGGCCGAAGTACCAGGTCAGGTACAGCCAGGCGGCCAGCGCGGCGCCCAGCGCCGGCCAGCGCGCAGCCTCGATCCGCTCCCACAGCGGCCCGGGCCGGGCGATGGCGCAGCCGAGCAGGAACAGCGGCAGGTACTGGGCGTGGTTGTACCAGTCGTCGACCAGGGCATGGGTGGACTCGAAGCGCCCGACCAGCAGCATCCGCGCGATCGCCAGCCAAGCCAGCGGCCACAGCAGCCCGCCCGGCCGCGCCAGCAGCGCGCGCAGGCGTTCGACCGCGCCGGCGGTGGCGCGCGGTGCAAAGCGCAGCAGCGCCCACAGCACCGCCGTGTAGCACCACAGGTAGGCCAGGAACCACAGGTGGTTCCAGGTCGGCAGGGCCAGGCAGTCGTCGTCGCGGCAGAAACTGCCGTCCCCGGCCAGGTAGCGGCGCCAGAACGCCAGGTAGCCGTCGTGGTAGCCGCCGGGCAGCTTCTCCACCACCTCGAAATAGGACTGCGGCGGCACGATCACCAGCATCCCGAACACCAGCGGCAGCAGCAGCCGCCACGAGCGCGGGCCGAGGAAGCTGCGGCCGTCGCCGCGGCAGCGCTCCCACAGGAAGGCGGTGGCCGCGCCGGAGACCAGGAACAGCAGCGACAGCCGCCACGGCGAGGCCAGCCGCATCAGCGGCTCCAGCGCGGGCCCGGCGTGCGGGCTGTTCACGTGCCAGTCCCAGGTCACGTAATACATGCCGACGTGGTAGAGGACCAGCACGCCGAAGGCGCAGATGCGGATCCAGTCGAGGTCGTAGCGGCGTTCCATGGTCGGTGGCCGAGGGAGGGATGCGCGACGATGCCTGCTGCCGGCGCGGGGCGGGCAGGTCGCGGTGACGGAGTGCGGGCCGGCTGGGACGAACCGCGGAACCCAGTGACGGGCCGGGCAGGGCGGTCGCGCACGCTTACGTAGAATGCGCCGATGCCCGCGACCCGTCCCACGCCCTACGAACGCTACCTGCCCTGGCGCCGCTGGGTGGAGGTCGGCTTCTGGGTGGGGCTGACCATCGTGAACGCGGTCGCCAACAGCTACACGGTGGTCGTCGACATCCGCAAGAACGACCTCGGCTACGCAACCTGGGAACCGGTGGTCTGGGAATGGTCCAGCGGGCTGCTGTGGCTGGCCCTGATCTGGCCGGTGGCCTGGTTCAGCCGCCGCTTCCCGATCCACTGGGACAACTGGCGGCGGCACCTGCCGTTGCACCTGCTGGCCAGCGTGGCGGTCTCGCTGGCGCACGTACTGGGCATGGTCGGCCTGCGCACCCTGGCCTATGCCAGCCAGGGGATGGACTACGATTTCGGCGACTGGCCGCGCGAACTGCTCTACGAGTACGTCAAGGACGTGCGCACCTACGCCAGCATGGTCATCCTGATCAGCTTCTACCGGCTGCTGCTGCGGCGCATGCAGGGCGAGGCCAGCCTGCTGGCCGAGCCGGACGAGGGCCCGCCGGTGGAGCCGGTCGACCTGCCCGAACGCTTCCTGGTGCGCAAGCTCGGCCGCGAGTTCCTGGTCGCCGCCGGCGACATCGAATGGCTGCAGGCCTCCGGCAACTACGTGAACCTGCGGGTGCGCGGGCACGACTATCCGTTGCGCAGCACCATCGCCGGGATCGAGGCGCGGCTGGATCCGCGCCTGTTCGCCCGGGTCCACCGCAGCTATATCGTCAACCTCGGCCAGGTCGCCTCGATCGAGCCGCTGGATGCCGGCGAGGCGCGGCTGCATCTGAAGGACGGCACCGTGCTGCCCTGCAGCCGTCGCCACCGCCAGGAGCTGCGCGGGCGCATCGACGGCCGGGAGGCCGGCTAGGACGGAGCCCACCGACCTATGTCGAGGCGAGCCGGCCGGCCGCTTGGCTTAAAATGGGCCGGTTCCCCGCCCGCCATGAGCCAGCCGTGACCGCTTCCCCCGCTGCCCGCCCGTCCTCCGCCCAGGTGTCGTCGAGCCCTGTTTCGATCCGCCAGGACGACCTGATCCAGTCGGTCGCCGACGCGTTGCAGTACATCAGCTACTACCACCCGGTCGACTACATCCGGAACCTCGCCGCCGCCTACGAGCGCGAGGAATCGCCCGCGGCCAAGGACGCGATGGCGCAGATCCTGATCAACTCGCGCATGTGCGCCGAGGGCCACCGCCCGATCTGCCAGGACACCGGGATCGTCACCGTGTTCCTCGAGATCGGCATGCACGTGCGCTGGGACGACGCGACCATGGGCGTGGAGGAGATGGTCAACGAGGGCGTGCGCCGCGCCTACGACCATCCGGACAACAAGCTGCGCGCCAGCGTGCTGGCCGACCCGGCCGGCAAGCGCCGGAACACGAAGGACAACACCCCGGCGGTGGTCAACGTCAGGGTCGTGCCGGGCAACACCGTGGACGTGATCGTCGCGGCCAAGGGCGGCGGTTCGGAGGCCAAGAGCAAGTTCGCCATGCTCAATCCGTCCGACTCGATCGTGGACTGGGTGCTGAAGACGGTGCCGACCATGGGCGCCGGCTGGTGCCCGCCGGGCATGCTCGGCATCGGCATCGGCGGCACCGCCGAGAAGGCGATGCTGCTGGCCAAGGAGGCGCTGATGGAGCCGATCGACATCGTCGACCTCAAGGCCCGCGGCGCATCGAACCGTGCCGAGGAGCTGCGCCTGGAGCTGTACGAGAAGGTCAACGCGCTGGGCATCGGCGCGCAGGGCCTGGGCGGGCTGACCACGGTGCTGGACATCAAGGTCAAGGACTACCCGACCCACGCGGCCAACCTGCCGGTGGCGATGATCCCCAACTGCGCGGCCACCCGCCATGCGCACTTCACGCTGGACGGCAGCGGTCCGGTCGCGCTGGATCCGCCCTCGCTGGAGGACTGGCCGAAGCTGACCTACAACCCGCAGAACGCGCGCCGGGTGGACCTGGACACGATCACCCGCGAGGAAGTGGCCACGTTCAAGCCGGGCGAGGTGCTGCTGCTCAACGGCAAGCTGCTGACCGGCCGCGACGCGGCGCACAAGCGCATGGTCGACATGCTCAACCGCGGCGAGAAGCTGCCGGTGGACTTCACCGACCGCTTCATCTACTACGTCGGCCCGGTCGACCCGGTGCGCGACGAGGTGGTCGGTCCGGCCGGTCCGACCACGGCCACGCGCATGGACAAGTTCACCCGGCAGATGCTGGAGCAGACCGGCCTGCTGGGCATGGTCGGCAAGTCCGAGCGCGGCGACGCGGCGATCGAGGCGATCCGCGACAACCGGGCGGTGTACCTGATGGCGGTCGGCGGCTCGGCCTACTTGGTGTCCAAGGCGATCAAGGCGTCGAAGGTGCTGGCATTCGAGGACCTGGGCATGGAGGCGATCTACGAGTTCGAGGTCAGGGACATGCCGGTGACCGTGGCGGTGGATGCCAGCGGCGAGTCGGTGCACAAGACCGGCCCGCGCGAGTGGCAGGCGCGGATCGGCAAGATCCCGGTGGTGGTGGCGTAGGGCGCGCCGCGGCTGGGTGCATGGGATGGGCCGGCAGCGATGCCGGCCCGTTCTGCGTTCGAGGAAGCCAAAACCATGGCCAAAGCAGGAAGTCCAGGGCGCCTGTCGTGGCCGGCTTCGGTCTGAGCCGCGGCAGGCCGGGCGTATTGCGGTCGGCTCGGCGGCACATCCGTGTGCCGACTCGCCGACGTGGCCATCCATGGCCACTGCCGCAATACGCCCGGCCTGCCACGTCTTCGGGAGCTTCGGGGTCGTCGCTTCTTAGGGAGCCATGAGGTCGTGGCTTCGATCGATCAAAGGTTTGACCTTTGCGGTGTTCGGCTTTGAAGCTCCTCTCCCTCCGGGAGAGGGGTTGGGGTGAGGGTACGGCGGAGCCGCCGCGGCTGCGTTGTGTACGTCGCTCCCGTCGACCTGGCAGGGACGGTAATCTGGCTTCTTTCCCGGAGCCGCCCATGTCCGTCGTCCTCTACGGTTCGCCCAGCACTGCTTCGCTGGTCGTGCACTGGCTGCTGATCGAACTGGGCGTCGACCATGAACTGCGCCAGCTCGACTTCGACCGGCGCGAGCAGAAGTCGCCGGAGTACCTGGCGATCAACCCCGCGGGCCGGGTGCCCACCTTGCTGATCGACGGCCAGGTGCTGACAGAGGCGGCGGCCATCGCCACGCATCTGGCCGAACTGCACCCGGCGGCCGGGCTGGCGCCGGCGCCGGGCACGCACGAGCGCGGCGACTACTACCGCTGGATGTTCTTCTGCGCCAACACGCTGCAGCCTGCCTACCGTGCCTGGTTCTACCCGGACGAGCCGGCAGGTGCGGGCAACCAGGAGGCGGTCAAGGCGCAGGCACGCGCGCAACTGGAGGCGGCCTGGCAGCAGGTGGCCGACCACCTGCGGGACGGCGGCCCGTACCTGCTCGGCGCGCGGCTGTCGGCGGCCGACTTCCTGTTGACCATGCTGATGCGCTGGTCGCGCAACATGCCGCGGCCGACCGACGCCTGGCCGGTGCTGGCCGCCTACGCGCGGCGGATGAAAGACCGTCCGTCCTTCGGCGAGGTCTACCGGCGCGAGGGCATCGGCGACTGGACCTGAGGGCGGAGGCGGGACCGCCGATCGCGACGTCGGCTCAGTCCTCGTACTCGTCGTAGTGCTTGCGGCGCCGGAACGGCATCAGGTGCTGGTGCAGGATCCCGCGCGGCACCGTTTCCAGCTTCATCACTCCGTACTCCTCCGGCCAGCTGCCGTCCTTCGGCAGGCGGAAGGTGCCCATCAGCATGTCCACCAGCGGCAGGTGGATGGCGTAGTTCGCATCGAGGTAGTCCGGGTGCCGAGCATGGTGCCAGTGGTGGTAGCGCGGCAGCACAAGCACGTATTCCAGCCAGCCGAAGCGCAGGCCCAGGTTGGCGTGCGCCAGCACCGCCTGCAGGCCGACCAGGATCACGTAGGCGTTCACCGCCGGCTGGGAGAAGCCCAGCACCAGCAGCGGCAGCAGCACGAAGCTGCGGGTGAGCACGATCTCGACCAGGTGCATGCGCGAGCCGGCCAGCCAGTCCATCGCCCGGCTGGAGTGGTGCACGGCGTGGAAGCGCCAGAGCCACGGGGTGTTGTGGTAGGTCCGGTGCAGGGTCGCCTGGGCCAGGTCGGCCACGAACACCGCCAGCAGGAACTGCGCCCAGACGGGCAGCGCCTGGATGGCGTCCTTCAGCGCGGGGAAGGCGGCGAGCCCGGCGATGGTCGAGGTCCAGGCGGTGACCAGGATCAGGATGAACTGGACCAGCACGTGGCCGACGAAGAAGTAGGCCAGGTCGGTGCGCCAGCCCGGCCGCAGCGGCGACATCCGGCGCTGGCCGAGGTAACGCTCCAGCGGCACGAACACCAGCGCCGAGAAGAACAGCGACAGCACGAACCAGTCCATGCCCAGCGACCACGGGGTCTGGCCGATGGCGTCGAAGCGCACGTTGGTGCCGCCGAGCAGTACCGCCAACGTGGCCGAGCCCACGCCGAGCAGGGCCACGCGCCGGCTGCGGCCGCGCATGACCGCCAGGGTGCCCAGCACGAACGCGGCGACCATGCCGACCAGCAGCAGGCGGCGGGCGAACTGCTCGCTGTAGACCGCGCGGAACTCGCGGCTGGTCAGCAGTTCGGGGAAGTGGAAGCAGAGCACCGCCAGCAGGCTCAGCAGCCCGAGCATGGCCGAGGCGTAGGCGATGAACGAGTGCTCTGCGTGTGGCTGCAAGGCGCTTCCCCAAGCGTGGGCCTGGCGCCGATGATACGCGGCGCCAGGCGCCGCGCCTCCTGTAGGAGCCGGGTTCAGCCGGCGACACGACGCCGTCGGCACAGGCGACGTGCCCATGATTCCGACGCCCCCGTCGCCAGCAAGCTGTGCTCCTACAAGGAGCGGGTCAGTCCAGCAGCTCGAGCACCGTTTCCGGCGGCCGGCACAGCCGGGTGCCGCGCGGGGCGATCACCACCGGCCGATTGATCAGCACTGGGTGCTTCTGCATCGCCTCGAGCAGCGTCGCCTCGTCCGCGTCGGCCAGGCCCAGTTCGCGGAACAGCGGCTCCTTCTCGCGCACCAGCCCGCGCAGGCCGAGCCCGCTGTCGGCAGCGACCTGGTGCAGGGTCGCCGTGTCCGGCGGCTCGGCCAGGTAGTCGACCACCACTGGCTGGATGCCGCGCTCGCGCAGCAGCTGCAGCGCACCGCGCGAGTTGGAGCAGCGCGGGTTGTGCCAGATCGTCACGCCGCCGGCCATCAGAACCACTCCAGCAGGGCGAAGCCGACGCCGATGTAGGTGGCGCGGTGGTTGTAGTCGATCAGGCTCTCGCCGTAGCCGTCGAACACCTGCACGTGGCCCCGCAGCAGGTTGTTGATCGGGAAGCCCCAGTCCAGCTGCAGCGAACCGTTCGAGCGGTCGCCGCCGCGCAGCGAGTGCCGCCCGGTCAGGCTGAGCTCGTGGCCGTTGCGGTTGTAGACCAGCATCGCGTCGCCGCGGCCGATGAAGTCCTCGATGTCCGGGTTGTTGTCGTCCCGCCCGCTCTCGTTGAACCGGTACCAGGGGCGGACCACCAGGGCCCAGTGCTCGCGGTCCAGGCCGACGCTGAAGATGGCCCGGTTCCAGCTGCGCGAGAGCGGGTCGCTGCGGCCGTTGGACTGGTGGTTGAGGCTCACGCCCATCATCCGCCCGTTCCAGCCCAGCAGGCGGTAGCTGTTGCGGACCACGAACATGACCTCCGGCTCGTAGTTGGTCTCGCGGAACGGGCGCGAGATCTCCGAGTTGTAGGCCTGCCAGCGCGAGCTCTGGCTGTAGGCGGCCCAGATGTCGCCGTTGTCGCCGAGCAGGTTCTCGGCCAGCTTGGTCTTGAAGCTGATCTGGAACTTGGCCTCGATGCTGTCCAGTTCCTCGGGCTCGGTGACCGTGTTGTTCGGATTGGGCGAGGAGGGGGTGTCGTTGATCTTGCTGGTCCAGAACGCGGGCAGCGCGTAGACCGGCTTGTAGGCGCGCAGCTGGAAGATGCCCAGCTTGGAGTCCCTGGCCAGTTCCCAGCGGCTGTCGAGCAGCGAGCCGCGGCCGGCGTTGGCGATGGTCGCGCGGTCGGCCGGGTCGTAGGCGAGGTCGTCGCGGCGGAACAGCTCGCCGGTGCGATGGCGCGCGCGTTCGGCCATGCCGGCATCGGCGGGCCGGGCTGCCGCCCGTTCCTGTGCGCGCTGTTCGTCCATCTTGGCCTCGGCCTCGCGCGCGGCCTGGTCGGCCTGCTGCGGGCTCGGCGCCGAATAGCCGAGCGCGGCGTCGTAGCAGGCCAGGCGCGCGGCATCGGATGCCAGCGACAGGCAGGCATCGGCTGACACGGGCCGGGTGACGATCTCCTGCGCGGCCAGCGGCGCGGCCATTGCCGCGGCGAGCACGCAGAGCAGGTAAGGGGCGAGCGGACGATGTCTTTTCAAGTGGAGGCTCCTGCCGCGTGCATGGCGCGCGGCATCAGAAGAACCAGGCCAGGACGAAGAACCCGACCATCGCGAACGCCAGCGCGAGCTTCAGCACCGTGCCCAGCAGCAGTCCCAGCCAGGTGGCGAGGCCGACGTGGGTGGCCCGGCGCAGCGCCCGGGTATGCCACAGCTCGCCGAGCAGGGCGCCGAGGAACGGTCCGGCCAGCAGGCCCAGCGGACCGAAGAACAGGCCGACCAGGGTGCCCAGCGCAGCGCCCCAGACCGCCAGCGGCCCGGCGCCTACCCGCTTGGCACCGGCAGCGGTGGCGACGAAGTCGGCGACGATCGACAGCAGGGTGAGCAGGCCAAGGACCACCAGGGCCAGCGGGCCGATCCGCTGGAAGTCCCCGGCCCAGGCCGCCAGCAGCATCCCGACGAAGACCAGCGGCAGCCCGGGCAGGGCCGGCAGGATCACCCCGGCCAGCCCGACCAGGACCAGCAGGGCCGCGATGGCGTACCAGAACAGGGTGGGGTCCATCGTCGCGGGGGTCCTTTCCGGGGAGGTGCGCCAAGTCCTTGCCATCATTGCATTTCCCCTGAACGAGGGGTAACTTTGGGGTCGCTGCGCTTGGCAAGGTCACCGTGAACCGTGGCCTGTGATGCGGTAGGTCCAGAGTAGGTGATCGTGTGATCGTGATGGTCCGCTACCAATCGTTACACCTCGCGTTCTCCTTGCAACCAGCCGCCGTGGCAACGGCGTAACCACCACCCAGCACAGTTCGAGGAGTCAGCAGTAATGGCAGAGCGCGAGACCGGCACCGTGAAGTGGTTCAACGATGCCAAAGGATTCGGATTCATCAGTCGCGAGAACGGCGAGGACGTGTTCGTGCATTTCCGCGCCATCCAGATGCAGGGTTTCAAGAGCCTGAAGGAAGGCCAGAGGGTCACCTTCACCGTCGTGCAGGGCCAGAAGGGCCTGCAGGCGGACGCGGTCCAGGCCGCCTGAGAAACGCTGCCGCAAAACTTGCTGCAAACGGAACGGCCCGCCAGTAGCGGGCCGTTCCTTTTCCGCCCCTCCCTTTCGCCGCAGGCGAAGGGGGGGCAACGCGACGGGCGGGGGCAGGGCGCCTCAGCGCAGGACCACCTTGCCGTTGACCACGCGCACGTAGGTGTTCTCGCGGATGCCGCCGAGGTCGCGCTGGTTGATCACCACGGTGCGGCCGTCGTCCATGCGCACGTGCAGGTTGTAGGTATCGGAGGTGGCGCGGTTCTGGATGGCGTTGCCGGCCATCGCGCCCGCCGCCGCGCCGGCGACCGCCGACACGTTCTGGTTGCCCTTGCTGCCGCCGGTATGGTCGGAGATCTCGTGGCCGGCGACCGCGCCGACGATGCCGCCGAGGATCGCGCCGGTGGCCGACGGGGCGCTGCGGTTGGACGGGATCACGTCGATCCGGGTCACCAGGCCGCAGTCGGCGCAGCGGACCTGCGAGGGATAGCCCGGGGCCGGGCTGCCGTAGCCGTAGTTCGGCGACGGCGCGGTGGCGCAGCCGCTCAACGCCAACAGGCCGAACGCGGCCACGCCCAGCGCGCGATAGGCGCCGGTTCGATAGGTGCCGGTAGTGTGCTGCTTCATCTGTCTACTCCTGTATGACGGGTGGTGGAATACGACGGGTGGTGGAAGCGGATTGATGTCCAGTGTGCCTCGTCGCGCTGCACGAACATCGTCATCCGCACAACGTGAATGCAGTGCCAAGCGGACGCGACGCCGTGCGCATCGCGCCCCGCGGCCTCAGCGGCGGTTCAGCGGAAATCGCGGTGACAGGCCTTGCAGTCCTCGCCGATGCGCTCGTTGACCGCGGCCAGCTGCGCGCAGTCCGCAGGAGGCGACGCCAGCGCCTGGTCGAGGGTCGCGCGCAGTCCGCTGGCGGCGGTGCCGAAGCGCGCGTCGTCGCGCAGGCCCGGGAACGCGGCCTCGATGTCGTTGGACAGCGCGCGCAGCGACTGCAGCCGCGGCAGGGTGTCGCTGCCGGTGCAGCGATTGGCCTTGGCCGAGTTGCGCAGCTCCACCGACTGGCGCTGCATCACGTTCATCAGTGCCTCGGGAAACGGATCCATCCGCGCCTGCAGCGCGCGCAGCGCCATCACCGCGCAGACCGCACCGACGAGCAGGCCGAGCAGGAAAAGGAACAGGTAGCGGCCTGCGTGGCTCGGGCGGCGGGGTTCCTGGCTGGCCATGCGGCGGGCTCCCTGGGGACGACGGACGGTGGATGGCGTGCGGGGATGATAGGTCGGCCGCGGGCATCGGCACAGCCCCGCTAGAATGCGCGCATGGATGCATCCGTTCTCGAACGATTCGCCGGCATCGACCGGCTGTACGGCCGCGGCGCGGTGGAATGGCTGTCGGCGCGACGCGTGGCCGTGGTCGGGCTGGGTGGCGTCGGCTCCTGGGTGGCCGAGGCGCTGGCGCGCTCGGCGGTCGGCGGCCTGGCACTGATCGACGCCGACGACCTGTGCGTGTCCAACACCAACCGCCAGCTGCCGGCGCTGGCCGGGCAGTACGGGCGCAACAAGGCCGAGGCGATGGCCGAGCGCTGCCGGGCGATCAATCCGCTGATCGAGGCGCGGCCGGTGCCGGCCTTCCTCACCGGCGCCAACCTCGAGGAGCTGCTCGGCGGCGGCTTCGACCTGGTGGTCGACGCCTGCGACAGCTTCCGCACCAAGGTCGAGGCGATCGCCTGGTGCCGGCGGCGCAAGCAGCCGGTGCTGACCGTCGGCTCGGCCGGCGGGCGCACCGATCCGACCCTGGTGCGGGTGCGCGACCTGTCGCGCACCGAGCACGATGCGATGCTGGCGCTGGTGCGCAAGAAGCTGCGCGGCGAGTTCAATTTCCCGAAGAACCCGCAGCGCTACTTCGGCGTGCCGGCGGTGTACTCGCTGGAGAATGTGAAGTACCCGCAGGCGGACGGTAGCGTCTGCGGCCTGCGTCCGCAGCTGGGCGCCGATGCCGCGCTCAAGCTCGACTGCGGCGCGGGCCTGGGCGCGGCCACCCACATCACTGGCGCGTTCGCCTTCGCCGCGGCGGGCAAGGCGCTGGAAATGCTGCTCAAGCCCCGCGCTCCCTTGTAGGAGCCGGGTTCAGCCGGCGACACGGGCGTCGGGAAAATGAGGGAGTCGCCTGTGCCGACGTGGCGTGTCGCCGGCTAAACCCGGCTCCTACAACAGCCGAACCGACTCCAGTCGGCGGCACGGGCGTCGGAAACACGAACCAGTCGCCTGCGCCTGCGTGCACACCACCGGCAGATCCGGCCCTACGCTGCCGCCGGCAACGCGAACAGCCGCTCGGCATTGGCGCTGGTCGCCGCGGCGATCTCCGCCGGATCCTGCCTGCGCAGCGCCGCCACGGTGTCCAGCACCCGCCGCAACCGTGCCGGTTCGTTGCGCCGGCCGCGGATCTCAGCGTCGGGCTGGTCGGGCGCGTCGGTCTCCAGCAGCAGGAACTCCAGCGGCATGTCCACCACCAGCCGGCGCAGGCGCTGCGCGCGCTCGTAGGTCAGCGGCCCACCGAGCCCGATCATGAAACCCAGCTTCCACAGCTGCCCCGCCTGTTCGGGGCTGCCGGAAAAACTGTGGACCACCCCGCGCAGCCGCGCCGCGTCGCCGCCGATGCGGCGGATCGATGCAACCACCGCGTCCACCGCGCGGCGCGCGTGCACGATCACCGGCAGCCCGGCGTCGCGCGCCAGCCGCAGCTGGCCGTCGAAATAACGCGCCTGCGCCTGCCGGTCCAGGCCCTCGACGAAGAAGTCCAGCCCGCATTCGCCGATCGCCAGCGGCCGTTCGCGCTCGACCCAGGCCTGCAGTTCGTCCAGGTGGTGCGGGCGGTGTTCGGCGAGGAAGGTGGGATGCAGCCCGTAGGCCGGATACAGCCCCGGCGCGGCGTGGCAGACCTCGCGCAGCTTCGGCCAGCTGGCCGCGGTCACCGCCGGGACGAGCTGCCGCCGCACGCCGGCGGCGCGGGCGCGCTCGACCACGGTGGCGCGATCGGCATCGAACTCGTCCGCGTCCAGGTGGCAATGGCTGTCCACGAGCTGCATGGAGTCCGGCTCCGGCACGGCCGCATCCTTCCGCCGTTCAGCGCTGTCCGCTGTTGTCGGGCAGCGAGGGCGGGTCCTTGCGCCGTTTCCAGTTGGCCAGCAGCAGGGTGGCCAGGCCGAACGCGAGTTCGTCGACGAACGGGACCGGATCGGGCAGCAGCAGGTTCACCGCGAACAGCGCGGCGGTCACCTTGAACAGGGTCGGGAAGCGCAGGCCGCGCGCCCATTCCATGAAAGTCGACAGCAGGGGGCTGGGCATGACGGACGGTTCGCTCGAGGTCCCGGGGGAAAGCTACCATGGCCGTCACGGACCCGCGGAACACCGGCGTTGCGGGCGTTCCGGGTCCTGTTCAGCTTTGCCATGATGGAATCCGCTCGAACACAGCGGGACCCGCCCGCGAGGAGCACGGCCATGAAGCAAGCCTCTACCATCCTGATCGCTGCCGGTGCCCTGCTGGTCGGAGGCATCGCCACAGCGGCCTTCATGAACAACCGCAACAAGCAGCCCGAACCGGTCGTCGCGCCCGCGCTGGCCGACCCGGCGCTGGCCGCGGACGATGCACCGCCGGCCGCCGATGACGCGTTGCCGGTCGACACCCTGCAGTACGCCGAGATCGTCGGGGTCAAACCGGTGACTCAGAAGGAGAAACTCTACGCCACCGTGATCGGTACCGAGCCGGTGCGCGAGACCACCCAGACCGCCGTGCCCCGGGAAGTCTGCGAGGACGTGGTGGTGCAGGAGCGCCTGCCGGAGAAGGACGGCAACGTCGGCGGCACCGTGGCCGGCGCCGTGATCGGCGGCCTGCTCGGCAACCAGGTCGGCGGCGGCAGCGGCAAGAAGGCCGCCACCGCGGCCGGCGCCATCGCTGGTGGCGTGGTCGGCAACCAGGTCGACAAGCGCCATGAAGGCGGCAAGGTGGTCACCCGCACCGAGCGCCAGTGCCGCACCGAGC
This sequence comes from Pseudoxanthomonas suwonensis, assembly GCF_000972865.1. Taxonomy (NCBI): domain Bacteria; kingdom Pseudomonadati; phylum Pseudomonadota; class Gammaproteobacteria; order Lysobacterales; family Lysobacteraceae; genus Pseudoxanthomonas; species Pseudoxanthomonas suwonensis. The sequence goes on from NZ_CP011144.1 coordinate 3,532,577, forward strand.
AGGCGGTGTCCGAGTCCAGCCGGGTCACCGGCTACAACGTGACCTACCGCAACGCCGACGGCACCACCGGCACCATGCGCATGGCCAGCAACCCCGGCAACCGCGTGGCGATGGGCAATACCGAGAAGCTGGTCGGCTACGACGTGACCTACCGCTTCAACGGCCAGGAGGGCACCCTGCGCCTGGACCAGAAGCCGGAAACCGACCGGCTGCCGGTGGTCGACGGCAAGATCGTGACCTCCACCGCGGTGGTCGAGGTGCCGACCGGCACCGCCCGCCAGTAACCGCCTGGCGCCCGCACGGAACGAAGGCCGGCCCCGCGCCGGCCTTCTTTTTTGGTTCTTGACCCGTTTGGGGGAATGCGGCGCGACGGCTGGAAGCAGAGGCCAAAGCCAATGCCAATGCAACCGCAAGAGCGCCGGGGGTGGTCGGCTTCGGGCTGAGCCGCGGCAGTGCGGGTGTGTTGCGGTCGTCTCGACGGCACATCCCTGTGCCGACTCGCCGACGCGGCCATCCATGGCCGCTGCCGCAACACACCCGCACTGCCACGTCTTCGGGAACTTTGGGGTCGTGGCTCCGTTCCGGCGTCCCCAAGCAACAGCCGTCATTTTGCTGCCGCGCCGTTCTGTAGGAGCCGGGCTTGCCCGCGACGCGACGCCATTGGCACAGGCGACGCCCTCGTGATCCCGACGCCCGTGTCGCCGACTGAAGTCAGCTCCTACATGAAGAGCAGCTGCGCCGTGGCTGTTGTAGGAGCCGGGTTCAGCCGGCGACCCGACGCCTTCGGCACAAGCGACGCCCTCGTGGTTCCGACACCCGGGTCGCCAGCAAGCTGGGCTCCTACAGAAGGCAGCGCCGTCGCAGGCCTTGCCCCCCTTTCGCCGCAGGCGAAGGGGGGAGAGGGCTGCTTGCACGCCACTGGCGTGCGGCCCGATGAACGCCCGAAGGCTGTGCCTGAGGGCCGGACCGGGCGGGAAGGGGGCCTTTGCCCGTGCCACGCGCTGCCCGCTCCTCGCAGCGTGCCGATACAATCGCAACCTTTCCCAGACCCGGTTTGCGCCATGGCCCTGTCTCCCTACGACCTGTTCGACGTGCGTTCCCTGCTCAGCGACGAGGAGCGCGCCGTCCAGGAGGCCGTGGCCCGCTTCACCGACGAGCGCGTGCTGCCGGTCATCGGCGACTGCTTCGACCAGGGCCGGTTCCCGCAGGAACTGGTGCCGGAGATCGCCGCGCTCGGCCTGCTCGGTTCCTCGCTGCCGGAGGAGTACGGCTGCGCCGGGCTCAACGCGGTCAGCTACGGTCTGATCTGCCAGGAGCTGGAGCGCGGCGACAGCGGCATCCGCAGCTTCGTCAGCGTGCAGTCCTCGCTGTGCATGTACCCGATCTTCGCCTACGGCAGCGAGGAACAGCGCCGGCGCTGGCTGCCGGACATGGCCGCCGGCCAGGTGATCGGCTGCTTCGGCCTGACCGAGCCGCACGGCGGCTCGGACCCGGGCAACATGAAGACCCATGCCAGGAAGGACGGCGGCGACTGGGTGATCAACGGTTCCAAGATGTGGATCACCAACGGCAACCTGGCCGACATCGCCATCGTCTGGGCGCAGACCGACGAGGGCATCCAGGGCTTCGTGGTGGAGAAGGGCACGCCCGGCTTCAGCGCGCAGGAGATCAAGCACAAGATGAGCCTGCGCGCGTCGGTGACCTCCTCTCTGTTCTTCGACAACGTGCGCGTGCCCGATTCCAGCCGCCTGCCGAACGTGAAGGGGCTGAAGGGCCCGCTGGGCTGCCTGACCCAGGCCCGCTACGGCATCACCTGGGGCCCGGTCGGGGCCGCCATCGCCTGCCTGGACGAGGCGCTGAACTACTCCAAGGAACGCATCCTGTTCGGGCGCCCGGTGGCGGCCACCCAGAGCGCGCAGATCAAGCTGGCCGAGATGGCCCGCCGCATCACCCTGGCGCAGCTGCTGGTGCTGCAGCTGGGCCGGCTCAAGGATGCCGGCAGCATGCAGCCGTCGCAGGTCTCGCTGGCCAAGTGGAACAACTGCCGCATGGCCATCGACATCGCCCGCGAGTGCCGCGACCTGCTCGGCGGCGCCGGCATCACCACCGAGCACGCCGCGATCCGCCACGCGCTGAACCTGGAGTCGGTGATCACCTACGAGGGCACCGAGACCGTGCACCAGCTGGTGATCGGCCGCGAGCTGACCGGCATCAACGCGTTCTGAGCCCGGCCATGTCGACCGCTCCGGTCATCGAAACCCAGCGGCTGGTCCTGCGCGTCCCCCAGGCCGGCGATTTCGACCGCTACGCCGAACTGCTGGCCGACGAGGAGGCCTGCCGCTACATAGGCGGCCACCAGCCGCGCGCGGCGGCCTGGCGCAAGTTCCTGCAGATGCCGGGGGCGTGGGCGGTGCAGGGCTTCGCCATGTTCTCGGTGGTCGAAAAGTCGTCCGGGCTTTGGCTGGGCCACGTCGGGCCGTGGCGCCCGGAAGACTGGCCGGGCACCGAGGTCGGCTGGTCGCTGCACCCCGATGCCTGGGGCAAGGGCTATGCGACCGAGGCGGCGGAGGCAGCCATCGACTGGGCTTTCGCGCAGTTGGGCTGGGACGAGGTGATCCACTGCATCGACCCGGCCAACGCGCCGTCGTGGCGGCTGGCCATGCGCCTGGGTTCGCGCAACCGCGGGCCGGGTCGCGTGCCGCCGCCGTACGAGGACGCGACGATCGACATCTGGGGCCAGACGCGCCAGGAGTGGTCCGCGCGAAGGGAACGCGGCGGATGATCACCGTCTACGGCATGTCCATGTCCGGCAACTGCTACAAGCTGCGGCTGCTGCTGGAGCAGCTGGGCCGCGACTACCGCTGGGTCGAGATCGACAGCGCGCGCGGCGGCACCTGCACCCCGGAGTTCCTGGCGAAGAACCCGAACGGCAAGGTGCCGGTCATGGAGCTGGAGGACGGCCGCGTCCTGGCCGAATCCAACGCGATCCTGTGCTGGCTGGCCGAGGGTGCCCAGGGTCCGCACGGGAATTTCCTGCCCGACGACGCCTGGCTGAAGGCGCAGGCCCTGTCCTGGCTGTTCTTCGAGCAGTACAGCCACGAGCCGTACATCGCCGTGGCCCGCTTCATCCGCGGCTGGACCCCGGCCGATTCGCCGCGCCGCGCCGACCTGCCGCGGCTGCGCGAGCGTGGCCACCAGGCGCTGGCGGTGATGGAACGGCACCTGCAGTCGGCCGACTGGTTCAGCGGTCAGGGCTACGGCATTGCCGACATCGCCCTGTTCGCCTACACCCATTGCGCCGCCGACGGCGGCTTCGACCTGGCCGCGTACCCGCGCATCGGCGACTGGCTCGCCCGCGTGCGCGCGACGCCGGGTTTCGTGCCGATGCCGGACCTCGACGACGAGGCGGTGGCGCGGCTCGCCCTTCCGGACTGACTTCGCATGAACGGTTCCAGCAACGAGCGCAGCCCCATTCCGGCCTCGACCCTTCCTGCCTGGAAACGGGGCATCAACCGTGCCGAGATCTGCGACCGCAACTTCGGCGAGTTCGTGCGCGCCTGGCGCGGCACGCCGGCGCCGAGGCCGCGCGACGGCGACCCGGTCCTGCCGGGCAGCGCGCTGGACGCGCGCGGTTTCCGCGAGTTGCTCGAATCGCAGCTGGTCAGCCGCCACCTGGACCTGATGGCGCGCGTGCTGCGCGTGCAGAACAAGGTCTTCTACACCATCGGCAGCAGTGGCCACGAGGGCAATGCGATGGTGGCGCGGCTCACCCGCCACACCGACCCGGCGTTCCTGCACTACCGCAGCGGCGGCTTCATGGCCGAGCGCTTCGGCAAGCTGCCGGGGATGGACCCGGTGATGGACTCGGCGCTGAGCTTCGCCGCCAGCGCCGAGGACCCGGCCTCCGGTGGCCGGCACAAGGTCTGGGGCAGCAGGCCGCTGTGGGTGCTGCCGCAGACTTCGACGATCGCCTCGCACCTGCCCAAGGCGCTGGGCACGGCGGTGGCGATCGAGCAGGCGCGCCGGATCGGCCACGAACTGCCGGTGCCGGCCGACAGCATCGCGATCTGTTCCTTCGGCGACGCCAGCGCCAACCACGCCACCGCGCAGACCGCGTTCAACGCCGCAGCCTGGACCGCCTACCAGAAGCTGCCGGCGCCGGTGCTGTTCGTGTGCGAGGACAACGGCATCGGCATCTCGGTGAAGACCCCGGACGGCTGGATCGGCACCCGTTTCCGCGCGATGCCGGGGCTGGACTACTTCGCCGCCGACGGCCTGGACCTGGCCGCGGGCTACGGCCAGGTCCAGGCGGCGGTCGAGCACTGCCGGCGCACCCGGCGGCCCACCTTCCTGCACCTGCGCACGACCCGGATCATGGGCCACGCCGGCACCGACTTCGAGATCGAATGGCGCAGCATCGAGGAACTGTGCGCGGTGGAGGCGACCGACCCGCTGCTTCGCAGCGCGGCCATCGCCTTGGAATCCGGGCTGATGACGGCCGGGGAACTGCTCGCGCTGTACGAATCCACCCGCCAGCGCTGCTTCGCCGCGGCCGAGGAGGCCGACCGCCGGCCGAAGCTGGGTTCGCTGGCCGAGGTGATCGCGCCGCTGGCGCCGTACACGCCGGACGCGGTGCAGGCCGAGGCGCGGCGCGCCGCGCCGGACGAGGCGCGGGTGGCCGCCTTCGGCGGCGAGGACAAACTGCCGGAGAAGCAGGCCCCGCGCCACCTGGCGATCCAGATCAACCAGGCCCTGCACGAGCTGCTGGCCAAGTACCCCGAGTCGCTGCTGTTCGGCGAGGACGTGGCGCAGAAGGGCGGCGTCTACACCGTGACCAAGGGCCTGCAGAAGGCGTTCAAGGGCGCGCGGGTGTTCAACACCCTGCTGGACGAAACCATGATCCTCGGCCTGGCCCAGGGCTACGCCAACATGGGCATGCTGCCGCTGCCGGAGATCCAGTACCTGGCCTACTTCCACAACGCCTGCGACCAGATCCGCGGCGAGGCGGCCAGCCTGCAGTTCTTCAGCAACGACCAGTACCGCAATCCGATGGTCGTGCGGATCGCCGGGCTGGGCTACCAGCGCGGTTTCGGCGGTCATTTCCACAACGACAACTCGATCACGGCGCTGCGCGACATCCCGGGGATCGTGGTCGGCTGCCCCTCGCGCGGCGACGATGCGGTCGCCATGCTGCGCGCGCTGGCGGCGCTGGCCAAGGTCGACGGGCGCGTGGCGGTGTTCCTGGAGCCGATCGCGCTGTACATGGCCAAGGACCTGTACGAGCCCGGCGATGGCCAGTGGCTGTTCCCCTACCCGGAGCAGGGCAGCCAGGCAATCGCGCTGGGCGAGGGCCGGGTGTACGCGTCCGGGTCGGAAGACGGGGCCGACGACCTGGTGGTGTTCACCTACGGCAACGGCGTGCCGATGAGCCTGCGCGCCGCGCGCCGGATCGAGGCCGCGCACGGCTGGAAGGTGCGCGTGGTCGACCTGCGCTGGCTGGTGCCGCTCGATGCGGCCTTCATCGTCGGCCAGGCGAGCAGTGCCAAGCGGATACTGGTCGTCGACGAGGGCCGGCGCAGCGCCGGGGTGGGCGAGGGCGTGGTCACCGCGATCATCGAGGGCGGCTTCGGCGCGCGGCCGTTCCGCCGCGTGGTCGGCGCCGACACCTACACGCCGCTGGCCGGCGCCGCGTTCCTGGTGATCCCGGGCGAGGACGACATCGTCGCCGCGGCGGCGGAGCTTGCCGGCTGAGTCGAGGACGGGCGATGCGGAATTGCCCATCGTGGCTCCGCGTCGCCCTGCCGCCGTCGTCCCCGCGAAGCGCTTTACAGCAGCCGAGGTGCTTCACAACAGCCGAATGGCTGGTCATGGCTGATCACGCCGGGACGACGGGCAGATTCGATTTGCCGGGTTTCCGCATCTTCACCTGCCGCCCGCACCCGCCTGCCTAGCATCCATGGACCCTCCCCACAGGAGCACAGCCATGGACACTCGCAAGGTCGCGGTTTTCGTCGGCAGCCTCCGCAAGGACTCGTTCAACCGGCAACTGGCCCGGGCGCTGGAGCGGCTGGGCGAGGACCGGCTCGAATTCGACCATGTCGAGATCGGTGGCCTGCCGTTCTACGACCAGGACTTCGACGAGGACTACCCGGCCGAGGGCGTGGCCCTGAAGCAGCAGGTCCGCGCCGCAGACGCGGTGCTGTTCGTCACCCCGGAATACAACCGCTCGGTGCCCGGGGTGCTGAAGAACGCCATCGACCTGGCCTCGCGCCCCTACGGCGACAGCGCCTTCGCCGGCCTGCCGGCGGCGGTGATCGGCGCCTCGCCCGGCGCGATCGGCACCGCGATGGCCCAGCAACACCTGCGCAACATCCTCTCCTACCTGGACATGGCGGTGCTGCCGCAGCCGGAGGCCTACCTCCAGTTCAAGGACGGATTGATCGACGACGAAGGCCGGGTGACCAATCAGGACACCCGCGAGTTCCTGGAGGACTTCGTCGACGGCTTCGTGGAGTGGATCGACCGCCAGCGCGGCTGAGCCTGCGCCGTCAGCCGGGCCGCAGCTGCGCCAGCCCGGTGCGCAGCCGCTGCAGCGGGGTCGGGTCGACCGGGCTGGCATCGGTCAGGGCCGCGGCCAGCGCGCGCCGGAACGGCGGCAGGCCGGCGCCGGCGCGCAGGGCCGCGCTGCGCAGCCAGCGCGCCGGCAGGCGTTCGTCGGTGTACAGGCCGACGATGGCGCGGGTGGCCTGGAACAGCGGCCAGCTGCCGCGCCGGTGGCGGCGCTCGTAGCGGGCCAGCAGCGCCGCATCGCCCAGGTCGCGGCCGCGGGCGATCGCGGTGGCGGCCAGGTCGGACAATCTCTCCACGCTGGCCAGGCCCAGGTTGAAGCCGTGCGCGGTGACCGGGTGCATGCCCACCGCCGCGTCGCCGGCCAGGGCCAGGCGCGTCCCGGCGAAGCGGTGCGCCCAGGTCGCCACCAGCGGATAGACGTGGCGGCTGCCGGCCAGTTCGATGCGGCCGAGGCGGCCGCCATAGCGGCGCTGCAGTTCGGCGGCGAAGGCGGCCTCGCCGGCGCCGGCCAGGGCGCGGGCCTGCTCGCCGGGCAGGGTGACCACCGCGCCGGCCAGGTGCTCGGACAGCGGCAGCAGGGCCAGGGTCTGGCCGAGGCCGAACCATTCCCAGGCCGCGTGGTCGTGCGGCAGTTCGTGGCGGATCCGGCACACCAGCATGCTGCGGCCGAAGTCGTGCAGGTCGGCGCCGATGCCCAGCGCGCGCCGGGTCTCGGAGTAGCGGCTGTCGGCGGCGACCAGCAGGCGTGCCTGCAGGCGGGTGCCGTCGTCCAGCTCCAGCCGGGCCGCGTCGGCGCCGGTGTGGATCGAGCGCAGCGTGGCCGCGGCGTACAGGTCGATCCCGGGCGCCTCCTGCACGGCCAGCCAGGCCGCGCGGCGGATCAGGTGGTTGGCGACCAGTTCGCCGAGCCGGTCGCCGTCGGCCGGGGCGACCCGCAGCTCCTGCGGCAGGTCGCGGTCCATCACCCGCGCGGAGCGCAGCGGGTAGGCCTCGCCGGCCGGGAGGTGGCGCCACACGCCAAGTTCGCGCAGCAGCCGGACCGAGGCGTGGGTGAGGGCGATCTCGCGGCCGTCGAAGGCCGGATCGGCCAGCGCGGCTTGCGGCTGCCGCTCGACCAGCGCGACCCGCAGGCCCTGCAGACCGAAGGCCCGGGCCAGGCACAGCCCGACCGGGCCGGCGCCGACGATGGCGACGTCGTGGTTCATCTGCATCCTCCTGTGCGTTCCTTCGGGGTGGCCGGGCCAGTCTAGGCGCGCCGCCGCCGCGCGCCCTGATCGAGGTCAAGCCCGACCGCAGCGGAACGCATCGAGGCCCTGCGGAGACCCGCATCCGGCCGGCTATACTGCACGGTCCGAACTCCAATGACGGACTTCGCCTTGCTTGTGAATCAATCACTTGCGGCGAATTTCGAATAAACCACTTCATTCCGGTGGCGCATTGCGCCGCGACACCCGGGGAATCGACCGCCGCATGCGCCTGTCCACGATCAAGCTGTCCGGATTCAAGTCCTTCGTCGATCCCACCACGCTGCACCTGCCGACCAACATGACCGGCGTGGTCGGGCCGAACGGTTGCGGCAAGTCCAACATCATCGACGCGGTGCGCTGGGTGATGGGCGAAAGCTCGGCCAGCCGCCTGCGCGGCGATTCGCTGACCGACGTGATCTTCTCCGGCTCGGCCGCGCGCAAGCCGGTCAGCCAGGCCACGGTCGAGCTGATCTTCGACAACTCCGACCACGCCATCGCCGGCGAGTACGCCGCGTTCAACGAGATCTCGGTCAAGCGCACGGTCAGCCGCGACGGCCAGAGCCAGTACTACCTCAACGGCACCAAGTGCCGCCGCCGCGACATCACCGACCTGTTCCTGGGCACCGGCCTGGGCCCGCGCAGCTACTCGATCATCGAGCAGGGCATGATCAGCCAGATCATCGAGGCCCGGCCGGAGGACCTGCGCGTGTACCTGGAGGAGGCCGCCGGCATCTCCAAGTACAAGGAACGGCGCAAGGAGACCGAGACCCGCATCCGCCACACCCGCGAGAACCTGGACCGGCTCAACGACCTGCGCGAGGAGGTCGACAAGCAGCTCGATCACCTGCGCCGCCAGGCCCGCCAGGCCGAGCAGTACCAGGCGCTGCAGGCCGAGCGCAAGGTCAAGGACGCCGAGTGGAAGGCGCTGCAGTTCCGCGCACTGGACGTGCAGCTGCAGGGCCTGCGCGAGCGGCTGGCGCAGGAGGAGACCAAGCTCGAGCAGATCATCGCCGGCCAGCGCGAGGCCGAGCGCGAGATCGAGACCGGCCGCGTGCGCCGCGAGGAAGCGGCCGAGGCGCTGAACAAGGCGCAGGCCGAGGTCTACCAGGTCGGCGGCGTGCTGGCCCGCATCGAGCAGCAGATCCAGCACCAGCGCGAACTGGCCAGCCGCCTGAACCAGGCACGCGACGAGGCCGCCACCGCGCTGGCCGAACTGGACCAGCACATCGGCGACGACCGGCAGAAGCTGGAAGTGCTGCGCGCGGCGGTCGAGGAGGCCGAGCCGCGGGTGGAGCAGCTGCGCGAGGACGATGTGTTCAAGCAGGAGGCGCTGCGCGAAGCCGAGGCCGCACTGGCCGACTGGCAGCAGCGCTGGGAGACCCATGGCCGCGAGGCGGCCGAGGCGGCGCGCGCCGGTGAGGTCGAGCGCACCCGCGTGGACTACCTCGACCGGCAGTCGCTGGAAGCCGACCGCCGGCGCGAGGCGCTGGCCGCCGAGCGCAGCGGCCTGGACCTGGAGGCGCTGGCCGAGGCCTTCGAGCAGGCGCAGGTCCAGCACGAGACCCAGAAGGCCGCGCTGGACGGCCTCAACGAGCAGCTCGACGCGCGCAAGCAGGCGGTGTCGGCGCTGCAGGAACAGCAGCGCGGCGCGCAGTCCGAACTGGCCGAGGTGCGCAAGCAGGCCCAGGCCGCGCGCGGCCGCCTGTCCTCGCTGGAAACCCTGCAGCAGGCCGCGCTCGGCCAGGAGCAGGGCGCGGCGGTGGCCTGGCTGAAGGCGCGCGGGCTGGATTCGGCCGCGCGCGTGGGCGAGCGGCTCACGGTCGAAGAGGGCTGGGAGAACGCGGTCGAGGGCGCGCTGGGGCAATTGATCGAGGGCGTGCTGGTCGATGCACCGGAGCAGCTGGTGGAAGCTCTGGCCGACCTGGGCGAGGGCCGCATCGCGCTGGTCGCCGACCAGGCCGGCGACGCATCGTTCGCGCCGACCTCGCTGGCGGCCAAGGTGCGCGGTCCGCTGGCGTTGCGCCGCCTGCTCGCGCGCCTGCACGCGGCCGAGGACCTGGCCGAGGCCCGGCGCCTGTTGCCGCAGCTGGGCGAGGGCGATTCGATCATCACCCGCGGCGGCGAGCGGCTGGGCGAGGGCTGGGTGCGCGTCTCGCGTTCCGGCGCGGCCAAGCAGGGCGCGCTGCTGCGCGAGCGCGAGATCCAGTCGCTGCGCGCCGGCATCGAGGAACTGCAGCAGCGCGAGGCCGAGCTGGACCATCGCCTGGCCAGCCTGCGCGACCAGCTGCTGGCGGCCGAGCAGCAGCGCGAGGACGCGCAGCGCCAGCTGTACATGGCCCACCGCAGCGTCTCCGAGCTGGCCGGCCAGCTGCAGAGCCAGCAGGGCCGCATGGACACCGCGCGCCAGCGCATCGAGCGGATCGAGAACGAACTGGCGCAGCTGGTCCAGATCCTGGACGGCAGCCGCGAACAGGCGCGCGAGGCGCGTTCACGGCTGGAGGACGCGGTGGTGCGCATGGGCGACCTCGAGTCGGCGCGGCAGGCGCTGGAGGCCGAACGCCGCCAGCGCACCGAGGCCCGCGACCTGGCCCGCGACGCCGCCCGCGCCAGTCGCGACGCCACCCACGCACTGGCGCTGGGGCTGGAATCGCAGCGCACCCAGATCGCCTCGCTGACCCAGGCGCTGCAGCGCATGGACGGCCAGCGCGGGCAGCTGGACTCGCGCCTGGGCGAACTGAGCGCACAGCTGAGCACCGGCGACTCGCCGGTGCAGGCGCTGGAGACCGAACACCAGACCGCGCTGGCCGAGCGCGTGCGCGCCGACCGCGTGCTGGGCGAGGCGCGTTCGGTGCTGGAAGGCATCGACCACGAGCTGCGCGGCTTCGAGCAGGCGCGCCAGCAGCGCGACGAGCAGTCGCTGGCCCAGCGCGAGCGCATCGGCCAGCGCCGCCTGGAGCAGCAGGCACTGGCGCTGAAGGCCGAGCAGATCGTGCAGGCCGTCACCGGCGAAGGGCTGGTGCTGGAGGACGTGGTCAACACCCTGCCCGAGGTCGCCGATCCGGCGCAGTGGGAGCAGGCGGTGGGCCAGATCGACGCGCGCATGCGCCGGTTGGAGCCGGTCAACCTGGCCGCGATCCACGAATGCGGCGAGGCCGAGCAGCGCAAGACCTACCTGGACGCGCAGAACACCGACCTGACCACCGCGCTGGAGACCCTGGAAGAGGCGATCCGCAAGATCGACCGCGAGACCCGCGGCCGCTTCAAGGACACCTTCGACCGGGTCAATTCCGGCATCCAGCAGCTGTATCCGCGCCTGTTCGGCGGCGGCCATGCCTACCTGGAGCTGACCGGCGAGGACCTGCTCGACACCGGCGTGGCGATCATGGCCCGGCCGCCGGGCAAGCGCGTGTCCAACATCTCGCTGCTGTCCGGCGGCGAGAAGGCGATGACCGCGGTGGCGCTGGTGTTCGCCATCTTCCAGCTCAACCCGGCGCCGTTCTGCCTGCTCGACGAGGTCGACGCGCCGCTGGACGAGGCCAACGTCGGCCGCTTCACCGGCATGGTCAAGGAGATGAGCGAGAAGGTGCAGTTCCTGTTCGTCAGCCACAACAAGGCGACGATGGAGGCCGCGCACCAGCTTTCCGGCGTGACCATGCGCGAGCCGGGCGTGTCGCGCCTGGTCAGCGTGGACCTGGAGGAGGCGGCGCGCCTGGCCGGCGCGGCGTGAGTGCCGGGGACGGGCGCGGGGTTTTTCCGCGGCCGCTCCTCGTGACATGCTTGCAGCATCCCTGACCCCCGGCGGAGACGCGTTCCATGTCCGACAAAGACCTGCTGCGCATCGGCATCCTGATCGTCGGCCTGCTCCTGCTGGTGGCGATCTGGTTCTTCGGACGGCCGCGCAAGGAGCAGCAGGGAACGCGCCGCGAATCCCGCCAGTCGCCGGCGATGACCTCCGAGTACGGCCGCGCGCGGCAGGAGCCGTCGCTGGACCAGGCGCCGCCGGCCGACGGCGACGATGGCGACTACAGCGGCGAAGAGGTCAGCCAGCCGGAACTGGGCCTGGGCGCCGGGGCGGCGCCGGCGTCGAGCCACCTGGGCCGCCGCGAGAGCCAGGACTTCGACAAGATCGTCTCGCTCTACGTGGCCGCGCGCGCCGGCAGCGTGCTGCGCGGCGAGGACATCGTCGTCGCCGCCGAGAAGACCGGCATGGTCTTCGGCCACATGAACGTGTTCCACCGCCTGCTGGAAGGACACCCGGAGCGCGGCCCGGTGTTCAGCATGGCCAGCATCATCAAGCCCGGCAGCTTCGACATGGCCCACATCCGCGAGCTTGAGACCCCGGCGATCGCCTTCTTCCTGACCCTGCCGGCGCCGGTGCCGGCGCTGGATGCCTGGGAGAAGATGCTGCCGACCGTGCAGCGCCTGGCCGAACTGCTCGACGGCGTGGTCCTGGACGACAGCCGCAACGCCCTGGGCCGCCAGCGCATCGCCCACATCCGCGACGAACTGCGTGCCTACGACCGCCAGCACGAGGCGCCGCCTCTGACCAAGGCGCCACGCTGGTGAACGCGGCGGTGACGCGCCGGTGACGGTGCGCGGCATCAGCCACGCGACCTTCGTGGTCGCCGACCTGGAGCGCACGGCGCGGCTGCTGCGCGAAGGGCTGGGCGCGCGCGAGGTCTACGACAGCGCCGGCCGCGAGCATTCGCTCTCGCGCGAGAAGTTCTTCCTGCTCGGCGACCTGTGGCTGGTGGCGATGGAAGGCGGGCCGCAGGCCGAGCGTTCCTACCGGCACCTGGCCCTGGCCGTCGACGCATGCGACCTGCCGGGGTACCGGCAGCGGCTGCAGGCGCTGGGCGTGGAGGTCCTGCCGGGGCGCGGACGGATCGACGGCGAGGGCGAGTCGCTGTACTTCCGTGACCACGACAACCACCTGTTCGAGCTGCACGCCGGCACGCTGGAGCGCCGGCTCGCCGCCTATGCCGCGGCCGATGCGACCGTCGCGCCCGCGGCCGCCACCTGAGCGAAGGCGTCGCGGAATCGCGCCATTTCCTCGCGCGTGCCCACCGTCACCCGCACCCGCTGCGGCCATACCGGCCAGCTGCGGCCGACCACCACGCCCTCGGCGGCCAGCGCCCGGGCGAACGCGGCACCGTCGCCGCGCACGTCGACCATGAAGCAGTTGGCCTGCGAGGGCAGGCAGGGGTAGCCGCGCGCGGCGAGCCAGGCGATGGTCTCGTCGCGGACCGCGGCGTTCTCGCGCTTGCGCGCCGGCACCAGCGCCGGTTCGCGCAGGCTGGCCAGGCCGGCCGCCAGCGCGGTCACCGGCAGCGGATTGCTGCCGAAGGCCGCGAGCCTGGCCAGCAGGTCCGGCCGCCCGAGCGCCAGGCCCAGGCGCAGCCCGGCCATGCCGTAAAGCTTGGAGAAGGTGCGCAGCACGACCAGCTCGCCGCCGGCACGCACCTGGTCGAGCATCGACGGCGCGTCGGCGTAGTGGATGTAGGCCTCGTCCACCAGCAGCACGCTGCCGGCCGGCTTGTTCGCCAGCAGCCACGCTATGTCGCCGTGGGCGGTGACCGAGCCGGTCGGATTGTTGGGGTTGCAGACGTAGAGCAGCCCGGCCTGCGGATCGGCGGCGGCCATCGCCCGCACGTCGTGGCTGCCGTCGGCGCGCAGCGGTATGCGGTGCACCGGCGCACCATGGGCGGCGGCGGTGTCGGCCACCGCATCGAAGGTCGGATCGGGGACCACCACCGCGCGCCGCGGCGAGGTGAAAGCCAGCGCGGCGCGGTCCAGCGGGTCGCTGGAGCCGGCATGGACGGCGACATGGTCCACCGGCAGCGCGTTCTGTGCGGCGAACTCGGCGGCCAGCTCGCCGCGCAGGCCGAACTGGTAGCGGCCACTGGATGGCAGGATCGCGCGCACCGCTTCCTGCGCGGCGGGCGAGGGGCCGAGCGGGCATTCGTTGAAGTTGAGCATCACCGGTGCGGCCGGCGCGGGGGCGGGCCGTGCCGCGGCCGCGGCAGTGCCGGCGGACGGGAGCAGGGCGCCGGCCGCAGCCAGGCCGGAACCGCGGAGGAAGCTGCGACGGGAGACGGCGACGGACATGCGGGCGGAACCGGCAGGGAAGGGAGCAGCGCCAAGCTAGCGCCGACCCGGGCGCGGCGGCAAGGCGGCAGCGACGCCTGTCGGACATCACGCCGCGGCGGGTAAGATCGCGTTCCCGCACGCAGCCGCTTCCGCATGACTTCCGCACCGGCTCCCGCCGAACGTGCCGCCGATCTCCGGCGCCGCATCGAAGACGCCAACCGCCGCTACCACGAGCTCGACGCGCCGGACATCACCGACGCCGAGTACGACGCGCTGGTGCGCGAGCTGGAGGCGCTGGAGGCCGCGCATCCGGAGTTGGTCGCGGCCGATTCACCGACCCGGCGGGTCGGCGCGGTGCCGACGGGTCGCTTCGCCCCGGTGGTGCACGCGGTGCCGATGCTGTCGCTGGGCAATGCGTTCGAGGACGGCGAGGTGGCCGACTTCGTGCGCCGCATCCGCGAGCGGCTGGACCGCGAAGACCTGGTGTTCTCCGCCGAGCCCAAGCTCGATGGCCTGGCGATCAGCCTGCGCTACCAGGACGGTGCGTTCGTGCAGGGCGCCACCCGCGGCGACGGTGCCACCGGCGAGGACGTCACCGCCAACCTGCGTACGATTTCCGTCATCCCGCAGCAGCTGCACGGCAGCGGCTGGCCGAAGGTGCTGGAAGTGCGCGGCGAGGTCTACATGGCCCGCGCCGACTTCGAGCGCTGGAACGAGCAGGCGCGCCTGCTCGGCGGCAAGGTGCTGGCCAATCCGCGCAACGGTGCGGCCGGCTCGCTGCGCCAGATCGATCCGAAGCTGACCGCGCAACGGCCGCTGAGCTTCTACGCCTACGGCGTCGGCCTGGTCGAGGGCGGGGTGCTGCCGGGCACGCACTCGGCGACGCTGGCGAAACTGCGCGAGTGGGGCTTCCCGGTCAGCGACCTGGACGCGGTGGTGCACGGGGTCGACGGCCTGCTCGGCTACTACCGCGGCATCGGCGAGGCCCGCGACGGCCTGCCGTTCGACATCGACGGGGTGGTCTACAAGCTCGACGACTACGCCGGCCAGCGCGAGATGGGCTTCGTCTCGCGCGCGCCTCGCTGGGCCCTGGCGCACAAGTTCCCGGCCCAGGAGCAGACCACCGTGGTCGAGTCGATCGAGGTCAACGTCGGCCGCACCGGCGCGGTCACGCCCTGGGCGCTGATGCAGCCGGTGCAGGTGGGCGGGGTCACCGTGACCCGCGCCACCCTGCACAACGCCGACCACGTCGCCCGGCTGGACGTGCGCAACGGCGACACGGTGATCGTGCGCCGCGCCGGCGACGTGATCCCGGAAGTGGTGCAGGTGGTGGCCGACCGGCGCCCGCCGGACGCGGCGCCGTGGACGATGCCCACGACCTGCCCGGTGTGCGGCTCGGAGGTGGTGCGCGAGGAGGGCGCGGCGGCATGGCGCTGCTCGGGCGAACTGAGCTGCCCGGCGCAGCTGGTGCAGTCGCTGTTCCACTTCGCCTCGCGCCGGGCGATGGACATCGACGGCCTGGGCGAGCGCTATATCGAGTCGCTGGCCGAGTTCGGCTACCTGCGCGACGTGTCCGACCTGTACCGGCTGACCCTGGACGACCTGCTGGAGATGAAGCGCCGTGCCGACGAGCGCGACGACACCACGCCGGAGACGGTCAAGGCCGGCAAGGTCGCGACCAAGTGGGCCGAGAACCTGCTCGAGGCGATCGACCGCAGCCGCGGCACCACCCTGGCCCGGTTCCTCAACGCGCTGGGCATCCAGCACGTGGGCGAGAGCACGGCCAAGGCGCTGGCGCAGTGGTTCGGCGACCTGGACCTGGTCCGTCGCCTGCCGTGGCCGCTGTTCAAGCGCGTGCCCGACATCGGTGGCGAGGTGGCGCGGGCGATCGGCCATTTCCTCGACCAGCCGGGCAACCAGCAGGTGATCGACCGGCTGCTCGAGCGCGGGGTGCGCATCGACGATGGCCACCCGCCGGATCCGAGGCTCGGCGAGGGACTGGACCTGGCCACGCTGCTGGTCGACCTGGAGATCCCCAAGGTCACGCCGGTGCGCGCCGCGCAGCTGGGTGCGGCCTTCGCCGACGCCCAGGCCTTGCTGGACGCGCCGGTGCACAACCTGGTGACCGCCGGCCTGCCGGCCGAGACCGCCAGTGCGCTGGCCGCCTGGCTGGAAATCGATGCCAACGCCGACCTGCTGCTACGCAGCGCCCGGGCGCAGGAACGCCTGCGCGGGATGTTGCCGGCGCGCGCCGAACAGGCTGCCGGTCCCTTGGAGGGCAAGACGGTGGTGCTGACCGGCACACTGGAATCGATGGGCCGCGACCAGGCTAAGGAAAGGCTGGAAGCGCTGGGCGCGAAGGCCGCTGGCAGCGTTTCCAAGAAGACCAGCTTCGTGGTCGCGGGTGCGGAGGCGGGTTCCAAGCTGACGAAAGCCGAGGAGCTGGGCGTCGAGGTCTGGGACGAAGTGCGCCTGCTGGCGTTCCTCAAGCAACACGAGTGAGGCGATGGACCACGCACGACGCTTGCGCCAGGAATCCACCGATGCCGAGGCCCGGTTGTGGGCGAGGCTGCGCAACCACCAGTTGGGAGCTAAGTTCCGTCGGCAGCACCGGGCTGAAGGGTTCATCCTCGACTTTGCCTGCGTGGAGCAGTTGCTGGCGGTCGAGCTGGAAGGTGGGCAGCATCTGGAGCAGCAGTCCGCCGATGAAGAGCGTACGCGGCGATTGCAGGACGCGGGTTGGCGGGTCGTGCGCTTCTGGAACGATGAGGTGCTGGTGCGTACGGACGAGGTGGTCGACGCGATCTGGCAGGCACTGCAAAAAGCGCCCCCTCACCCCAGCCCTCTCCCCCGCAAGGGGGGGAGAGGGAGCCAGACGCAGGCTATGCAAGCCAAACAGGAGAGCCGGGGTTCTGCCCCCTCTCCCCCGCTTGCGGGGGAGAGGGCTGGGGTGAGGGGGAGCTCCTGGCCCCCCACCGCCGATATCGAAGCCCTCCGCCTCCGCGCCCGCCTCTACACCCTCATCCGCACCTTCTTCGCCGAACGCGGCGTGCTGGAAGTGGAAACGCCCGTGCTGTCGGAAGCCGGCAACACCGAGCCCAACATCGACAGCTTCACCACCCGCTTCAGCGGCCACCGCGACGCCGGCGCGCCCGAGCGCTGGCTGCGCACCTCGCCCGAATACCCGCTCAAGCGCCTGCTCGCGGCCGGCATCGGCGACTGCTACGAACTGGGCCGGGTGTTCCGCAACGGCGAGGCCGGTGGCCGCCACAATCCCGAGTTCACCATGCTCGAGTGGTACCGGGTCGGCTGGGACCACCTTCGCCTGGCCGACGAGACCGTGGCGCTGGTGCAGGACGCCCTGGCCCTGGCTGGGCGCCGCGCCGACGTGGTGTCGACGACCTACCGCGAACTGTTCCTGCACGCGGCCGGCGTCGATCCGTTCGCCGCCGATGATGCGCAGCTGCGGCAGCCGCTGGCCGGCATCGGCATCGACGGCGACGGGCTGTCGCGCGACGACTGGCTGGACCTGCTGATGACCCACCTCGTCCAGCCGCATTTCCCGGCCGACCGGATCACCGTCGTCCACGACTGGCCGGCCACGCAGTGCGCGCTGGCGAAGATCCGCGAGCCTGCGCAGGCCGGCGGCGCCCCGCCGGTGGCCGAACGCTTCGAGCTGTACCTGGGCGCGTTCGAACTGGCCAACGGCTACCACGAGCTGACCGACGCCCACGAACAGCGCCGGCGCTTCCTGCGCGACGGCCAGGTACGCGCCGGCCGCGGCGCCGTGCAGCCGCCGCTCGACGAGCGCCTGCTCGCGGCGTTGCAGTCGGGCCTGCCCGACTGCGCCGGCGTGGCCCTGGGCGTGGAGCGCCTGCTGATGGCCCTGGCCGGAACCGACCGGATCGCCGACGTGCTGGCCTTCGATTTCGGCTGCGCCTGAGGCAGCGGGCATTCACCGGATTTTCCGGCGGCGGGGACACAATCCGGTCGGACAAGGACCACTCGGAGGGGGCGGTGCGGATGGAAGCGGAGCAGGGCCGAGGAGCGTTCGCCGGTTGGCGCAGGGGCATGGGCCTGGCGGCTTGCGTGTGTGTCGCCGCGCTGTCCTGGGCCGGGCCGGCGTCGGCGGCCAGCGGCAAGGTGGTGCGCTGCGAGTCGGAGGAGCTGCGCCGCGTGCACTGTCCGATGGACACCGGCAATGGCGTGGACCTGGTCCGCCAGCTGTCCGGGAGCGCCTGCATCCGCGAGGTGGACTGGGGTCTGGACACGCACGGCGTGTGGGTGGCGCGCGGCTGCCGCGCCGAGTTCCGTGCGCGCGATGCCGGGGCGACCGTGGCCCGTCGGGTGATCCGCTGCGAGTCCAGCAGCGGCCGCACCCGCAGCTGCGCGGTCAGCCTGCGCGGCGCGCCGGTGCGCCTGCTGCGCCAGTCCTCGGTACTGCCCTGCCGCCGCGACGAGAGCTGGGGCGTGGGTCGCAACGAGGTCTGGGTGTCGCGCGGCTGCAAGGGCGAATTCGAGATAGGCGACCGCGACGGCGGCTTCCCACCGGGCCAGCGGCTGCTGACCTGCGAGTCCAAGGACCGGGTGCGGCGCGACTGCGGCACCACCGTCGAGCACGGCGTGGTCCTGCTGCACCAGCTGTCGGGCATGCCGTGCGAGGAAGGCGTGAGCTGGGGATGGGGGGCCGAGAGGGTCTGGGTCGACAAGGGCTGCCGGGCGCAGTTCGGGGTGGAGTAGGAGGGGGCGCCACGGCGATGTCCCTTGGCATTCTGCGTCACGCGTGTTGCAGGAGCCCTGCTTGCCGGCGACCCGGGCGTCGGAATCATGGGGGCGTCGCTTGGGCCGAGGTCGTCGCGTCGCCGGCTGAACCCGGCTCCTACAACAGCCACGGCGCGGCCGCTCTCTGTAGGAGCCGACTTCAGTCGGCGACGCGGGCGTCGGGATCACGAAGGCGTCGCCTGTGCCGACGGCGTCGCGTCGCGGGCAAGCCCGGCTCCTGCACATGAAACGGGGCCAGTACGCATGCCGGCTACAATGCACGTATGGAAACCGCCCTCGACTTCGACCGCTACGACCACATCCGCCCGATCCTCTGGACCGGCGAGGCGCTGGAACTGCTGGACCAGCGCAAGCTGCCGTTCGCGGTCGAGCACGTGGCCTGCCGCGACAGCGACGAGGTCGCCCAGGCGATCCGCGATCTGGCCGTGCGCGGCGCGCCGGCGATCGGAATCGCCGCGGCCTGGGGGGTGGTGCTGGCCGGCCGCGCGGTGGAGGCCGACGACGGCGCCGAAGCGCTGAGCAGGCTCGAACCGGCGCTGCAGCGGCTCAACGCCGCGCGGCCGACCGCGGTCAACCTGGCCTGGGCGCTGGCGCGGATGCGCCGCGCGCTGGACGGCGTGGGCGCGGACTGGCGGCAGGCACTCGAACGCGAGGCGCAGGCGATCGCCGACGAGGACCTGGCCGCCAACCGCCACATGGGCGCGCTGGGCGCGGCGCTGGTCGCGCCGGGCAGCGGCGTGCTGACCCACTGCAACACCGGCTCGCTGGCCACTGCCGGCTTCGGCACCGCGCTGGGCGTGATCCGCGCCGGCGTGGCCGAGGGCCGCATCGGCCGCGTGTTCGCCGGCGAGACCCGGCCGTGGCTGCAGGGCGCGCGCCTGACGGTGTGGGAGCTGCAGCAGGACGGGATCGAGGCCACGCTCATCGCCGACTCGGCCGCCGCGCACCTGATGAAGACCGGGTCGGTGCAGTGGGTGGTGGTGGGCGCCGACCGGATCTGCGCCAACGGCGACACCGCCAACAAGATCGGCACCTACCAGCTGGCCATTGCCGCCCGCCACCACGGGGTGAAGTTCATGGTCGTGGCGCCGTCCTCAACCGTGGACCTGGACACGCCCGACGGCGGCGCCATCGAGATCGAGCAGCGCGACCCGGGCGAGCTGCACGGGGTCGGTGGCGTGCGCACGGTGGCCGAGGGCATCGGTGCCTGGAATCCGGTGTTCGACGTGACCCCGGCGGATCTGATCGACGCGATCGTCACCGAGAAGGGCGTGGTCGAGCGGCCGGACGCGGCGAAGATGCGGGCGCTGTTCGGATAAGGGGGCGGAGGCGATCGAGCACGCTTGCGGTTCTTGGCCTGTTTGAGAGGAATGGGCCGCGATGGCAACCGCAACCGCAAGGGTGTCATTGCCGCAGCGCGCGGCGGCGCGTTCATCGACTTCGGCTGCCGGGACGCATCGTGGCGCGGCTTCGGGCTGAGCCGCGGCAGTGCGGGTGTGTTGCGGTCGGCTCGACGGCACATCCGTGTGCCGACTCGCCGACGCGGCCATCCCTGGCCGCTGCCGCAACACACCCGCACTGCCACGTCTTCGGGAACGTCGAGGTCGTGGCTCCGTTCCGGCGTCCAGAAGCAACAGCCGTCGTTGCGCTGTTCTGTAGGAGCCGGGCTTGCCCGCGACGCGACGCCGTCGGCACAGGCGACGCCCTCGTGATTCCGACGCCCGTGTCGCCGACTGAAGTCAGCTCCTACAGAAGAGCGGCCGCGCCTTGGCTGTTGTAGGAGCCGGGTTCAGCCGGCGACCCGACGACCTCGGCACAGGCGATGCCCTCATGGTTCCGACGCCCGTGTCGCCAGCAAGCTGTGCTCCTGCAGGAAACCCGGAACGATCGGACGGCGGCCCCGGCTAAAGCCAGTGCTTTTTGCTCCAGGGCCGTAGCGACGGCCCCACACCGAAGCCGACGCCCTTGGTTCGCGACGACGCCTGCGGCTGACCCGGGAGCCGGGCGGCCTTCCCCGGAGTCGGGAGAAAAACCCTTCCTGCGCCTCAACCCTTGCGCGCCAGCCGCCAGATCGCGACCGCGCTGAACAGCACGGTGAACCCCACCGCGCCGCCCGCGGCCACCAGCACCGGCACGAACTGGAGCTTGTCGATGCCGCCGGCGTGCATGGCCAGCTGGCTGACGTGGAACTGCGGCCACAGCGGCACCTGCCAGTGCATCGACTGGGGCAGTGGGAAGAACATCCCGGAGAGGTAGCAGCCGGGCAGGTAGACCAGATTGGCGTAGCCGGGCGCGGAGCTGCCGCGGAACAGGGTGCCGATCATCAACCCCATAGCGCAGAAGGGGATTGCGCAGGCGAGCAGCGTCGCGCTCATGGCGACGATCCGCACCGGTTCCAGCGGCAGGCGGCCGGCCGCCAGCGCCACACCGAGGATCGGCAGGTAGGCGATGGCGCCGAAGGCGAGCCCGCACGCGATCTTCGCCACCAGCCAGGATCCCGTCGGCGCGGGCTGCGCGCGCTTCAGCCGCAGCATGCCCATCTCGCGCTCCATCGCCAGCGACGTGCCGATGCCGAACAGCGCCGGCATGCTGATCGCCATCACCGAGAACGCCGAGAACAGGAACACCCCCACCATGGGATCCTTGGCCGTGGCGTCGGCGGTCACCACCAGCCCGATGAGCGCGTACAGCGCCACCGGCATGACCAGCACCGGGAAGGCCAGGCCGGGGTTGCGCAGCAGCCGCAGCGCCTCGCAGCGGGTCTCCTCGAGGTAGGCGGCCATGAGCCGCCGCGGCGGCGGTCCCGCGAGGGCGCGATCGTTCAGGGCATCGGCGTTCATGCGGCCTCCCGGGTGAGTTCGTTGAATGCTTCGTCGAGCCCGGCCTGGCGCACTTCCAGCCGGGCGAGGGTGGGATCCTCGGCGAGCAGGCGGCGCACCACGGTCTCGGCGTCGCTGGCGGTGAGGTGCAGGCGGTCGCGCTCCAGGCGCGCGTCGAGCACGCCGGGCCAGCCGCCCACCTCGGCGGCGCTGAGCCGCGACTCGCAGCTGATCCGGCGCTGCGCCACCAGCGCGCGCATGTCGTCGACGCTGCCGGAGGCCACCACCCGGCCCTTGGCGATCACCGTGACCCGGTCGGCCAGCGCCTCCGCTTCCTCCAGGTAGTGGGTAGTGAGCACGATGGAGCATCCGCCCGAGAGCAGGCTGCGGATGCTGGCCCACAGCGCTTGGCGCGCCTGCACGTCCAGGCCCACCGTGGGCTCGTCGAGGAACAGCACGCGCGGCTGCCCGCAGATGGCCACGGCGAACTGGACCAGCCGCTTCTGCCCGCCGGAGAGCTTGCCGTAGGGCCTGCCGGCGAAGGCGGAGACGCCGGCGCGGTGCAGGGTCTCCTCGAGTGGCAGCGGATCGGCGTAGTAGCTCGAGGCCAGCCGCACCAGTTCGTGCGCGCTCAGTTCCTTGGGCAGCTCCACGTCCTGCAGCATCACGCCCAGGCCCTGGCGGCGGGCGATCTCCTGTGGGTCGCCGCCGAGCAGGGTGGCGTTGCCGCCGTCGGCTTCGATCAGGCCCAGCCACAGCGCGATGGCGGTGGACTTGCCGGCGCCGTTGGGCCCGAGCACGGCCAGCAACTCGCCGCCGCGCACCTGGAGGTCGATGCCGTCCAGTGCGGTGACGTTGCCGAACGTCTTGGTGATGCCACGCAGCTCCGCGACCGGCGAACCGCCGCTGCCGGGTGGCGGTACCGGAGCCGGCGAAGACGGGTCGGGCGGCGCGCCCGCGGACTTGCCGCGCCTATACCGGCGGCCATTGAGCAACTGGCCGACGGCCGTCGGCCGCACCAGCCAGTGGTAGCTGGCGAACAGCACGATCAGGCTCACCGCCAGGACGAACGGATACTTGATGCCCCAGTGCAGCTGCCAATGGCCTACCCAGACCTGCAGCGCCACGACCACCGGCAGGTGCGCCAGGTACACCCAGTACGAGGCGTCGGCGATGTAGCGGCGCAGCGGGCTGGGGCCGGACAGGAAGCGCAGCGCGGCCCCGGTGATGCCCATCGCCAGGCCCCACGCGGCCACGCCGGACATCAGCGCGAAGCCGGACTTGGTGAGGGTGGTGTCGTCGACCAGGTCGAAGGGATTGGCCGGGAATCCCGGCGGTGCCATCGGCGACACGCGCAGGCTCGCCAGCATCCAGGCGGCGGCCAGCGTGCCCGCCAGCAGGTTCGGCAGCCAGTGCCTGGCGATCGAGGCCAGCGCGTCGCGCGAGCGGTGCACCAGCCAGCCGAAGCCGAAGGCCACGCCATAGCCCACCAGCGGCGCCGGTTGCGGGATCACGGTCTGGTCCGGCGCGGGGATTCCCGACCAGTAGAACCACATCGGCAGCGCCATCAGCGCCAGCGACACCGGGATGCCGAGCAGCAGCACCACCAGCGGCACCCGGAGCATGCCCGAGACCAGTGCGTCCACCGCGCCGCGCAGCTTGCGCGAGCGGTCGATGCGCACGACCAGGGCGCGGACCAGCAGCGTGACCGCATAGAGCTGCAGCAGCTGGTACAGGAACCACAGGTGCGCCAGCGGGAAGGCGCCGAAGGCCTTCGGCATCTCCGGCATCGGCGGCAGGTTGCCGCCGAAGGACTTGCTGACGCCCGCGATCCAGATCCACATGATCAGCGGATACAGAACCACCCAGCCGATCACCAGCGGCACGGCGATGCGCAGCAACCGGTTCCTGCAGAAGCCGCCGGTGCCCAGGCGCTGGTGCAGGAGCCGGGCGAAGAAGCCGGCGAGCAGGAAGAACAGCGACATGCGGAAGATGTGCGCGACAAACGCGGCATCGGCGAGGAAGGGGCTGGGCGAGTTGTCGACCATGGCCCAGATGCCGGGCGGCCATCCGGGCATGAACGACAGCGCGGCATGGAAGGCCACGCCGAGCAGGAGCGCGAAGCCGCGCACGGCATCCAGTGCGTGCAGGCGTTGTGGGTCGGCGTGGTGCATGGGCGGGGTTCCTCAGATGAAGTCGCGGCGGCGCGCGGCCGTGGCCAGCGGCAGCGCGACGGCGATGGCGAGAACCAGGAATTCGACGAGCAGGACGTTGAGGACCGTGCCGTTCCAGACCGGAACCGGGCCCGACAGGTGGTCGCGGATCCCGGGCAGGGCGCCGACGACGAACATGAAGATGCTCACCGCCATGTTGGTCACGATGATGATCGCGATCACGGCGGCCTCCGAGCGCGCATGCAGCGCTGCGCACAGCACCACCGAGAAGTTGGCGAGCAGGAAGCCGGACAGCAGGGCCACGTAGGGCAGCATGCCGTCCGGCACATCCGGCGAGGCCAGCACCAGGACGACCGCCGAGGCCGTGGCCACCAGCCACGGCACCATGTAGCTCAACAGCAGGCCGGCGGTCTTGGCGAACACGTACCCGCGGATCGAGACCGGCAGGCTGAGCACGAACTGCAGCGACTGTTCCTTGCGCTCCTGGGTGACGCCGTAGAGGGCGAGCATGACGCCGCAGGCGATGACGGCGGTGATCCAGGCCAGCGAGCCGATGTTGAAGGCGGTCGCACCGAAGCTGCAGACCAGGGCGGCGAGCGCGGCGGCCACGGCGGTGCCGGCCATCATCCAGCGGTTGAGGTACAGCTCCTTGGCGACGAGCTTGCGGATGACGATGCTCATTGGCCGCGCGCCTCCCGGTGGTGCATGACGTTGGCGACGAAGATCTCCTCCAGGCTCATGCGCTGCACGTGGCGCACCGCCGGGCCCAGTTGCGCCAGTTGCCGTTCGTCGAAGCGGTTGGTGGTCAGGGTATGGAAGTGGCCGTCGCAGGCGTGGCCGACGATGTCCGGCAGTTCCGGCAGGGTGGCGCCCGGCGCCAGCTGCACCTCGATCCGGCGCCAGCGCTCCAGGAACTCCTCCTTGTCGCCGCTGTCCACGATCCGGCCGCGGTCCAGGAAGGTGATGCGATCGGAGATGCGCTCCACGTCCACGGTGTTGTGCGATGAGAACAGGATGGAGCGGCGCTCGTCGCGCAGCACGTCCATGAACTCGGTGAGCAGCTCGTGGCGCGCCACCGGGTCCAGGCCGGTGGTGGGCTCGTCGAGGATGAGCAGCCGCGGGCGGCGCGCCAGCGCCAGCAGCAGCGTGGCCTTGATGTGTTCGCCGTGCGAGAGGCTGCGTGCCGTCTGCGCCGGGCGCAGGTTGAAGCGCCGGATCAGCCGGGCGGCGTAGTCCGCGTCCCAGTCCGGGTAGATCGAGGACACCAGCGTCATGTGCCAGCCCAGCGTGGCATTGGGCATCAGGCGCATGTCCGCCGAGACGTAGCCGATGTCGCGCTTGGCCACGGCCTGCGCCTCGGGCATCGGGCAACCCAGCACGCGGATCTCGCCCGCGTCGGGGGCCAGCATTCCCATGGCCATGCGGATGGTGGTGCTCTTGCCGGCGCCGTTCGGGCCCACGAAGCCGAGCACCTGTCCCGGTTCCAGATCAAGCCAGAGGTCCTGCAGGGTGAAGAAGCGGAACGCCTTGGTGACGCCGCGCATCTCGATGTGTCGGGTCGCAGTCATTTCGATTCCAGCTTCTGTTGCACGCGGCGCAGGCGCGCCGCCAGTTCTTCGGGGGACAGGCCCAGTTGCAGGGCGATCCCGGCGGCGGCCTCCAGGTGCTCGTCCAGCTTCTGGTTCCGGATCTCGCTGGCCAGGTTGCCGGCCTCGGCCACGAACGAACCCTTGCCGTGGCGGGTCACGATCACGCCTTCGGACTCCAGGTCCAGATAGGCGCGCTTGACGGTGATCACGCTGACGTTGAGGCCCGCCGCCAGTGCCCGGATCGACGGCAGTTCCTTCCCGGCCGGCCAATCGCCGGCGGCGATGCGCGCCCGGATCTGCTCCATGATCTGGAGGTACATCGGGCGGGCGTCCGTCTGCGAGATGTGGAGGCTACTGTACATACTGTGCATACAGTGTATGCACAGTTTCCGGGCGAAGGGAAGTCCCTGCGCGAACCTTCCTCGGCCCGGGTCGGGTGGGCGGGCGCCGTACCCCTCCCGAGGGGGCTATGGGACGCGCAAGTTCTTGTTTCTGCATGGAATGGCGGGCCTCGGGGTGCCGCCCTGTGCTACAATCCGCCGGTTCCGCACCGCCCGCCGCTGCCGCCATGGCGCGGGCGCCGATCCGCCCCAACCGAAGCGTCCTGAATGACCGAAACCGCCAAAGAAATCATCCCGGTCAACCTCGAAGACGAAATGCGCCGCAGCTACCTCGATTACGCCATGAGCGTGATCGTCGGCCGCGCGCTTCCCGACGTCCGCGATGGCCTGAAGCCGGTGCACCGGCGCGTGCTGTTCGCGATGAACGAGCTCGGTGCGCACAGCAACAAGCCGTACTACAAGTCCGCGCGCATCGTCGGCGACGTCATCGGCAAGTACCACCCGCACGGCGACCAGTCGGTCTACGACACGCTGGTGCGCATGGCCCAGCCGTTTTCGCTGCGCTACCTGCTGGTGGACGGGCAGGGCAACTTCGGCTCGGTCGACGGCGACGCCGCGGCGGCGATGCGTTACACCGAGGCGCGCATGTCGCGCCTGACCCACGAGCTGATCGCCGACATCGACAAGGAAACCGTCGACTTCCAGCCCAACTACGACGAGAAGGAACAGGAGCCGACGGTCATGCCGACCCGGTTCCCGAACCTGCTGGTCAACGGTTCGGCCGGTATTGCCGTGGGCATGGCCACCAACATCCCGCCGCACAACCTCACCGAGGTGGTGAACGGCCTGCTGGCGCTGATCGACGAGCCCGAGCTCGACGTCGACGCACTGATGCAGCACATCCCCGGTCCGGACTTCCCGACCGCGGGCATCATCAATGGCGTCGGCGGCATCCAGCTGGCCTACCGCACCGGCCGTGGCCGCGTGCGCATGCGCGCCAAGGCCGAGGTCGAGGTGGCCGACAACGGCCGCGAGGCGATCATCGTCACCGAGATTCCGTACCAGGTGAACAAGGCGCGGCTGATCGAGAAGATCGCCGAGCTGGTCAAGGAAAAGAAGCTCGAGGGCATTTCCGAACTACGCGACGAGTCCGACAAGGACGGCATGCGCATCTACATCGAGGTCAAGCGCGGCGACTCGGCCGAGGTGGTGCTCAACAACCTCTACCAGCAGACCCAGCTGGAGTCGGTGTTTGGCATCAACATGGTGGCGCTGGTCGACGGCCGCCCGCAGCTGGTCAACCTCAGGCAGATCCTCGACGCCTTCCTGCGCCACCGCCGCGAGGTGGTGACCCGCCGCACCATCTTCGAACTGCGCAAGGCCCGCGCCCGTGCCCACGTGCTCGAAGGCCTGACCGTCGCGCTGGCCAACATCGACGAGATGATCGAGCTGATCAAGACCTCGGAGAGCCCGCAGGTGGCCAGGGAGCGCATGCTCGGCCGCACCTGGGAGCCGGGCCTGGTCGGCGCGCTGCTGGCCGCGACCGGCGCCGAGGCGTCCAAGCCGGACGACCTGCCGGCCGGGGTCGGCTTGGTCGACGGGCCGGCTTCAATCAGGCAATACCGGCTGACCGAGACCCAGGCCCAGCAGATCCTGGAGATGCGTCTGCACCGCCTTACCGGCCTGGAGCAGGAAAAGCTGACCGAGGAGTACCGCCAGCTGCTGGAGACCATCCGCGGCCTGATCGAGATCCTCGAGGATCCGGACGTGCTGCGCGAAGTGATCCGCACCGAGCTGAACAACCTCAAGGAGGAGTTCGGCGACGCGCGCCGCAGCGAGATCCGCGCCAGCGAGGAGGACCTGGACATCCTCGACCTGATCGCGCCGGAAGACGTGGTGGTGACTTTGTCGCACGCCGGCTACGCCAAGCGTCAGCCGGTGTCGGCGTACCGCGCACAGAGGCGCGGTGGCCGCGGCCGCAGCGCGGCGGCGACCAAGGAAGAGGATTTCATCGACCAGCTGTGGCTGGTCAACACCCACGACACGCTGCTGACCTTCACCAGCAACGGCAAGGTGTTCTGGTTGCCGGTGCACCAGCTGCCCGAGGCCGGCTCCAATGCCCGTGGCCGGCCGATCATCAACTGGATCCCGCTGGAGGAAGGCGAGAAGGTCCAGGCCGTGCTGCCGGTGCGCGAGTACGCCGAAGGCCTGTACGTGTTCTTCGCCACCCGCAACGGCACGGTCAAGAAGACCCCGCTGACCGAGTTCGCCTTCCGCCTGGCGCGCGGCAAGATCGCGATCAACCTGGACGAGGGCGACGCGCTGGTCGGCGTGGCCCTGACCCACGGCGCCGCCGACATCATGCTGTTCGCTTCCAACGGCAAGGCGGTGCGCTTCGACGAGTCCGAAGTGCGTTCGATGGGCCGCACCGCCACCGGCGTGCGCGGCATCCGCCTGGCCGATGGCGGGGAGGTGGTCAGCCTGGTGGTGCCGGAGGGCGAGGGCGACATCCTCACCGCCAGCGAACGCGGCTACGGCAAGCGCACGCCGCTGGAGGAGTACCCGAAGAAGGGCCGCGGCACCCAGGGCGTGATCGCGATCCAGACCAGCGCCCGCAACGGCAAGCTGGTCGGCGCGATCCAGCTGTCCGAGCAGCACGAGGTCCTGCTGATCTCCGACGGCGGCACCCTGGTGCGTACCCGCGCCTCGGGGATCTCCCAGGTCGGCCGCAACACCCAGGGCGTGACCCTGATCCGGCTGGGCGAGGGCGAGTCGCTCCAGGCGGTCGAGCGGGTGGACGCCTCGCTGGACGAAGAGGACGAGCCGACGGTCGCGCGTGGCGACGATGCCGCGGCGGCGGAGTCCGCACCGCAGGCCTGAGCCTGCGCATGCGGGAGAGCGAACGCCGGCCATGGGCCGGCGTTCGTGTTTTCGGGTGTCGCGTAGCGTCGCCGTGCCGTTCGTGGCCGCTGCCGCCGGATTCCGCCCGATCGCTGCCGGAGCCGGCCGGGCCGGCATCCGCAGTGCCTGATGCAACGTTCGTGCGGCATTGCGCCTACGGCGCTGCAGCCAGGGTTGGCGCATGGAGCAACGACCCCGTCGTCCCGGCGAACGCCGGGACCCAGCGACTTCTGGCTTTGCCGCGAACGGACAGGTCGCGAGGAAAGTCACTGGGTCCCGGCGTGACCAGCCATTCGGCTGTTATAGATCGCTTCGGCTGTGATGAAGCGCTTCGCCGGGACGACGGGCGAGGGATGGGCAAGGCCAGCAGAGGCGAACTGACGATGGCTCCCGTTCGCGATGCGGCTGTCATTGCAGCCGGCATCGCCAGACCAACCGGCGTGCCTAGATCGTCCGGCACTGCCTCCAGCGCACGGCATCTTCGCTGCCCGGGCGCGGGTTGAGCTGCACGCGCACGGTGCGCAGCGGCGGGTAGCGCTCCAGCTCGCTGCAGATCAGCGGCCAGACCATCTGGTCGCTGCCGCTGCGGTCGATCACCAGGGTGGCGCGGGTCAGCCAGTAGGCGCGGGTGATACCGGGCACCTCGGACAGCGTGCGCGCGACGTCGCTCTGGTAGCGGGCCAGGGTGGTGTCGTCCGGGTTCTCCTGGATGACGTCATCGTCGACGGGGGCCGCCGCTGCGGCGGCGGGTTCGGCGGGGGTCGCCGGCGTGGCGGCGGGTGCCGACGTCGGCGTCGCGGCGACCGTGGCGGAATCGCGGTTCGCCGAAGATTCCAGCTGCGGCAGCAGCACCGCCACCACCAGGCCCAGCGCCAGCGAGGCGCCCAGCGCGATCAGGGTGTGCCGCTTGGCCTGCGCGGTGGCGTCGGCCTCGATGCGCCGGGTCGTGTCGGCGGGCATGAACGGCTTGAGCAGCGGCCACAGGCGGCGACCGTCGATGACTTCGATGCCGCGCGCGGCCGCGGCGGCCAGCGCGTCGCGCTCGGCGCGGCCCTCGGTGAGCAGGATCCCGGCGCGCGCGCCGGCCATGTCCATCGCACTGGCCAGTTCCTCCACGCTCGATTCGCCGAGGCGGTAGGCCATGCCGTGCTTGCACGACAGCAGCCAGCGGCTGTCGCCGTCGGTCATCAGCAACTGGCTGCTGCTCGAGTCGCTGCCCGGATCGGGACCGTGGCTGGCGTCGCGCAGGCCGCGCTGCTGCATGGCCTGGCCGATGATCGTGGCGAACTCGCGCCAGCGCAGGTTGGCCAATGCACGCAGGCCTGCGGCGGTTTCCGTTTCCTGACGCCGCACCAGCCACAAGTAGATCACTGCCAACACGGCCGCGAGCGCAGCCAAGGCCAGTCCCAATATCCAGGAAGACATGCGGATCCCTGCCAGAAAGCCCCTGTACCGGAGCGCGATGTTACACGTCTGGCGATGGCGCGCGCCGGAAAGAAAGTGGCCCGCCAGTCCGGTAGCCGAGAGGGGAGGGGAGCAAACGGCGGTGGGACTGGCGGGCCGGTTCCGATTCTGCCGCAGCGCTTTGTGCTCTGCAACAAACCGGTGGAGGTCAGATTTCCGGCGGCGGCGGGGCAGCGGCGTCCGTACCGCGCGAGCGCTGCAGTTCGCGGGTCAGCGCGTCGATGCGCGCGCCGAGCGCGTCCAGGTCGTCGCGGGTGGGCACATCGAGCTGGCGCAACGTCTGCTGCACGCGCTGCTCGAACACCTTGCCCATGGTTTCCCAGGCCTCGCCGGCGCGGGCCTGTGCCCGGCCCATCGCCGAGTCCAGGCTCTGGCGCAGGCCTTCCAGCCGGCCGGCGGCGCCGGCGGCCGAAGCATCCGCGCCCTCGACCTGGCGGCCTTCCTCGGCCAGCTGGTCGAACAGCCGGCTGCCCTCGTTCTGTGCGCGGGCCAGCGCGCCGATACCGGCGAGCCAGACCTGGTGGGCGTTGTCACCCAGTTCGCGGGCGATGCGGCCGGCCTGTGCCTGCAGGTCGGCGACGCTGCCCAGTCCGGGGGTGTGGCCGGGGGTGTCGGGTTCAGCGCTCATGTCCGGTCCTCGTGGTGTTCGCGACCGGACCAGTCTGCGCACCGGCGCGATAAGAGGACGTGAGTTGCCCGCCGTCAGTCCAGGCGCTCGTCCAGCACCCGCCGGATCTCGGCCTCGACCTGGCCGCGCAGCGCCGACAGCAGGAAACCCAGTTCGGCCGTCACCCGGACCTGGCGCGGCAGCAGCTCGACCTGGCCCTGCAGGCCGGGGCCGGACAGCTGGACCGAGTCGCCCTGCCAAGCACCGGAAACCCCGTAGCGGTCGCGCAGCTGCGCGGCGATGCCGTCGACGATCGCGCGCGCCTCGTCCGCGCTGCGGGTGTGCGGATGCAGGATGTCGATGCGGGCCATGGCGCAGGTCGGGAACGGGGGGCGGAAAGGGTAGCCGCGATGCCGGCACAGGGCCAGCGGGACGGGCATCCGAATGCTAGGCTCTGCCCCCAATGTCCGACCTGCAACTCCATTTCGCCCAGCGCCAGCAGGCGGACCACCCCCTGTCCCCCGGCGTCCACCGCGTCGTCCGCCAGCCCAACGGCGCGCTGGGGATCGGCGATGCGCTGCCCGGGGTGCTGCTGCTGCAGTTCTGCCTGGACCGGCGTGGGCTGTGGCTGCAGGTGCCTCCCGGCGCCCGCGGGGTCCACGTCAACGGGCGCCCGGTGCAGCGGATGGCGCTGCTGCGTGCCGGCGACGCGGTCTACGTCGACGGTGTGGAACTGCTGGTGCGCGCGCCGCTGCGGCCGCGGCCGGCGCCGCTGGACCCGGGCGAGCATGCCGGCGACCCCCGCGTCGTCCTGCGCGGCGTGGGTGGCCAGCACCATGGCCGCAGCTTCACTCTCGGTCCGCCGCGGCTGGTCGGCACCTCGCGCGAGGCCGACATCCGCATCGACGACCCCGCGTTCCCGGCGCGGCATGCGCTGCTTGAGCGGCATGGGGACGTGGTCCTGCTGCGCGGCCTCGGCCAGGAATCCAGCGTGGTGAACGGCGTGGCGGTGCGCGACGCTGTGCTCGGTGTGGGCGACCAGGTGGTGTTCGACGGGCAGCACCGGTTCGTCGTGGAATTCCCGGCCGCGCCGGCGGACGTTCCGTCGCAGGCGACGGTGCCGGCCGCGGAGACCGAGCCGGTTGCCGCAGTGTCGGACGATGGCCCGGCCCGGCCCCGGGCGCGCCTGCCCTGGCTGCTGCTGGCCGCGCTGCTGCTGGGCCTGGTGTTCAGCGCGCTGCTGTGGTTTGGCGCGCGCTGAGCCACCGCACCGCGCGCCAGCCCAGCAGCACCGCCAGGATCGCCGCGTACAGCGCCGGCTCGCGCAGGTCGGACTTCACCAGCCACCAGAAGTGCAGCACCGCCAGCACGCCCACGGCGTAGACCAGCCGGTGCAACTGGCCCCAGCGCCGGCCCAGCCGCCGCATCCAGCCCAGGGTGGAGGTGATCGCCAGCGGCACCAGCAGCAGCCAGGCGGCGAAACCGACGGTGATGTACGGGCGCTTGGCGATCTCCTCGAACACCTGCGTCCAGTAGCCGCCGAGGTCCAGCACCAGGTAGGCGGTCAGGTGCAGGCTCGCGTAGAAGAAGGCGTACAGGCCGAGCATGCGCCGGAAGCGCAGCAGCACCGCCTGGCCGGTGAGCTGCCGCAGCGGCGTCACCGCCAGGGTCAGCAGCAACAGGCGCAGCGCCCACAGGCCGGTGCGGTGCTCGATCTCGGCCACCGGGTCGGCGCCGAGCGCGTCTCTGCCGGTGCGCCATACGTCGGCGATCTGCCAGGCCAGCCACGCCGCCGGCAGCAGCGCGGCCACATGCACGGCGGCCTTGGCCCACACCAGCGCCGCCGGCGTGGGCGGTCGCGGGCGGCGGCTCATGCGTCGCCCGTCGCCGCCACGGTCGCGGTCAGTACCACTTGCGCAGGTCCATGCCGGCGTACATCGCGGCGACCTGCTCGGCGTAGCCGTTGAACGGGCGGGTCGGGATCCGCCCGGCGAACAGCTTGCTCTTGCTGCCGGCAATGCGGCGCTCGGTCTTCTGGCTCCAGCGCGGGTGGTCGACGTCCGGGTTGACGTTGGAGAAGAAGCCGTACTCCGACGGCTGCAGGTCGTGCCAGGCCGTCGGCGGCATCCGCTCGGCGAAGCGGATCGCCACGATGGACTTGATCGACTTGAAACCGTACTTCCACGGCACCACCAGCCGCAGCGGCGCGCCGTTCTGCTGCGGCAGCGGCTTGCCGTACAGGCCGGTGGCCAGCAGGGTCAGCGGGTGCATGGCCTCGTCGATGCGCAGGCCCTCGCGATACGGCCAGTTGATCGAGCGGTAGCGGATGCCCGGCATCTGCTTGGGATCGGCCAGGGTGGTGAAGGCCACGTACTTCGCCCGGGAGGTCGGTTCGAAGCGCTTGAGCACGTCGCCCAGCGGCACGCCCAGCCACGGGATCACCATCGACCAGCCCTCGACGCAGCGCAGCCGGTAGACGCGCTCCTGCGGCGCCAGCCCGTGCAGCAGGTCTTCCAGCGCGACGCGGCCGGGCCTGGCGCATTCGCCGTCCACGGCCACCGACCAGGGCGAGGTACGCAGCGTCTTGGCCGCGCGCGAGGGGTCGCCCTTGTCGGTGCCGAATTCGTAGAAGTTGTTGTAGGTGGTGATGTCCTCGTAGCGGGTGAGTTCCTCGTCCGTGCGGAAGCCGGCCTTCGCGTCGGCGCTGCTGATCGCTGTCTTCGGTGGCGGCGGAGGTTCGGCCTCGGCGCAACCGGACACGGCGCCGAGCAGCGGGCTGGCGGCGAAGGCGGCCAGCAACCGGCGACGGTCGCGGTAGACCGGCTCGTCGGTGATTTCGCCGGCAGGAATCCTGGGCAGGCGCAGGATCGGCATCGCATGGCTCCGGTGGAACGCAACGGTTGGGACCGCGGCCGGGGCAGGGCGGTTCCCGGCATCGCACGCGGTCGTCGGCGCCGGTCTTGGTTGCGCCCGCAACCGCTGCACTGCGGCATACTACGGGACCTTTCGTGACGGGTGGTTCATGGCGCGCGCCTACAACTTCAGTGCCGGCCCTGCGACATTGCCGGAACCGGTCCTGCGCCAGGCGCAGGCCGAGATGCTGGACTGGAACGGCGTGGGCGCCTCGATCGTGGAGCTGAGCCATCGCGGCGCAGAATTCATGGACGTGGCCGCGCAGGCCGAGGCCGACCTGCGCCGGTTGCTGTCGGTGCCGGACGACTACGCGGTGCTGTTCCTGGCCGGCGGCGCGACCACCCAGCAGGCACTGCTGGCGCTGAACTTCGCCGCGCCCGGGCAGGTCGCCGACTACGTGGTCACCGGCCACTGGGGCAGGACCGCGATCAGGCAGGTCGAGCCGTACGTGCGCGTGCACGTGGCCGCCGACGGCGGGCCGGGCGGCTTCCGCGACATCCCGCCGCGCGACACCTGGTCGCTGAGCGCGGATGCGGCCTACGTCCACATCACCGCCAACGAGACCATCCACGGCGTCGAGTTCCGCGACACGCCGGAGGTGGGCGCCGCACCGCTGTTCGCCGACTTCAGTTCCTCGATCGCCTCCGAACCGGTGGACGTGTCCCGCTACGGGCTGATCTACGCCGGCGCGCAGAAGAACCTGGGCCCGGTCGGGATCTCGGTGGTGATCGTGCGCCGCGAGCTGTTGCAGCGCGAGGGCCAGCCGCGCGCGGACATCTTCACCTATGCCTCGCACGCGGCGCGCGACTCGATGCTCAACACCCCGCCGACCTGGAACTGGTACCTGCTCGGCCTGACCGTGAAGTGGATGCTTGACGAGGGCGGAGTGGAGGAATTCGCGCGGCGCAATGCGGCCAAGGCCGGACTCGTCTACGGCGCGATCGACGCGTCCGGCGGCTTCTACCGCAACGAAGTGGCCCCGGCGGTACGTTCGCGGATGAACATCCCGTTCTTCCTGTCCGACGAGACCCTGACCGCGCGCTTCGTCGCCGAGTCGAAGGCGGCCGGCCTGCTGGCGTTGAAGGGGCACAAGGCGGTCGGCGGGCTGCGCGCCTCGCTGTACAACGCCATGCCGGTGGCCGGCGCGCAGGCGCTGGTCGATTTCATGCACGATTTCCAGCAGCGGCATGGCTGAGCGGCTGGCAGATTGATCTTCTTGTAGGAAGCGCACTTCAGGGCGCGACCGCCATGCGGCCGACGCCAGAGACCACGGAACCCCGCCCATGGCACCACCGAAAAAAACCGCGGCCGGACAGCCGGCGAAGAAGAAACCGGCG